>URLZ01000041.1 GCA_900548895.1 uncultured Akkermansia sp.
CCCCTCGCACCCGGGGACCGCGAGCAGCGCGAACGGCGCGGCAGGAGCGCGCCACCAGCGCGCCATACGACGTACAGCACCACGCGACAGCGCACACCGCGGGTAGCTGCGTGCGCCAGCATACCCCCCCTGCGCCAAGCGCAGCACGCGCGCACCAGCGCGCAAAAGCCCGCTAGCCCCCGCGCCCAATCCGAATACCCCCCCGGCACCCAGGAACAAACCCACTCAGAACCTCGAAACCGCCGAAAGAATCGCCGCGGGATACAGAATATGCTCCTGCACCTGAATGCGCGCATGCAAACTCTCCGGCGTATCCCCCGGCAGCACCGGCACATAAGCCTGCATCAGAATCTCCCCCGTATCCATCCCCGCATCCACATAATGCACCGTGCAGCCCGTCTGCGAAACCCCAGCCTCCAGCGCCTGCCTCCACGCCTCCACCCCCGGGAACATCGGCAGCAGCGCCGGATGAATATTGAGAATACGGCGCGGAAACGCCCGCAGCAGCGGCTCCTTCACCAAGCGCATGAAACCCGCCAGACAAATCAAATCCACGCGCAGCTCCCTCAACTGAGCCGCCAGCGCCTCCTGCACCTCCAGCGGAAACTTATTCTTGAAACCGCCGCAATCCATCACCTCCGCACGCACCCCACGGCGGCGAGCCCGCTCCAGAATAAAAGCATCCTCGTGATCCGAAAGAACAATCACCACCTCCGCATCGAGGCGCCCATCATCAATAGCATTGAAAATCGACTGACAATTCGTTCCGGAGCCGGAACCCAGCACAGCAAGGCGTAAACTCATAACCCCTGCAATCTAGCAGAAAGCCCCTCCCCTGTCAACATCATTCCGCAAAGCCCGCACACACCCCAACACCCCCCAAAGCGAGCCAACACGAGCCGAGCCGAGATAGCGCCGAAGCGTAAGAGCAAACACAAAGCGGAGCCCGGCCGCACAGCCGAGCCCCGCCTGAAAAAATCGGGTAACGAGCGCCTCGATCAGCTCTGGAACTGCATCATAATGAGACCCACGAGAATGATGGCCGCCAGCACAATCCAGAGCACCACCATACCCTTGCCATCCGCCGCGCGACCCGTCCCCTGAAGGTGCGAGTACTTGCCGCGAATGCGGGAGCGCTTCATGAAACCATCGTAATTCTTCTGAAGCAGCGTCGCCTCCACCTGGCGCATCATATCCAGCAACACACCCACGAGAATCAGCAGCGACGTACCACCGAAGAAATTCGTGACCATGTAATCGAGACCACCCCACGTGTGCAGCAGCGTCGGAAGGAAATAAATCAGCGTCAGGAACAGCGAACCCGCGAACGTCAGGCGCGTCATCGTCGTATCGAGATAAGCCGCCGTGGGAGGACCGGGACGCACACCCGGAATGTAACCGCCGCCGCGCTTCAGATCCTCCGAAATCTGCTGCGGATGGAACATCGTCGCCACCCAGAAGTACGAGAAGAAGAAAATCATCAGCGACGAAATAATGTAGTACGGGAAGTCAGAGGGCGAAAGCAGCCACGACGTGTACGAGTGCACCGGACTATCCGCGCTGAAGAGCTGCATCAGCACGAAGTTCGGCAGCGCGAGAATCGCCGTCGCGAAAATGACCGGCATCACGCCCGAGTAATTCAACTTGAGCGGCAGATACTGCGTACCGCCCTGCGTCATCTTGCCGTGGCCCACCACGCGCTTGGCGTACTGCACCGGAATGCGGCGCTGCGCCTGGCTGATGATCACAACCAGCGCCACCACGAGCACCATGAAGCAGATCAGCGCCACCATACCGAGAGCCCCCAGCGGATTCACCTCCGTGCCGTTCATCACGCAAGTCTTCCACGCCACACTGCAAGCACCGGGCAGCGCATGAATGATGTTCACCGAAATGATCAGCGACACACCGTTGCCGATACCTCGCTCCGTAATCTGGTCACCAATCCACATCAGGAACATCGTGCCCGTCACAATGATGAACACCGTCGTCAGCGTGAAGAGCGGACCGGGATTGAGCACCACATCACCGAGACCCGTCAGACCAATGCGCGACGGATCGCGCAGCGTCGCCGTCAGCATATAGCCCTGAATGATCGCAATGATGATGGCGAGAATACGCGTGTACTTCGTCATCTTCTGGCGCCCGCCCTCCTCGCGCAGCATCTTCTGGAAGCGCGGAATCACCGCCCCCATGAGCTGCGTCATAATGGAAGCCGAAATGTAGGGCATGATACCCAGAGCAAAGATACCCATCTGCTGAAGGCCGCCGCCGGAGAAAATCGTGAGCAGCGAACCCATGGCGCCCAGCGGGCTGTTGCTGTCCTCCATCGCCTTGGAGAGATAATCGGACACAGCCTGAACATCGACGCCGGGCAGCGGCAGATGCACGCCCAGGCGGACGACGACAATCATCGTGAGCGTGTACAAGATGCGTCTCCGGAGCTCCGGTACCTTCATTGAGTTAGCGAAAGCGCTTAACATGTTCTTCTTTCGTTTAGGGTGAGAGATGCTTCGTGCAGCGATGTGGGGGTGAGGAGAAGCGCAGCGGTCGCAGAGGCACACGCGCGACGCAGGGGGCGGCTTCCCTCAGGGCTTGAGGAGGCCTTCGCCCTCCTCACACAGGTGCCGGGCAGCGCTGCGCTGCCCGGCTCTGTGAGATAATCAAAGGCGTATCGGGGGAGGAAACTCCCGCCGAGCATTACGCCTGAGCGCTCAGCACGCAGAGCGTGCCGCCAGCGGCCTGAATCTTCTCCGCCACGCTCTTGCTGGCGAAGTCGACCGTCACGTTGAGCGCCTTGGAGAGGTTGCCGTTGCCCAGCAGCTTCACGCCGTCGCAATCGCCCTTCACCAGGCCGGCTGCGCGCAGCTCATTCTCCGTCACCGTAGCACCGGCCTCAAAGAAAGCCTCGAGCTGGCAGAGATTGACGATAGCAATGCAGGACTTGAAACGGGCATTGTTGAAGCCCTTCTTCGGCAGACGGCGATGCAGGGGCATCTGGCCGCCTTCAAAGCCGGGGCGAATCGTGCCGCCGGAGCGAGCCTTCTGGCCCTTGTTGCCCTTGCCGCAGGTCTTGCCCAGGCCAGAGCTCTCACCGCAGCCAAGGCGCTTCTTGCGATGCTTGGCACCGGGATTCGGCTTAAGTGTATCAAGTGTCAACATAGGATGATGAATCTTCGTTTGGGGTTAAACAGCTCAGATGGCGGCATCCTTCTTCTTCTTTCCGCGGCCGGAAAGAATCTCGTCTGCCGTGCGCATGCTCAGCATCGCCTGCATCGTAGCCTTGACCACGTTCGCGGCGTTGGAGGAGCCCAGAGACTTGGCGATGACATTGTTGACACCGGCAGCCTCGAGAACGGCACGCACCTTGTTGCCCGCGACAAGACCCGTACCGGCGGCAGCGGGCTTGAGGACAATCTTGGCACCGCCGAACTCCGTGTAGATCTCGTGCGGAATCGTCTCGTTGACAACGACCACATTCTTCATGGCGCGCTTGGCAGCGTCCGTACCCTTGCGGATCGCGTCGCTGACCTCGTTCGCCTTGCCGAAGCCGTAGCCGACCTTGCCCTTCTGATCACCCACCACGATAAGGGCGGAGAAGGAGAAGCGGCGACCGCCCTTGACCACCTTGGCGCAGCGGTTCACGTAGACGACCTTTTCCATCAGCTGAGGACCTTCCTCAGCAGCGGCCTCAGAGCGGCGGCCGTCGCGACGCGGACCGCGGCCGGGGCGGTTGCCGTCGCGGCGCGGACCGCGCTGACCGCGGTGCTGCGGAGCAGCGGCGGGGGCGGGAGCAGCGGCGGGAGTCTCAGCTGCAGCCTCGGGAGCTTTCGTTTCTTCAGTGTTCATTCTTCAGACCTTTCCGTTTAGAATTTGAGACCGGCTTCGCGGGCTGCATCAGCCAGAGACTTGACCTTCCCGTGGTAGAGGAAACCACCGCGGTCGAAAACGACCTCCGTGATCCCCGCTGCCAGGGCACGCTCGGCAACCAGGGCGCCGACCTTGGCGGCCGTCTCCAGGTTAGCCTTCTTGAGATCCAGGTTCTTCGTGCAGGCGGAGCAGAGCGTCACACCTTTCGTATCGTCGATCACCTGGGCATAAACATGCTGGTTGGAGAAGTTCACAGCCAGACGGGGGCGCTCCGGGGTGCCGGCAAGCTTCTTGCGGATGCGGGCATGAACGCGGTTGCGGATGGCTTTGCGATTAATCGTGCTCATAGTTTGAAAACGCTAGTGTTGTTTATGTTACTTGCCGACGCCCTTGCCTTCCTTTCGGCGGATGTGCTCACCCACATAGTGCACGCCCTTGCCCTTGTAAGGCTCCGGCGGGTAGTAACCACGCACCTCAGCGGCAAACTGACCCACGAGCTGCTTGTCGATGCCTTCGACCTTCACCTTCGTGTTCTCGGTCACGGTCACCGTGATACCGGCAGGAATCGGGTGAAGAATCGGGTGGGACTTGCCCAGCGCAAGGTCGAGATCCTTGCCCTTGACGGCGGCCTTGAAGCCCACGCCCACGATTTCGAGCTCCTTGCAGAAGCCCTTGGAAACACCCTCCACCATGTTGGCCAGGAGGGAACGGTTGGTGCCATGAAGAGCGCGCAGCTTGCGGGAATCATCAGCGCGATTCACGGTGAGGTTGTTCTCCTCAACGCTGACGCTGATACCCTCCGGGAGCGTCCAGCTCAGCTCGCCCTTGCCGCCCTTGACGGTGACGGTGGCGTCCTTCACGGAGACGCTGACGCCGGCGGGCAGCGCAATAGCTTTCTTACCTACTCGAGACATTGTATTCTGAAAGAGGTTTGAGGTTCAACTTACCAGACGAGAGCGATGAGCTCGCCGCCGATCTGCAGCTTGCGGGCCTTGGCGCCCGTCATCATGCCCTGCGAGGTGGAGACGATCGAGATACCGAGGCCGTTCATGACGGTCGGAATCTCCTCGGAACGCACGTAGTGGCGGCGGCCCGGCTTCGAGCAGCGCTTGACGTTCGTGATGATCGACTTGCCGTCCTTGCCGTACTTGGACTTGACCTTGATGGCCTTGTCCTTGCCTTCGCCGACAACCTCGAAGGACCAGATGTAGCCCTCTTCCGCGAGGATGCGGGCAATCTCAGCCTTGATGTTGGAGTAGGGAGCGCAGAAGTATTCGTCACGGGCGATGCCGGCGTTCTTCACGCGCGTCAGGAAATCTGCGATGGGATCACTTAATACTGCCATGGTCGTAGAGGGTTAGGCTTTTTCTTCAGTCTTCTTGTTCGGCTTGCGGAAGGGAATACCCAGCTCGGCAAGCAGGTCGCGACCCTCTTCATCCGTCGGAGCGGAGGTGACGAAGATGATGTCGAAACCGATGTTGCGCTTGATCTGATCAAGCTCGATCTCGGGGAAGATCGACTGATCAGCGATACCGATGGCGTAGTTGCCGCGGCCGTCGAAGGACTTGGTGGGCAGACCACGGAAGTCGCGGATGTTCGGGGCCGTGATGTTGATGAAGCGATCGAGGAACTCCCACATGCGGGAAGCGCGCAGCGTCACGCGGGCGCCGAGGACTTCACCCTCGCGGAGTTTGAAGTTAGCCACGCTCTTGCGGGCATAGGTCATCGCCGGCTTCTGGCCGGTGATCTTGGCGATTTCAGCAACGGCATCCTCGACAGCCTGCTTGCGGTCAGGGTGCTTGCCCATGCACGTCGTCACCACGATCTTCTCGAGACGCGGAATCTGGTGCACGTTCTTGTAGTTGTGCTTCGCCTGGAGGGCCGGAACGACCTTCTCCTTGTAGTATGTAAGCAGTGTAGGTGTGCTCATAGTATTAGCGGGTCAGCTCTTGGGTTGATAGGTTGATGTTGATGGCTTAAGCGCGGAGTTGAAACCTTGCGGCATCAGCTCACTTTCTTCACATTGGAGATGTGGATGGGGCCGTCAATGACCTTGATACCGCCTTCGGGATCGGCCTCGCTGGGCTTCTGAGCCTTCATGAGGATGCGGGCACCCTCAACAACGACGGTCTGCTTCTTGGCGTTCACGGACAGAACGACACCTCGCTTGCCCTTGTTCTTGCCGGTGATGACAACGACGTCATCGCCTTTCTTCACGTGGGTCTTCATCGTGTGTGTTGTTGTTCGATTGTGATATCCACACTACACCTGTAGTGTGGGGCGAAAATATACACTTCTCTGCCCGACTCGTCAAGCAAAATTACAAATTTATGTCGTTCCCTTCACTTTTGCGGGTAATTCGGGCCCCATCAAGCCGCTCTGCGCGTCCCGCGCACCCACACCGGAGCCGCTTCGGGGCCGCATCAGGGGCGCCTGAGGGGACTGCCGACGGGCGCGTCGAAGAGGCGGCGCCGCGTGTGCGCGAAGCGCGTGCTCAGGCAGACGGCCGCGATGGTGAGGCTGACGATAAAGCTCACCCAGGCACCGGCGGCGCCCAGGGCCGGGCAGATCCAATCCGTGCGAATGAGGATGCAGGCGAGCGGGAAGCCGATGATCCAGTAGCAGAAGACGGTGACCCAGGTGATGACGGCCGTGTCCTGACAGCCGCGCAGCAGACCGCTCATGAGGGCTTGCGTCGCGTCGGGGAACTGATAGGCGGCGCAGTAGATGAGCAGGGTGGAGGCCAGCCCGATGATGGCGGGGTTGTCGGTGTAGCAGGAGAGGATGGGGTGGCGCAGGCCGATGGTGCCGATGACAAAGAAGAGCACGAGCACGTACATCGTGACGAGCACGGTGCGCACCATGCCGTCAAAGGCCTCCTTGTTGCGCGAGCCGATGTGGTAGGCCGCGCGGATGGAGGCGGCGATGCCGAGGCTGAGCGGCAGCATGAAGATGATGGCCGAGACGTTGTGCGCCACCTGCTGCGCGCTCACGGGGATGGTGCCCAGCGGTGCGATGACGAGCGTGACGACGCAGAAGAAGCCGACTTCGCTCAGCGTGGCGATGCCCATGGGCAGGCCGAGGCGGAAGATGCGCCCGATGAGCGGGCGAACGGGCGCACGCAGCGCGGCGAGCTGAACGGCGTAGCGCCGGTGCGAGGTCGAGAAGCGCATGATGGAGTAGAGCCCCAGCAGGATGACCCACTGAATGATGGCGGTGGCCAGGCCGCAGCCGGCGCCGCCCATGGCGGGGATGGGGCCCCAGCCGAAGACGAAGAGGAAGTTGAGCGGGATGTTGGTGAGCAGCGCGATGAAGGAGAGCACGAGGGTGGGGCGCGTCTGGCTGAAGCCCTCGAAGTGCCCCTGCACGGTGCGGGTGAGGATGGAGGCCGGGGCCCCCAGCATGATCATCCACACGTAGCGCCGCGCGGTCTCGGCGGCGGCGGGGTCGTCGCCGGCCAGCCCGGCAAAGATGAAGCTGCCGGCGAGAAGCGCCAGCTCGGCCACGACAATGAGACCGAACGCCAGTAGCTTCGCGTTGTTGAGCACGAGGCCGATGTGCTGGTACTGCCCCGAGCCGCGCAAGCGCGAGATCATGGGGCCGACGATGGTCAGCACGGCGCCGAGCGAGAACACGATGGGGTTGGTGACGGAGTTGCCGAGGGCAACGCCGGCCAGATCGCTGTCGCTGGCCTGCCCCGCGACGATGGTGTCAATCACGCCCATGCCCACGTACATCATATTGGCGATGTAGAGGGGAATCATCAGGGCCATGAGGCGGCGAAGCTCTATCGGGACGATCCAGCGCCTGAGGGTCTGCTTGAACGTGTTCATCGTGCTTGGGGGCTCGTGGTAATGCTAAAAAAGCCAAGCGCCCTCGGTTGAGGAAGCTTGGCTGAGCATCTGGAACGGGATTCGAACCCGTGTTGCCCGCGTGAAAGGCGGGTGTCCTAGGCCTCTAGACGATCCAGACTTTGCGATCACGTCAGTGACGCAACGACATCATACACGAGAGACTCCGCTTTGGCAAGCATAATTTTCACTTTTTTTTCAAAAAATCTGATGAAGCCTCCTTCGGCTCCCATCTCCCCTGCCCCGCTACCTCCCCGGCGCTGCATCGTCCCGGCCCCTCCTCGGCTTCGATCGAAACTCGACCGGCCCGCTAGCGCAAAAAAGACGCCGCCCTCTGCGCGAGGCAGAGAGCGGCGGAAGTTACCATGAGACCTTGAGGGCCGATCAGGGGTTGGCGAGACCGTCGTCCGGGAAGAGACTCGGAGCTGCGGTCGTCGACGGGGCGTCGCCCGTACCCTTGTCGCGCATGCGCGTCGGCTTGCCCGTCGGGTCGATCTTCTCCGCCGTCACAAAGACGATCATGTTCTTGCGGATGTGCGACTCGGCGTTGCTGCGGAAGAAGCGGCCGACGAGCGGCAGATCGCCGAAGACGGGCACGCTGTCCTCCACCTTCTGCACATTGTCCTCGATCAAACCGCCGATCGCGATGGTGTAGCCATCATAGATGCAGGGGTTCGAGTTGATGTAGCGGCGGCTGAACACCGGCATGTCGATGCGGTTTTCCGTCAGCGTGATGTGCTCAATCTTCGTCTGGTTCGTGATACCGGCGGTAATCGGCGAACCGTAGTTGATGAAGCCCTCGAAGTCCACCACCTTGATTTCGAACTGGTCGAACTGAATGATGTCGCTCTCTTCGCTGAGTTCAGCGACCTTGAAGCGCATCACGATACCGACTTCTTCAACGGCCCACTCGGAGGGGTTGGCCGGAGAGGCGATGGGCATGCCGCCGCCGCCGCCCCAGTTATTATTATTATTGTTGTTGTTCCAGTTGTTGCCGCCGGCGTCGATCTCGGGCGGGTCGTAGTTCGAAGCGTAGATGAATCGACGCACCACTTCGATCTTGGCGCAGCCGTTGTCGCCGTTCTGGTCAGAGGCCAGCGGATCGGGCTCCGGCGTATAGTCGAGCTCGCCGGGGCGAGCCACGAGGCTCGGGGCGGACATGACGTCCACACCCTTCTTCTGCGAGAGGCCTCGCATGATCATCTGATACGAGCCGCTGTCGAAGATGCCCGTCAGAGACAGGATGCCGGGAGCCGGCGAGGTGTTCGAAGCCGCATCGCGGGAGCCCGAGGTGAGCAGCGAATCAAGCTTACCGACGTTGAGCGCACCGCTGCCGGAGCGGTTACCTCCCGTCATCAGACCGGCGGTCGTGGGGGCATTGGCATCCGTCAGGCTGCCGGTGGTGCCGCTGCTGATGGGCCAGGAACCGTTACCATGGTAGTTGTTGCCGAAGGCACTGCCGCCCGAGGTGACGAAGTCGCTGTCCGTGCGGTTGGGCGAGGAGCCCTGACCGTTGACACCGCCGAGGTAGAGATTGCCCGAATTGTTGATGGAGAAGGGATTGACCACCCAGTCGAAGCTGAGCTCTTCTTCGTTGGTCTGCGAGACCTCGATGAACTTGGTGCTCACCTTGACCATCTGCGGCATCTTGCGGCGCCAGGCGGAGATGGCCTCCTCAACGGCGTCGAGGTTGTCCGGGGTGTTGTAGACGGTGAGCATGCCGGTGCTGGTGGAGTACTTGGCGTTGGCGTCGCCGCGGAAGTTCACGCCAGCATTCTGCAGGGTGGCCTTCGCATCGATGCGCTTGGCGCCGCCGCCGGAGCCGAGCCCGCCGTCCATATCTTCCTCCTCGTACTCGTACTCATCTTCGCCGCTCTCCGAGTCCACGAAGAAGCTGCGCGGCACCTTCCACTGGCGGCGGAACATCTTCTCGCCGGAGCCGGTCTGGTAGACGACGATGGCGTTGTCCTCGACGCGGTACTGGCAGCCGGAGACGTTGCACATCATCTCGAGCAGGTCCTTGGCGCTGATATCCTGCACCTTGAGCTCGGGGATGATGGCCTCCGTCGGCTGCTGCACCACGGCGACCTCATCGGCCGTATCGGTGTCATCGATGGTGTCCTCATCCTCGGGCGACGTAGCCTGAGCGGCGGGAGCCGGGGTCTTCGGAGCCTCGAAGACGAAGTTGAGGGAAATGTTGTTCTTGCGAGCCTCACCGCGCAGGAAGTCGAGAGCCTCGGCCATGGGCACCTCCTGCAGGTTGACGGAGGAGATGCGCATATTCATCAGATTCTCGTTGTTGCGCAGCTGGTTGGGCGAGATCGTCTCGACGACGCTGCCGCCCATCTCAATGGTGGGGGTCTCCTGAGGCAGGGGCTCCTCCCACAGGGCGTCCACCGCCGCGAGGGCCTGAGCGCGATAGCTGCTGTGAGCCGACTGGTAATACCGGCTTCTGCGCTGGCTGACCGCCTCCTGACCGCGGCGGGCGGCCGTGTTGTACGGATCGATGCGGAGAACCTGGTTGTAGGTCTGATAGGCCTCGTCAAACTTGCCGAGGCCGAACTGCCCCTGGGCCAGCACGAGGAGGCGCTGCACCTCTTCCACGTTCTTGACGTGCTCGGGCGTCAGGGCCGGGTTGTTGCGCACGGGGTCTCGTAGCTCTTCGAGGCGGCGCAGAGCGAGCTTGTTGTTCGGGTCGCGCTGCAGTACCTCCAGCAGAAGCTGCTCGGCCTCGTCGTAGCGGCCGATCTTGGCGTATTCCATCGAGACGGCGATGGAGGCGTCGCCGATGCACTCGACGATGTGCTCCTGCCACTTGACGGTAGCCGGAGCCTTGGGGATGCGCTTCCAGGCTTCCTGGAACTTCTCGAGGGCCATCTTGTATTTCTTGGCCTCGTAGGCGGTGCGTCCTTCCTGAAGGAGCATCTTGGCTTCATCCGTCATGGCCTTGCGGCGGGCCTTTTCACGAGTATCGATGCTGGCCTGAGCGCTCGTGCCGCCGTAGACGGCCGTGGGCCCGACCTCGCTCGTGCCTGCAGCGGTCGAGGTGCTCAAATAGCCTTCGGTGGCTGCCTGTGCAAAGGGGCAGCTCGCTGCGATGGCCATGAGTGTCAGCGTCCGCTTCGTGATGTTGAGAGGTGCGTGGTTCATGGTAATGGCTTATTTATGACAGAAATCTGCGCGCTTGTAAAGTCTACAGTTGTAAAAATGGGGATGTTTCGATGTTTTTATGGGGATGGGGCACGTTTAGGAGGCTTCGCCGTCGACGCGCGGGACGTTGACGGGGCTCTCGAGCCCGTCGATGGAGAGGGTGACGGAGTCCTGCTGCTCGTTGACTTCGCGGAGCACACAGTCGGTCTCGCAGCCGGGCACGCGGAAGGACTGGCCGAGGCGCACCTTGAACTCCTGCCCGCGCTGCTTGCCGGCGGTGATGCGGAAGGTGACGGTGGTGTCCTTGATGTCGAGGCCGCGGCGCAGTTGTTCGTGCTCGTTGGCGCGGGGTTTGCCGGCGCGGACGGTGACTTCACCGGCCTTGGGGTCGTAGTAGTCAGTGAGCAGCAGTACGCGCTCGGTTTCCTTGCTGCCGTAGGAGGTGTCGTAGGTCTTCTGGCCGAAGCCGGCGATGCGGTAGCGCTTGGGCTCGGTGAGCACCTTCACGTCGTCGCCGACTTTGTAGTCCTTTTTCTCGACGACGGCGGTGGGCTCGCCCCTCTTGGTGAGCTTGGTGACGGTGATGCCGACTTTATCCGTCTCGTAGGTGGGGTCGGAGAACATGGCTTCGACCACGAGGGAGGCGCGCAGGCTTTCGACCTTGACGGCTTCAATCTTGACGATGCCCTCGGGGCTGATGAGGGAGGGGTAGGAGTCGGGGTCGACGGGGTTGGTCTTGCCGTTGTACTCCTCGCGGTTGGTGAAGCCGTCGCCGTCGTTGTCCATGTCGGCGGCGCCGGCCTTACCCATGTCGGCGATGAGGCCGTTGTTGATGAACCAGAGGTTGGGGATGCCCGGGTGGATGGTCGGGGAGGCTTCGTCGTAGATGTCGACGACGATGTTGCGGTCTCCCTGATTGATCTGCCAGAGTTGCGGGGCGAAGAAGAGGGGGGCGAGGCGCGGGGCTGCGCCGTTCTGACCGGTCTTGGATCGCACGTCGAGCGGGGCGGTGTCCGCCAGCTTGGCGTCGAGGTTGTTGGTGGCTTCGACTTCATCCAGCGAGCGTCGCAGCTCGCTGATGTCGTCGCCGCTGAGGCGCGAGGCTCTGAAGCTCGGTTTTTCGGCCTTGCTGCCCATCAGCTCAACCGTGCCGAGGCCGATGCCGACGAGCCCCAGCACGATGCCGGTTGTCAGGAGGGTGACTTTGGCTTTGGAGTTGCTGTTTTCTGCCATAAGGGTGTCCGGGGGTTACTGGGCCAGGGGGTTGAAGTAGAGGATCTCGAGGTTGAGATGCACGCGCACGGTGTCATCGGGCCGCCCGGCCTTGATGACGGCGATGGCTTTGTCAGGCGCGACGGGGGCGGCGCTGCCGTCCTCAGTGGTGACGGGGGGCACCACGGCGTCGACAGGGTCGAGCGGGGATTCGTTGCGCACGGAGAGCCCGGTGATGGCGACGAAGTACTGCTTGTCGGTGACGAGGCGCTTGATGACGGCGGGCAGGACGCCGCGCGGCACGCGGATGTCGATTTCCGTGCGCAGCGGCTGGTACTTCCAGTCATTGTCCTCGCTCTCGCCGGCGGCATAGGTGCTCTCGGGCAGCGGGGCGTTGTAGATCATGTCCACGGCTTTGATGCCGTCGTTGATCATGCCGGTGAGCAGGTCGTGCAGGGCGCGGTGCTGGAAGGAGAGCACGTGCACCTTGGCGGCTTCGGGGAAGGAGTCGAAGGCTCGCTTGTCGAGGCCGTAGTCCGCGGCGTTGCCGTTGAGCTGGCAGCCTTTCTGCTGCGCGAGGGCCTGGAGCTCGCCGCGCTCCTTCATGATGGTTTTCTGGTAGTCGCCGGGTTCCTTTTTCTCACCGGTGGAGATGCAGTAGTTGCGGTAGGCGCGGAATTCGCTGCTGAGGGCTTTGCTCTCTTGCTCAACTTCGTTGCTGATTTTGCGGAGGGTTTTGAGGTTCTCCGCGCTCGGGGTGACGTCGGCTCGACCGATGCGCTTGTATTTGTCGGCGATGGAGAGGAGCTTCTCTTCTCCCTCAGAGGCTTCGCTGCTGCTGCTATACCCGACGTACATCAGGCCGCCGAAGGCGAGAAGAAAGAGAACGGAGATGCCGAACACGCGCTTGTTTTCGCTGATATTCATGTGGGGGATCGGTGTTGTTCGGGTTTAGTGCTCCCATTCGGGCACGGAAAGGACTTTGTCCTCCTTGAGGGGCAAGACCATGTGGAAGCGCTGCACGTAATCGGGCACGGCAGCGGCGCCGCGCGCGGCGTTCTTGCCGTCGGCAGCGTCAAACTGGACGTAGAGGCTGCTGTTGTTGCTGACGTCGGCCTTGGTGATGTCGAAGAAGGAGTCCAGATAGCCCTCGCGGTCGAGGCGATCGACGATGGCGTCGAGCACGGCGGCCTGGTGCGCGGCGCTGTTGCGGTCGCCGCCGGGGTCTCGCAGGACGTAGCCGGAGATGTAGATGGCGGTGACTTTCGGCGTGGCGGCTTCTTCAGAGTCTCCCTCCTCAGCGCGAGGCTTGACGAGGCTGCTGCCGGCGACGCGCCCGGCGTTCTCGCGGATGAGACGGTGCGAGGCGATGGTCTGCGGGTTGACGGGCTGCACCTTGTAGTTGGTCAGCGGGCAGAACTCGGTGAGCCAGAACTTGTAGGAGGAGGTGCGATCGGCCATCTGGCGCAGCAGGGCGGCGTAGACTTTGCGCTGGGCATTGAGGGCGTTGAGCTCTTCCACACGCTTCTCGGCGCTGCGGAAGCGCGAGAGGGAGCTGTCGGCCTCGCGCTTGATCTGGTCGACGCTGCGGCTGTCGCGCTCGGCTATGCTGAGTTCCTTCTGCACGCCGTCCAGATGGCTGTTCGCCGCATAGGCGTAGAGTCCGGCTCCGGCGACGGCAATGATGCCGGCGGCGACGGCCCAGGGGATGAGCTGCTTTTCTGCGCGCTCTTTGCCGACGCTCGTCGGCACGAGGTCGATGTTGAACTCGCCGCACTTGGCACCGGTGACGGCGGCGCCGGCGACGGGGCCGAGGCAGAGGGCGTCCATCTCCAGCGCTTCGGTGTCTACCTTGCTGCCGACGGAGAAGGCGGCCAGCGGGTTGAGGAATTCAACGGGCAGGTTGAGGGCGGACTGGAGGAATTCGACGGCGTAGGGGATGCGGGCGCCGCCGCCGCAGATGTAGGCCTTGACGGGGGGATTGCCCTTGTACTGCGCGCGGTAGTGGTTGATGGTGCGCTGAACTTCGGAGCTCAGGCGGTTCATCGCGGTGCGGATGACGGTGGCCAGAGCGGCGTCTTCCTCGCTCATGGAGTCGGTATGGCCGTTGCCCAGCGAGATTTGGCCGTGCTCGATCTTGAATTTTTCCGCATCGCGGAAGCTCATGCCGAACTCGCGCGAGATGGAGTTGGTGACGAAGGAGCCGGCGGCGGTGACGGAGCGGGTGAAGAAGCGGCCGTTCTCCGAGAAGATGATGTCGGTGGTCTTGGCGCCGATGTCGAGGATGACGACGGGATCGGTATCCTCGGGGTAGCTCACGCGGTAGGCGTTGTAGAGCGAGGTGATGGAGCAATCGACGCTGCGCGTGTGCAGGCTGTTGCTCTCCACCTGAGTGTTGAGGCTGTCGAGCACGTCCTTCTTGATGGCGACGAGCAGGACTTCATGCTCTCCCTCGCTGCTTTCGGAGAGCACTTGGTAGGAGTAGACGATGTCGTCGATGGGGAAGGGGATGTGCTGCTGGGCCTCGTAGCCGACCTGCTCGGAGAGGTCGTTCATGTCGAGGGCGGGCAGCTTGATGAAGCGCATGAAGACCTGCTGGCCCGAGACGACGTTGCGCACGTCGTGACCTCGCACCTTGAGTTCTTCCACCATTTCACCAATGGCGTTGCTGACGTAGTCGATGCGCATGCCCTCCTCCACGGGGTCGAGCAGCACATCGCGTCGGGCGTAGCGGGAGAGGGCGAAGCCCTTGCCGGCGGGGGTGAAGACCGCCATGCTCACGCTCTGCGCTCCGATTTCCAGGGCGACTGTTGTTTTGAAATCAGCCATATCGTATCTTCCGGATAGGGGGGGGGGGTTAAGAAGCGGACTGTTCCGCGCCGTCAGGACTCCGCATCAGAGCTGTCATCTCCGGCGCTGTTGTTGCCGAAGACGGTTTCATCGGCGGCAGGGGCGCCGTAGATCGGGTTCGGGCGAGGGTAGGCGGCTCCGTAGAACGGAGCGAAGGGAGTCTCGGAGATGGCGTAGATCTTGGCCGAGCTGGCCTTGGAGGGGGTGCGCTTGTACCAGGTGGGCCTCAGCTTGAGGGAAGTGTCGTGCATCTCGGCCTTGCCGTCCTTGGGCAGGCTGCAGGCGGCGCCGTTGAAGGAGGCTTCGACGGCGTAGGCGACGACTTTGAGCTTGGCTTTCTCGCTGCCGGCCAGCATCTCATAGCTGCGCTGGGGCAGGAAGAGGCCGATGTTGTAGCTGCCCTTGTAGACGCCCTTGTCACCGGAGGCGGTGCGCAGCTGCACGTCCGTGAGGGCAATGAGTTTGTTGAGGGTGACGGGTTTGCCGTCGCGCCCTTCGATGCGCAGGTGCAGGCGCAGCGTCACATCCGTCACCCAGGCGCTCTTTTCCTTGGAGCCGGCGGCAACGGTGCCGGTGAACTCGACGGGCACGTTGATCACGTACCATGAATCAACGACATCCCTGCGCTTGCCGGCGCTGAGACTTCCGGTCTGGGGAAGGCTGACGGGCTGGGGAGCGAGCGTCTTCGGCGCATTGTCCGCAAGGCCCACACGAAGCTTGACGATGTCTTCAGCGTTGAGGAGGGTGGCACCGCAGAGCACGGCGGTCATGGCGGTCACAAAGATGTTTTTCATGGCAGAAAGTCAGATGTGTGGTACTTATATACCACAGGGGGGAGCCCTTTGGCGAGAAGAATCTTGCCGCAGGCTCATTTTTTTTGAAAGGGTGGGCACTTTTGTTACGTATTCGCGTCCATGCGCGCGAACGCGCATGTGAACACGCGTACGCGCGCATCCGCCAACGCGCTCTATTCAGCCTCGTGTCGGCCTGCGCGTGTCTGGGCCGATGAGCCGAGAGGCCACCGGCCGAGCGGCGGGAGGGGAGGCGAGGCGGAGGTCGGGTGGCGGGAAGCCTCCCATTTTCGCCTTGCGGGAGCGGGCGGACTGTGTTATAAGCTCTCGCGTCATGATTGCGCTTGCCACATACGTTCACAGTCTGAATCCGGTTCTGGTGGAGTTTCCCGGCACGCCGCTTTCCGTGCGCTGGTACGGGCTGGCCTACGTCTGCGGCTTTCTGCTGGGCTACTGGGCTCTGCTGCAGCTCTCGCGCCGCCGCCTTTACTGCGTGCCGGCGGACAAGCTCGGCGATTTCATCACCTGGGTCTGCCTGCTCGGGGTGCTCGTCGGCGGGCGCCTGGGCGAGTTTTTCTTTTACTGGCTCCCGGAGCAGGGGCTAAGCGGTTTTCTCGAGGACCCGACGTGGGTGTTCCGCGTGTGGGAGGGCGGCATGGCGTCGCACGGCGGCATGCTGGGGGTGCTGCTGGTGGCTCTGGTCTACGCCCGGCGCCACAAGCTTTCCTTCCCGGGGGTGCTTGACGGTCTGGCGATTGTGGCGCCCATCGGGCTTTTCTTCGGCCGTCTGGCCAATTTCATCAACGGCGAGCTCTTCGGCCGGGTGACTTCGCCGGACAATCCGCTGGCGATGAAGTTTCCGCAAGAGCTCTACTCGATGGATCTGCCGCAGCTGCGCGAGGCGGTGTTTGCCGCGCAGGCGTCGGGAGGCACGGATGCGCCGATCACGTCGACGAGCATGCTCATCGATCTCTGCCGCACGAACGAGACGGTGCGTGCTGCGGTGGAGCCCTTCCTGAGCTGCCGCTGGCCCAGCCAGCTCTTTGAGGCGGCGGGCGAGGGCCTCCTGCTCTTCCTCGTGCTCATCATCGTGCGCCTGAAGTGGAAGGATGCGCCGGCCGGCACCTTCTGTGCGATCTTCTGCTTCATCTACGCGGCGGCGCGCATCGCGACGGAGTGCCTCAAGCAGCCCGATGCGGGCGTGTGGTTCGGAATCACTCAGGGTCAGTTGCTTTCGCTGGGCCTCGTGCTGCTCGGCCTCGGCTTTGCCCGGGCGGCCTGCGGCAACGCGAAGGCAAAAAAATCGCTTTCCGAGCAAAAAATGTAAAAAAAAGCTTGCAAAGCTCATCGGCGGCGTGTATAATGCCCCCGCACGCCACCTCGGTGGCCTGCAAAACAGAAATGGGTAGGTTCCCGAGCGGTCAAAGGGGGCAGACTGTAAATCTGCTAGCGTTTGCTTTCGATGGTTCGAATCCATCCCTGCCCATTCCCACAAGCGGAGGTAGCTCAGTTGGTAGAGCAACACCTTGACATGGTGGAGGTCGTAGGTTCGAGTCCTATCCCCCGTACGCTTGAAAGACGAGGCTCATCCCGGATGCGGGGTGAGCCTCGCGGCTTTTGCGGTTGCCGCTCACAATTTCTGCTTGCCAAACAGGTCGCCGCGCGCTAAAATGCAGCCGCAAAGGGTGTGCGCGGCACACTCAACATTTAACCCCATTCAGATCATGCCTGTACCAACTCAAGAACAGTACATCAAGATGCTCAACACGGCTAAGGAGCAGGGCTACGCCTATCCCGCCGTCAATGTCACCACGATCGAGGTCATCAACGGCGCGCTGAAGGCTTTTGCCGAGGCCAAGTCCGATGGCATCATTCAGATTTCTCTCGGTGGCGGCCAGTTCGCCTCCGGCACGGCGGTGAAGGATTCCGCCACGGGCGCTATCGTGCTGGCTGAGGCCGTGCATCGCCTCGCCGAGAAGTATGATGTGCTGGTTGCTCTGCACACCGACCACTGCCAGGCCGACAAGATCGACAGCTTCCTGCGCCCGCTCATCGCTGAGTCGAAGAAGCGCATCGCCGCCGGTCAGGGCCCGCTCTTCAACTCTCACATGCTCGACGCTTCGGCTCTGCCGATGGCTCAGAACCTCGAGATCTCCAAGCAGATGCTCAAGGAGTGCGCCGAGGTCGGTATCGTTCTCGAGATCGAGATCGGTGTTGTCGGCGGTGAGGAGGACGGTGTTGACAACTCCGGCCAGCACGCTGCCAAGCTCTACACCTCTCCGGAGGATATGCTGCGCACCTACGAGACGCTCAACGGCATCGGCGAGTTCATGCTGGCCGCTACCTTCGGCAATGTGCACGGCGTTTACAAGCCCGGTGCCGTGAAGCTGGAGCCCAAGATTCTCCGCGACGGCCAGAAGGCTGTGATGGACAAGTACGGCAAGGATATGCGCCTGGTCTTCCACGGCGGTTCCGGCTCCGACCTCTGCGACATCCGCGAGGCTATCTCCTACGGCGTGGTGAAGATGAACATCGACACGGATACGCAGTATGCGTTCTCGAAGCCGATCGTGATGCACATGTGCCAGAACATCGACGGCATGCTCAAGATCGACGGCGAGGTGGGCAACAAGAAGGTTTACGACCCGCGCTCCTATCTGAAGAAGGGTGAGCAGGGTATCTGCGATCGCCTCAAGATCGCTGCCTCCGATCTGCTCTCCGAGGGCAAGACCCTCTTCGGCAAGATCTGAGTTGCCGGGGCTCTTTGCCCCTCTTCTCTCTGATTTCCCGCAGTCAGGCGCGCGGCTACCGCAGGGTGGCCGCGCGCTTCAGTCTTACAGGATGGGCGCTCCCCTGCCCTGCCCGAGAGGGCCTCCATGCTGTGCTGTCGCCGCTGCCCTGTGGGGCCTGCCCCCGTCGCACGGCGAGCGTGACGTTCCCTTGCCACCTGCTGTCCCTTTGCTCTATGGGCTTGACATGGAGCGCTGAGATGGTATGATGCTGCCTATGCCATCCCGCAAGGCTTCTGAAAACTGGAACTCCAAGCTCGGCGTGATTCTCGCCGTGGCCGGCAGTGCCATCGGTTTCGGCAATTTCCTGCGCTTCCCGGGGCTGGCAGCACAGTACGGCGGCGGGGCGTTCATGATTGCCTATTTCACGGCTTTCCTGCTGCTGGGGATTCCGCTCTCGTGGGTGGAGTGGACGCTGGGGCGCCGCGGCGGTGTCTACGGCGCGCATTCGACGGCGTCGATTTTTTATCAGATCACGCATTCGCATGCGTGGAAGTATCTCGGCATTTTCGCGGTGCTGGCTCCGCTGAGTATCAGCATGTACTACATGTATCTGGAGGGCTGGACGCTGGGCTACGCTTACCACATGGCGGCGGGGGATCTGAATCTGAGCTCGACGGAGGAGTTCAGCGCGTTTTTCTCGCGCTTCGTGGGGGCGTCTCACAACGGGGCGGTGTTTGAGCCGGGGCAGAGCACGCTGCTGATTTTCTTTGCGCTGGCTCTGCTGCTCAATTTGTATTTGGTGTACCGCGGGGTGACGAAGGGGATTGAGTGGTTTTGCAAGTGGAGTATCCCGGTGCTGCTGCTCACGGCGATTATCGTGATGGTGCGCGTGCTGACGCTGGGCACGCCCGATGCGACGCACCCGGAGCGCAATGTGAATGAGGGGCTGGGCTATATGTGGAATCCGGCCAAGACGATGCTGGTGGCGGTGTCTGAGCAGGACGGGGTGCGCATGGAGAAGACGGTGAATATGGTGCCGCACACGGCGACGCCGGAGCAGCGCCGCGAGATTATCGCGCGCACGCAGGAGGCGTATCCGCAGGCGCGCGTGGAGGAGCGCCGCATATCGCTCGGCCGCAGTCTCATGAATCCGCAGCTCTGGATCACGGCGGCGGGGCAGATCTTTTTCTCTCTTTCGATCGGGTTCGGCACGATTTGCACTTATGCGAGCTATGTGCCCCGCGGCCACGATATTGCGCTGGGTTCGCTGACGGCGAATGCGGCCAATGAGGTGGTGGAGGTGGGGATTGCGGGCATGATGATTGTGCCGGCGACGGTGTCGCTGCTGGGTGTGGCGGCGGCGGCCGGGGCGAGCACTTTTGGTCTGGGCTTCAATGTGCTGCCGCAGGTGTTTGCGGGGATGCCGGGCGGGCAGTTTTTCGGGACGCTGTTCTTTGCGCTGCTGTCGCTGGCGGCGGTTACGAGTTCGATTTCTCTGTTGCAGCCGGCGATGGCGTTCATGGAGGAGTTTTGGAATCTGCGCCGCACGCAGAGCACGACGCTGGTGGCGCTGCTGATGACGGGCGGTGCGCTGATTGTTTCTTGGTTCACGGGCGACGGGATGATGGCGCTCGATACGATGGATTTCTGGATCGGCACGATGTTCCTCTACATCATCACGACGATGTATCTGGTGATTTTCCGCTTCATCTGGGGGACGAAGAACGGGCTGCGCGAGTTGCAGCGCGGGGCTCTGCTGCCGATTCCGCGGGCGCTGGGCTTTGTGCTCAACTGGGTGACGCCGCTGATTCTCTTTGCGATTTTCGCGTCGTGGGTGTATCAGAATGCCTTTGTGACGCTCTGCCCGCAGATTCGCAATATTCTCAATGCCGAGCCGGGGGCTCTGGTTCCGCTGGCTTGGGTGTTTCTGACGGGGGTGTTCATGGCTTTCGTGGTGCGCACGTCGCGCTACCTGCACAAGCGCAAGCTTGAAAAACAATCTGACCGCATTCCGATTTCATGACTTTTGCCGGTATTGTTACGATGATTCTCTCCATCAGCACGGTTTGGGGGCTGATGATTGCCTGCCTGATTCGCCTCTGCAAGGAGGATACGGATCGGGTGGAGTGATGGGGTGCGCGGTTCTGCGCTTCTCGGCGCACCTGTTTTGGGTCTCGAGCTGTTTTGTTGAGCTACAGGAGGCCTTCGGCAAACAAAAAAACTG
>URLZ01000042.1 GCA_900548895.1 uncultured Akkermansia sp.
GCCTGCGCGTTTCCCGGTGCCTGAGCCTCGACCGCGCGGAGACCGACCGCGCGGCGCGGACGGAATACGGGTGTTGTGCGCATGTTTCACGCGGAAAGCCGCACGGGATTTGGGCTTGCATTTTGAGTCATTGTTCATTACAATTTCCGCCACTCCATACCCTCCGCCGCCATGTCCCTTCCCCTCCTGCGCCACAGCCTGCTGATCACAGCCCTGATGCTAGCGGGCACCGCGGCGGACCTGCGGGCCCAGAGCAGCGTGCGCGCCTCGGGCTCGGGCAGCGCCTCGCAGGGCGCGAACACCCGTTCGGTGCAGCAGCGCGGCAGCCGCGAGCTGCGCGAAGACCCCGGCCAGCTCTACCTCACCGCCTACCGCCTCTGCCGCGAATCCGAGAACCTCGCCGCGCGCAAGAGCTACAACAACGCCCTGCTCAAGGGGCGTCAGGCCGAGAAAGTGCTCGCCCGCATCGTGCGCGACCACCCCGACTGGAAGCCGAACCTCGTCGCCGCCCGCCGCAAACTCCTCGCCGACAACATGGAGCTCTACCGCACGCGCTCGCGCGAAGCCCGCGTGCCCACCGGCCGCGAACCCGGCAGCCCCATCGCCACCGACGTGCCGCTTGACGACCGCGTGCCGACGATGATCGACAGCAACTACCGCCCCATCGAGCTGCCGGACTACGACAGCACCGACAAGCGCCTCTACAACGCCCTCGCGCGCGCTCAGGAAGAGTGCCGCCGCATGGCCGTCGCCTACAAAGAGCTCAGCAGCAAATACGACGAAGTCCAGAAGCGCCTCAACACCAGCGAGGTCGAAGGCCAGATGTACAAGAGTCGCTACGACGCCCTCCAGAAGCAGATCGCCTCAGAGCGCGAAGCCGGCAACCGCGTCGTCGACTCCCTCTCCCGCCAGCTCGCCGACATGGAGGCCATGTATCAGGCCTCGGAGCAGGCGCGCCGCGAGGCCGAAGCCCGCGTCGCCGAGCTCGAGCAGGAGCTCACCGACACCCGCGAACAGCTCGCCCGCGTCACGCAGGAGCGCGACGCCCTGCGCGCGGAGAACGAACAGCTGCGCGCCATCGTCGAGCTCAACAGCCCGGAGAAAACCAAGGCCCTGCTCGACCAGAACCTCACGCTCGCCGAGCAGCTCAAGCGCGCCGAGCAGCACGTCGCCGAGCTTGAAGCCCAGATCGGCAGCTCGGCGGACCAGAACACCGTGCTCTCGCGCCAGCTCGACACCGCCCGCGCCGAGGCCGACCGCATACGCGACGAAATGAGCGCCCTCTACGAAGAGAACATGGGCTACCGCCGCCGCGTCTCCGACCTCACCGACCGCCTCAACGCCCTCGAAGCCGACCTCAACGAGCAGGCGAAGAAACCCGTGGCAGACCCCGCCCTCGCCGAAGAGAACCGCCTGCTGCGCGAAGTCATCGAAAAGCAGCGCCGCACCCTCTCCATGCAGAACCAGGGCCTCCAGCTGCTCATGGACACCTACCGCAAGATGAAGGAGCAGCGGCCCGAAGTCGTCGAAGCCATGCAGAAGCTCGAAGACGAGAGCAACCCCGGCCTCTCCGATGCCGACCGCCGCCTCCTCGAAGCCGTCAAAGCCGGCCGCGACGGCGGCGACGCCGTGCGCGAAGGCCTGCAGGCCGAAACCCTGGCCGACCTCGCCGCCAAAGCCTTCACCAAGGGCCGCTTCACCGCCGCCGAGCAGATGTACCGCACCCTCTACGACCTGCAGCCCGACCACGTCGCCGGCCTCGTCAACCTCGGCACCATCCTGCTCTACCGCAACAAGTGCGAAGAAGCCGTCAGCTATCTGGAGAAAGCCACGCGCCTCGCGCCCGACCTCGCCATCGCCGCCTTCCAGTCCGGCGTCGCCTACTACCGCCTCGACCGCATGGAAGAAGCGCGCGTCATGTTCCGCCGCACCATCGAGCTCGACCCCGCCAACGCCGAAGCCTTCTTCTACCTCGCCAACATCGAGGGCATCACCAACGGCGCAGAGACCGCCCTCAAGTATTACGCCGCCGCCGTCAAACTGCGCCCCGACCTCGGTGACGCCCACTACAACATGGCGCGCCTGTATGCCGAAATGAACCGCATCCCCGACGCCGCGCGCGCCTACGACCGCGCCGTGCGCAACGGCGCCCTGCCTGACCCCGAGTTCGAGAACTACCTGCGCTCGCACCCCGACACCGCCAAGGCCCCCGGCGCCGACCTCGTCGAAGCCGTCAAGCCCGAAGAGGAAGCCGCCCGCCTGCGCGAGCAGGATCCCGAATTCTCCCGCCTGCTCGAAGAGCACAGCCGCGGCGCCGAAACGCCCGCCGACAGCAGCGCCGAGCCCCCCGCCGACGGGGCGGCCACGCCGAGCGAGGGCGCTGAAAGCAGCGCCGAGGGCAGCGCGCCTGAAGGCGGAACACCCTCAGGCGACGGCAGCGGCGAAGGCGGCCTGAGCTCGCGCGGCTACGCGCCCTCCCCCGCCGGGAGAAGCCACGAGACCGACCCCTCGCTCTTCCGCAGCAAGACCACCACCATCCGCACCAAGGGCAAGCGCAAGACCATCAAACTGCGCATGAAACTCCCGGCCCCGCCGCGCCTGCGCGACAGCAAGACCGGCGAATACATCGACGCCAAGCAGAGCAAGTAATGGCCGAGAGCACCCGCAGCTACATCTTCTTCGGCAGCGACGAAGGCGCCGCCGCCGCCGCTGCCGCGCAGCAGTACGCCCAGCTGAGCGGAGACGGCGACGGCTGGGGCAACGAAACCATCGACGGCAGCGCCGCCACCGTCGACGAAGCCCTCGAAATCCTCTCGCGCACCATGTCGGGTCTGCAGATGATGAGCATGTTCGGCGGGCGCAAAGTCATCTGGCTCAAAGGCGCCAACTTCATGGGCGACAGCCCGCAGGGCGCGCGCAGCGAAGACATCCAGCAAGCCCTCGACGACCTCGCCGACTGCCTCGGCAACCTGCCGCCCGACACCTGGTTCGTGCTCAACGCCACCGAAGTCGACAAGCGCCGCAGCTTCTTCCGTCGCCTCGGCACCGTCGCCGAATGCCGCGAATTCACCCGCATCGACATCAGCAAACCCGGCTGGGAATCCGAGCTCGCCTCGCTGAGCGTGCGGCTCGCCAAAGAGCGCTCCCTGAGCTTTGAGAGCGACGCGCTCGACCTCTTCGTGCACCGCGTCAGCGAAAACACGCGCCAGATCACCAACGAACTCGACAAACTCGACGTCTACCTCGGCAGCGAGCGCCGCCGCATCACCCGCGACGACATCGAGCGCATGGTCGCCATCTCGCGCACCGGCGTCATCTTCGAAATCTCGCGCGCCATCGAGAGCAGCGACTGCCGCCGCGCCGTGCGCCTCGTCAACGAACAACTCAACCGCGGCGAGCAAGCCATCACCATCATGCGCGCCGCCATCGTCCCCACCGTGCGCAACCGCTTCACCGCCCGGCTGCTCATCGACACCTACGGCCTGAGCGCCGACAACTACCGCAGCTTCGAAGCCGCCGTCAGCCGCCTGCCGCGCGAAGGCAAGCGCCTGCTGCCCCTCAAGAAAGACGGCAGCCCCAACAGCTACGCCCTCTTCAACGCCGCGCGCAGCTGCGGCAAACTCAAACTCGCCAAAGCCCGGCGCGACCTCAAAGCCTGCGCCGCCGCAGACCGCGCCCTCGTCTCCTCCGGCCTGGCCCCGCGCGACATCCTGCTCAAGCTCATCGCCATGCTCACCGCCTGACATGCCCTTCACCCATCCCGAGACCTTCGACGTGCTCGTCATCGGCGGCGGGCATGCCGGCATCGAAGCCGCCCTTGCCGCCGCGCGACTCGGCGGCAGCGTCGCCCTCATCACCCAAAACCTCGACACCATCGGGCAGATGAGCTGCAACCCCGCCATCGGCGGCCTCGCCAAAGGACACATGGTGCGCGAAATCGACGCCCTCGGCGGCGCCATGGGCCTCAACACCGACGCCACCGCCCTGCAATTCCGCATGCTCAACGCCTCCAAAGGCCCCAGCGTGCGAGCCCCGCGCGCCCAGTGCGACAAACTCGCCTACCGCGCCCGCATGAAGTGGGTCCTCGAAACCGCCCCCGGCCTGCAACTCTTTCAGGGAGAAGTCAGCAACCTCTGCGCCGAGAACGGCCACATCACCGGCGCCACCACCACCTGGGGACAAAACTTCCGCGCGCGCAGCATCGTGCTCTGCAGCGGCACCTTCATGCGCGGCCTGCTGCACATCGGCATGGACCACATCCCCGGCGGGCGCCTCGGCTGCGCCCCCAGCGGCATCTCCGCCAGCCTCGCGCAGCTCGGCTTCCCCCTGCGGCGCTTCAAGACCGGCACCTCCCCGCGCATCAAAGGCAGCACCATCGACTTCGCCGCCTGCGACACCCAGCCCGGCGACGAACCGCCCCCCCTCTTCAGCACCCTCTCGCGCAGCCGCCTGCACCGCGACAGCGAGCCCCACTGCACCCTCAACCCCCTCGCCGACCCCGACTTCGAGCTGCGGCAACTCCCCTGCGGCATCACCTGGACCCACAGCGGCACGCACGACATCATCCGCGCCAACCTCCGCTACAGCCCCCTCTTCGGCGGCGTCATCGAAGGCACCGGCCCGCGCTACTGCCCCAGCATCGAAGACAAAGTCGTGCGCTTCGCGGACAAAGACCGCCACCAAATCTTCATCGAACCCGAAGGCCGCAGCACCGACGAATACTACCTCAACGGCCTCTCCTCGAGCCTCCCCTACTTCGTCCAGCTCGACATCGTCCACAGCATCCCCGGCCTCGAGCACGCCCAGCTCATCCGCCCCGGCTACGCCGTCGAATACGACTACGTGCCGCCCACCGAGCTGCACCCGACCCTCGAAACCAAGCGCATCGCCGGCCTCTACTTCGCCGGCCAGATCAACGGCACCAGCGGCTACGAAGAAGCCGCCGGCCAGGGCCTGCTCGCCGGCGCCAACGCCCTGCTCAAACTGCGCGGCGAAGAGCCCCTCATCCTGCGGCGCGACCAAGCCTACCTCGGCGTCATGATCGACGACCTCGTCACCCGCGGCACCGACGAACCCTACCGCATGTTCACCAGCCGCGCCGAAATGCGCCTGCTGCTGCGGCAGGACAACGCCGACCTGCGCCTCACCCCGCTCGGCGCCCGCCTCGGCCTCGTCGACGACGAGCGCGCCGCCGCCGCCTCCGCCCGCCGGCGCGCCCTCGACGACGCCCTCGCCCGCATCAAAGACATGCGCTGCGACGGCCTCAGCCTCGAGCGCTGGCTGCGCCGCCCCGACAACCACTGGCAGAACCTCCCCGACGACCTGCGCCGCTGCATCCCCGACGACATCTGGGAACCCGCCGCCATCGAAATCTCCCACGCCGGCTACATCGAGCGCATGCGCGCCCAGGCCGAGCGCCTGCAGCGGCAGGAAAACCGCCGCATCCCCGCCGAGCTCGACTACGCCGCCATCCCCGCGATGAAAACCGAAGCGCGCCAGCGCCTCAGCCGCGTGCGCCCCGCCACCCTCGGCCAAGCCGCCCGCATCCCCGGCATCACCCCCGCCGACCTCGCCCTGCTGCTCGTGCACATCAAAGCCCACGAAAGCCCCGCCGACGGCAGCCGCGCCCACCGCGCCGGCACCCACCCCGCCGCCGAGAGCCACCGCGCCGCCGAGAGCCACCGCGCCGCCGAGAGCCGAGACGAGCCCGGCGGAGGGAACGGCGGAGAACCCCCCGCGCAAGACTGACCACCTTCCCCCGCAACCAGCGCCATGAGCTTCCTGAAAAACCTCGCCGCCCTCGCCATCAGCAAACAAGTCACCGACACCCTGCGCCGCAACTGCCCCGCCGACCTCAGCGCCGCGCTCGAGCAGCTCCTGAGCGACCAAGACGCCGTCGCCGCCATCCGCGACTTCATCGCCGCGCAGCTCAAAACCCCCGACAACATCACCCGCGACGCCCTCCTCGGCCTCGCCCTGCCCGACAGCGCCCGGCGCCTGCTCAGCGACAGCCCCGCCCTCCTCGACTACCTCGTCGACACCGCCCGCGCCAAGATCCGCGGCTGACGCAGCGCCCCCGCCGCCCGCGCAGCATCCACCCGCGACTTCCCCGCAGCGGGCGCGGCAGCCCGCACCCCCTCCCACCGGCTGCCGCCTCCGCAGGCTCTCCCCGCGCCTCTCGGCGCGGAACATTTTTCCGTCGGCAAGCTGATTTTGATTGACAATACAGCGCTTGCGGCGTATCCTGTGCGTCCCCGCTGATGCTGCCATACCAACAACGGAAGGCTGGGGGCTCAAGCGCAGCACCTTCCGCAACCCGCGCCTCCTGCCTCAAGGTCGCGCACAACACACACAAACACAATGATCGACGAACTCATCACCAAGATGGTGGAAGCCGGCGTGCACTTCGGTCACCAGACCCGCAAGTGGCACCCCAACATGAAGAAGTACATCCTCACCCAGAAGAACGGCATCCACATCATCAACCTCGAAGAGACCGAAAAGTGCCTTGACGCCGCCTGCGCCTTCCTCAGCGACATGGCCGCCAAGAACAAGAAGATCCTCTTCGTCGGTTGCAAGCGCCAGGCGCAGGAAGCCGTCCGTGAAGCTGCCGAAGCCACGGGCCAGTACTACGTCAACTTCCGTTGGCTGGGCGGCATGCTCACCAACATGGCCACCATCAAGAAGAGCATCGCCCGCCTCGACTACCTCGAGAACCTCGACAAGCAGCCCGAATACAAGAGCATGTCGAAGAAAGAGCTTGCCGCCCTCTCCCGCGAGCGCGAGAAGCTCCTGCGCAACCTTCAGGGCATCCGCAACATGGGCGGCGCCCCCGACGTCATGATCGCCATCGGTGCTGATCACGAAGACATCGCCATCCGCGAAGCCCACATCCTCGGCATCCCCGTCATCGTCCTCACCGACTCGAACGCCGATCCCGACAGCGTCGACTTCCCCATCCCGGGCAACGACGACGCCGTGCGCTCCATCCGCCTCATCCTCTCCGTGCTCGTCGACGCCATCAACAAGGCCCGCGTCGCCGCCTGAGCCTGACAAACCGCAACGAACATCACACCAGAGACAATGGCTGAAATCACCGCTGCAATGGTCAAAGAGCTGCGCGCCCGCACGGACGCCGGCATGATGGACTGCAAGAAGGCCCTCGTCGAATGCGACGGCAACATGGAAGAGGCCGTCAAGTACCTCCGCGAGAAGGGCATCGCCAAGGCCGCCAAGAAGGCCGACCGCGACGCCAAGGAAGGCGCCGTCGCCACCATCGTGGAAGGCAACGACGGCATCATCTACGAGATCAACTGCGAGACCGACTTCTGCTCCAAGGGCGACAAGTTCAAGAACCTCGTCGCTGAGATCGGTCAGGCCCTCAAGGCCTCGGCCGCCCGCAGCCTCGAAGAGGCCCTCAACGTCGCCATCGGCGGCACGCCCGTCGAGAAATACCTCGCCGAGCAGTGCGCCTCCATCGGCGAGAACATGAAGTTCCGCAAATACAGCCGCTTCACCCGCCAGGGCGAGGGCTGCATCGTCTCCTACATCCACATGGGCGGCAAGGTCGGCGTCCTGCTCGAAGTCACCTGCGAGAAGCCCGAGACGGCCAACTCCGAGGCCTTCCAGACCCTGTGCAAGGACCTCACCCTGCACATCGCCGCCTGCGCCCCGAAGAGCGTCGACTCCAGCTCCCTCGACCCGGCCTTCATCGCCGGTGAGCAAGAGATCGCCAAGGCCCAGCTCATCGCCGAGGGCAAGCCCGAGGCCCTGCTCGAGAAGATCCTGCCCGGCAAGCTCAAGGCCCTCTACAAGCAGAGCTGCCTCATGGAACAGGAGTTCGTCAAGGACGGCTCCATGACCGTGGCCCAGCTCGTTGACAAGGTCGGCAAGGAGCTCGGCGACAAGATCAAGGTCGTCGCCTTCGAGCGCTTCCAGCTCGGCGCCTGAGGCGCCTGAAGCGCCTAGGCTCAAGAAGCCCGCAAACCATCATCACCCGGCACCCCGCTGCAAGGCAGCGGGGTGCCTTTTTTTGTGCCGCCGGGCGCGATTGTGTCGTGCGCCCGGCGCGAGCCTCACCCCCATCCGCCTCATTGCGGAGAGCTGCGTTGCCTCGTCCGCAAAGACTTCACTCCGCCCATCGGCCGGCTTGTTGCCTCTGAAGCCGAATGCCTTTTCAACTACCTGATAAAAATGCTTGACAATACCGTATAGAGACATGTAGTATCAGCATAAAGTGCATCCGTAGTGGATCGCGCTCCACAACACTCATCATAACTAACACATCATGAAAAACATCCTTGTGGCATCGGCGTTGGCGTGCACATGCATGAGTGCCGGCTATGCCGCACCCATGCTTGACTCCCGAGAAGCAGCCGTGATCAACGATCTCAACAAAAAACTCCGAGAGAAAGATGAACAGATTGTCACTCTGCTCACGAACTTGAGGCGAGTCGAGTCCAACATCACGTTCCTCACGGCAAAAACCTTTGAGAACATGCGCAGCTACGCCATCGTGAAGTCGGACAACGACGCGCTGATCTATTTGAATGCCGTTGAAGAGATGGTCAACGCACTCAACAGGTCGTCTGATCTTTTGGAATTGGTGGTGGACAGGGGCTCAGCCGATGTCGTCGCGGCGCAACTCACACGGGTTGCCGGCGAATTGCGCGTCGCATGCATGGAGGCTGCGAGGCTTGAGAAAGAATATCCCGACGCAAGCCGTCAGATCTCCGGGCTCATCCACCCCATCGTGGAGGCCTCCTCGCAGCGTCTCATTGAAGCCTTGCAGAAAGTCGGCGAGAAGCAGCTCTACAACTCGGTCGCTCTCAAGACGGCCATCGGAAGCATGGTCCTGAAATAAGCCTGCGAGAGAATCCTTCGGCAAGAGGCACGCCACCTGAAGCCCCTCAGCTCCCGGAAGCCGGCACCCATCACTCGGCACCCATCCCGCGGCGCCCCGCTGCAAGGAAGCGGGGTGCCTTTTTTGTTTTCCCCGAACACGCAGCGCGTCGCGGGTTCCGACCCGTGTGCCCTGAGGAGTCAGCAGGCTCGCGGAGATGCGCCTGCGCAGGAGCCCCTCTCCAAGGGGAAGGAGAGGGGTAGGAGGGGACGAGTCAGACGAGGATGACAAGCTTGACAAATCTACCAAAGATACAAAAAATCCAAATTGGAAAATTTGTCTTGCCATCCATCAAATAGACGTATAGACTCAGAACATAGGTGTAAAAGCCTGCGAACCATCCAATAGTAGAATTAAACACCCATCGAAATGATCTAGATATGAGCCTTCCGTCACCAACACAACCCTATCGAGCAGCGATAAAGGGAATCCTCGCACTGGCCGCTCCCCTCTGTATCGGCGCCGCCTCTGCTCAGGACGCCCTGGAGCCCGTGGACATCCCCGCCGGCGAGAGCCAGAGCTACACGGAGAACAGCCAGGTGGAAAACCGGCACTTCATCGTCAACGGTACGCTGAGCACCGCGCTGAGCGGTTACAGCATCACGCGCTGCGACGTCACCGTCAATCCAACGGGCGAGTGGATCAACAGCAAGAGCTTCCTGTCCTACGGACTCATCAATGTTGACATCATCGGCGGAAAGGCGTCGTCCGACGCCGAGATGGGCGCCAAGCTCTATGCCTCTGCCCCTCCCACCGGCGACGACCCGATCTCCATCATGAATCTCAACATCAGCGAGCAGGGGATCTTTCAAAATGATGACACCCTGACGGCCCACTACGCCGCCGAAGTCAACGTCACCCTCGACAACGCCACCTTCATCAACAACCACCAACTGCTCGCGCAGGAATACGGCAAGGTCACCGTCGACGTGGGTGAAGGAGCTCGCTTTGAGAACAATTACGTCAGCTACGGCGGCAACGGCGTCTTGAATATAAATGTTAGCGGGGAGGGGGTAGTCGATAACTACGGCGTCATTGCCTCCGTCTTCCCTCGGAACGTCGGAGCACCGAGTCTTGTCATCAATGTGTCCGACGGCGGCACCCTGAACAACTACCAGGATATTTATTCCTTCATCAGCATTCAGAATGCCGTCGACGCCCGCATCATCATCCAGAGCGACGGCTCTGTGAACAATCTCGGCGGGATTGGTGCCAGTCAGCAGAGCGGGATGGGCAGCTCGCTGGAGGTGCTCATCGACGGCGGTAGCCTCACCAACAGCAACGAAAACGGAGGCGGCCTCCTGTACGCCGAAAGTTATTCATCCCTCCGCGTGCAGATCAACAGCGGTGAGTTCCTCAACAAGGGCGGCGATCTGTCGCACAGCTCGACCAGCTCTTCCCTGCAGGTCGACGTTGACGGCGGCACCTTCCGCAACGAAGCCACCACCGGCAATGCCGATATTCGGGTGGGCGCAAGCGGCCTCATGTCGGGCTGGGGCTCATTCGGCAGCAACGACGTGTACGGCACACTCATCGTGGGCAGCGGCGCGATCGGGCTCCATGACGCCGCCGTCAAGCATCAGCACTACAGCGGCAACTTCGCCCTGAACAGCGGGGCTGAGCTCACCTTTTACATCGAAGACCGCGACAACTACTCGCAGATCTTCGTCGAAGGAACGGCCACCGGCAGCGCTGAGTGGGGCAGCATCCGCGCCGCCGTCGAGGTCACCAGCGAAATGATGGCCAAGTCCGTCGCCGCCGGTGACGCCTTCATGAACCCGGGCTACATCGTCCTGGTCGATGCCGACGGCAACGAGCAGAACGTCAGCGCCGAGCTCGGCATTGAATATTACGGCGTCGGCCCCTTCGTCAACAAGTATTACTACGTCGACCCCGAGACCGGCTCCCTGCTGCCCTATGAGGGTGAAATCGAGAAAGCCCTGCTCAGCGGCAGCGCGGACCTCATCGACACCCTCTGGAGCAGCACCGGCTCCGTGCGCAACCTCGCCCGCACCGCCCTCAGCCAGGTGTTCCTGCCCTGCTACAACGCCGAGCGCACCCTCTGCGAGAAAGCCGAAGAGATGACCGGGCAGCGGGAGTGGCAGCCCGTGCACTGCCGCCGCCCCAACGTCTGGGTGGCCGGCCTCGGCGGCTTCATCAACATGGGCGGTGCCGCCGCCTTCACCTACAGCGGCGGCGGCTATGCCGTCGGTGCCGATGCCCCGATCGGTCAATACGGACGCGTTGGCGCGGCCTTCGGGCAGAGCTTCGGCGTCTTCCGCGCCCGTCACAGCAGCACAGCCGTGGATCAGACCGGCATCATGTTCAGCATCTACGGCGGCTTTGAAAAACCCATCAACGAAAAGCGCAGCCACCGCGCCTCGGCCTACTTCGGCTACGGCGTCGTCGACAACGACGCGCGGACGAACCTGATGGGCGTCGAATCCGGCGCGGCGAACTGGGATGACGAGGCCTTCGTCTTCGGCCTCGAGTACGCCATGGACTTCCACGTGCGGGACAATCTAACCATCTCGCCCTTCATCGGCATCGAGTACGCCTACGGCTCGCAGAGCATCTATGCGGAGAGCTTCAGCGGCGGCCTGGTGCGCCGCTACGACGGCGCCACCATGCAGTACTGGCGCATCCCCGTGGGCTGCGCGGTGCGGCACAGCTGCGCGCTGGACGGCAAGCAGTATCTCGTCTCAGAGCTCGCTCTCGGCTACATCGGCGACGTGAGCCGCCACAACCCGCACGGCCGCGTGAACATCGAGGGGATGGACTTCGTCATCAACGGCTCGAATCCCGCGCGCAACGCCTTCATGCTCCGCGCCGGCACGAACTGGCTGATCAATGAGCACTGGACGGCCGGCGCGCAGTACAATCTGGAGGCGCGCAGCGGCGAGTTCTCGCAGTCCGTCAACGCCTACGTGCGCTACAGCTTCTGAGGCTTCGTGCCAGTGAGGCGCGCGCCCCATCGGCGTCGCCTCTGCCCCGCCGACTTCGGCGGGGCATTTCTTTGAGCCGGCCTCCGGCTCCGCACCGCCGCGCGAAGCGCAGAGCCCGAGCCGGGAAGGCGGAGGGGCGAAAGGCGCCGGGGCGGGCAGGGGCGGCAGAGACGCAGAGCAGAGGGGGGCGCGGCAGGAACGGCGACGGGGCAGGGCCGCGGCGAGCCGCCCGTGCCGAGTCCGTAAGGTGGATGAGGGGGGGTGCCGACAAAAGGCCGGCTGCGCCTCGGGGCACAGCCGGCGTTGCGGCAGTCAAAAGCTGCAAAAACTGCAAAAGCCGTGAAAGCTGCGAGAAGAGCAGGGCGGCTTACTGAGCCGAGTTCTCACGGCGCTGCTTGATCTGCTCGAGCAGAGCAGCCGGATCCGCAAAGAGCTCAGCCTTCATCTGCTCAATGTTCTCCTTCTCCTCGGGAAGGAGAGCCGCAGACTCATCCAGCGTCTTCTTGGCCTTCTCCAGATCCTCGACGCTCTCCGCCGTCATCATCTGAAGATTGAAGATCGCATTGAGCAGCAGAGGCTTGTTGGGCGGCAGAGCCTCCTCCTTCATCGCCAGAAGAGCCGTCAGAAGAGCCTTGGGATCATCGCCGATCGCCTCAATCTTCTTGCCGAACTCATCGAGCTGCTGCTCGGCCTTCACCTCGGCCTTGAGCCCGCTGACGTCGTTCGGATCCATGGAGAGAATGCGATCGCGGAGAGGCTTGGCCGACTCCTTCACGCCATCCGGCAAAGCCTTGTAGCAGGCGGTGAGAGCCTTCACCTGCTCCTCACCCGTGAGCTTGGAGGCCGCCTCGAGAGCCTTCGCATTCGCCAGCGCCGGATCAAGAGCCTGCTTCACGGAGTCAAGGCCGGGGCGCCCGCCCACGAAACCGCCCGCCACGTCGCCCTGCGGCGTGAGCACGAGAATCGTCGGGTAGCCCGAGACGTTGAACTGCTCGCAGAGCTCGCGGTTCTTCTTGAGCTGCTCCTTGTCAAACTTCGGGTTGCGGGGCACATCCACCTCCAGCAGCACGAACTTGTCCTTCGCGTAAGCGTCGAAATCGGGCTTGTCAAAAACGTTCTTCTTGAGCTGAATGCAGTAGCCGCACCAGTCCGAACCCGTGAAATCCACGAGCACAGCCTTGTTCTCGGCCGCAGCCTTTTGCTTCGCGGCGTCCATGTCGGTCATCCACTCGGCGGCGAAAGCCGGCGCCACAGTGGCCGCCAGCGACATCATCGTAAATAGCATCTTGTGCATGATGGTATTATGCCACAGATGGGCCGCACTGCAAGCTTAAAGTGCGCTCGCGCGCCCGATGACGCGCAAACAGGCGGGCTCAGCGCTTGCCCGGCGGCGGGATTCAGGGCTTGCCGGGCGCCGCGCTGCGGTGCAGGCGCCGCTGCTCGCGGATCTGCTCGAGCATAGCCTGCGGGTCGGCAAAGCGCTCGCGGAGAAAGAGCTCGATCTCGTGCCGATACTCCGGCCTGAGCTCCGCCACCTGCAGCAGCGTACGCCGCGCCGCCTCGAGATCCTCCACGCTCTCCGCCGTCACCATCTGAAGGTTGAACTTAGCATCCAGCAGCTTGGGAAGATTCTGCGGCAGACACTCCGGGATCAGCCCGTTGAGCGTGTCGAGTGCCCGGCGCGGATCCGGCCCCGCAGCCTCAACCCGTCGACGAAACTCCTTCATCTGCTGCTCGGCCGCGAGCTCGGCCGCCAGCCCGCTGATGCCGCCGGCATCCTGCGCGATGATATCGTCTCGCAGCGACCGGGCCGAGCTCTGCAGGCGCCCGGGCAGCGAGCGATAGAGAGCCGTCAGCGCCCGCACCCGCTCCTCCCCGCTGAGGCGGTAGGCCTCCTCGAGGCGCTGCGCATTGCTGATGCCCGCCGCCAGCGCCTTCTGCAGCGAGGCGAGATCAGGCTTGCCGCCCACGAAGCCCCCCGCCACGTGGCCGCGGCTGCTCAGCACGAGCACCGTCGGAAAGGCGGAGACATCGAAGAGATCGCAGAGGAGGTGATTGCGCTTCAGCTGCTCCCTGTCAAAGGCCTGATCCTTCGGCAGATTGACCTCCAGCAGCACGAAATGCTCGCTCGCGTAGGCGCTGAACTCAGGCGTGTCAAACACGTCGCGCTTCATGCGGATGCAGTAGCCGCACCAGTCCGAGCCCGTGAAATCCACCAGAATCGGCTTGTGCTCGGCAGCCGCCTTGCGCTTGGCAGCCTCGAAGTCCGTCAGCCACTCAGCCTGCGCCGCCGTAGCCGGAAGCGCCATCGGGGCCGGGTTCTGCAAGACGGCGGGCGCCGCCGCGATCGGAGTCGACAGGATGATCGGGGTCGCCGCCATCGCGGGGGCCGACAGAGCCGTCGGAAGGGCACCCGCTGATGCGGCGGGGAGCGCCGAGAGGACAAGGCCGGAGAGAGGGAGAGAGAGAAAGGCCGTGCTCATGCCTCTATTCTGCCACAGTTTGCCGCAGCCGCAAGAGCAAAGTGCGTCTGCCTCGGCGCATGACGCAGGGGAGACCGTGGCCGCCGGGCGCGTGCGGAGACACCCGAATCACGAAAATGGAATATTTCGAAGCTTGACACGTGGTAGAATATGCGGTAGAGTGGCGTGGATGGGTTATATCCATCGAATTTTTAGTGGTTAACGAATATCTATGAAAAAGTATTTTTTGTATACTCTCGCAGGCTTGTCCCTGTGCTTGACGGTGCAGGCGGATACAGACTATGTTTGGACGGGAAACGCCGGTGATCAATCATGGTCAAATTCCCAAAACTGGAGCGTTAACGGAAGCCCTAATGGCTATTATCCGCAGAGCGGTGCCGATAATGCCATCATAGGCGATAACGCAGGTACGATCAGGTGGGAAAACTGCGCCTACTGGGGTGCCTCCAAGAGCATTAAGATTGGTTCGGGTAGCACCCTGATCTGCAATGCAACGGAAGGTAAGTCGAATTTCAGTGCGCAGACCATAACGCTTGAGAGCGGTTCTGCGTTGCAGTTCACCTCGGCCACAACGAATGGCGACCTTGGCATCCAGAGCAACTTGACGATCAATTACAACGGCGTCACGGCAGCGGATTACACTTATTTTGATGCTACCGGAGCAAAACAGTTGTGGGGAAATGGTCACACCGTTTATTTGACCGGATCGGTGGATACAACCGGCCTTACCGGGAGCGGGACGATCGATCTGCTTGCCTACACGACGTTCGGCAGTGCGCCTGCGTTTGATTACACCGACCTCGACCTCACGGGAGATGGCACTGTTCAATTGACCATTTCTGATGTCACGGAAAATGGCGTACGAAAGATTGGTGTTAACTACACCGTTCTCGCCGTCCCCGAGCCTGCAACAGCTACACTGAGTCTGCTGGCACTTGCCGGGCTCTGTGCCCGCCGTCGCCGCAAGGCCTGAGTACCTTTCCGGGTTTTTCTTTCGGAGTCTGGTTCATCGATTTCAGGCACCTCTTCCCTCGCGGGTTGAGGTGCCTTTTGTCATCTTCAAATAAGGAACATCAGAGGCCAACAGAAAGCCGGCGCACCTACAAACACGAGTTGTTGCTGCCCGAAGTCTTTCCGAGTCTCCGGGTAGCCCGGGAGAGAACGGCGCGCCGGCGCGATGCCGACCACGGGCAGCGAGCGCATTCAAGGCCGGGCAAAGCCCACGGAGGAACACGGAGGCCGCGGGGATGATCCTTGATCCCCATTTTTGAGGGACTTTTACGTTGCGGAGCGGCACTCGTCGCGTCGCTCCTACGCTCCCCATTCCCTCAAAAAATGGCTTGCGCTGCATCGTCCGGCATGATACAAAATAGTCGTGCCCCCACTCGTGCTCGGGGGTAAAGAACGCCCTCCCGTGTGTCGAAGAAGGGGTGTCGGCTTATCCATTGTCCTCCAGATTGACTTCGTGGTGCCGGCTTCATAGAATAGATGAGCAGATGATACCTGAAAAGATAACACGTTATGAATGTGTCTAGTATTGCCCTGTATGGAAAGAAAGCACTTCTTGTTATTATGGTCTTGTGTGTCATGAGCGGTTGCTTCTTTTTGCATTTTTTGATGCTCTATATGCAGTCCTCCGTCAACGGGATGATCTTGGGAAGCAGTCTCTTGTTTCTCATACTGTGTTTGTTATATTTAATTCGACTGCTTTCAGAGAAGATCAGTATCCATTGTGACGACGATACAATTACTGTCAAATCTTCTTTTTTGACAACAAAAGAAAGGCATATGACCCTTTCAAAAACCGACTGTTTATTATTGCGATGTGAAGAAAGTGAGCGGTTTGAACGTCGTGATCTTTTTCGTTCGCGCGTGCGCATGCCGGTAATTCCTATCTATTATGTGATAAAAACGGAGGATGCAGGAGAACCTATACTGAGATTCAGCGAGAAGCAAGCCGCTTTAGAAACCTTTGATTATATTTGTCGAAGCTTTCCGAATATCGAAAAAAGGATAGATCTGGGTGATGAAAAGAACATGTTAAAAGAACGTAAACTGCTTTGGTCGTCGGCGTTGATGAATTTTGACCTTTTTGCTTCCATAGCAACTTGTTTCATAAGCCTGGTTTTGTTTTTCGCCTCGTTTTGTATTTACCTCACTGTATTTGAAACAAACTGGGAACCATGCAAGGTTCATGTTGAACGTGTGCAGGACCGTGTTGCTTATGTATGGGTGCCGGATTCAAAACAGCAAAAAAGACTCCCATGCAGCGTTCGGAGTAATGAGCTGCCGACCTTGAGAGAAGCTGCTGAAAAGAAGGAAGGACTGCAGGCCTACATGGCGCTGGGAGACTCTCCCGAGTTAAGGCTTACGCCCCCCAATGATGCATCAGACTTTGTGCTGTTCCTGTCCATGGCGTGCGGCATGCTGCTCGTATCGACAGTGCTTTGTTTTCAGTTCTTCAGAATCAGAAAGAAACTGCGACGGGAAAGCTCTGTTATCTACAGGGACAATGCTCTCATATCTTAGCAGGAGGATTGCCGCCTATAACGCCATAAGATGGCGAAACCGAGTCCTTGCGGATAAAAATGGCGTTGATGAGCTACCGGGACACGAGTCCTGGGAATCCTCAGGGCTTTGAAAAGGGCTGATTTGGGCTTCATGAGGGGCGGCCGCAGCTCGGCTTCCCGATGAGTCGAGGACTCCTCAACCCGCTCATAGACAGCGATAAAAACAAAAGAGCCGCTCCCGTTGGCGTGCCGGTATCGCAGGATTCTCCATGACGGAATCGCGTTGCGTGCGGAGCATGAGGCCGTCAACGGCTGCTTTGCAGCAGCCATCCACAGGAGACTGGCAAGGCTGTCAGCGCGGATGAGGGACGGGAGTTATTTTAGCTCCTGCCTTGACGCTGCCCGCAAATTGATGCGCCGGCTTTTTTTCTTGACCGGAAACTCCAACAAACTAAAATGGTGCATAGGAATGCGTGCTCTGAGCCCAAGGTCTGACTTTTCTTCATTCGCCTGCCCGAATGGAGTGCGGAGATGTGCTCGCCAATCCGGAGCACGCAGCAGCCTGACCTCGATGCCGTACCGGCAAGAACAGACGGATGTGGCTTCGAGAAGCTATACCTATGACTCTCTCGGTCGCCCGGCGACCCGCGGCACCTCGCGCCAGGGGACTGTGAAGAATGACACCTTCACCTACAACGACAGGATCATGTAAGAGGAGAGTGTGATTGTTAACGAAGCCATGAAGAACTCCATACAAAACAAGGGCTGCCGGCGCGGCTGCCTGATCCTTTGCGTTCTGGTTGTGCTGGCAGTCGGCGTGGACTTCTGGCTATTCTGGGTCAGAACGGAGCAAGAATTGCACGAGTCTCGCGGTCTCATCACGCACGGCAATGAGACACACGCCGAATTCGTGAACCGAGTAACCGGCTGGACGAAAGAGGATCGCTACGTGGTCGATATCACTGCGCTCCAGCCAGTTGTGGGCAACAAGAATCACGCTGTTTTATTTGAGGCAACGCCTGAGGAAATCGCTTCATTGGTGGAGCGTCTGGGGATGGAGAAACATCAGAGCTCCCGCAGTACCGATCCCAGCGGCATTCTGACCGGAGGCTTTTTCCTCGATGAAAAGATCAAGCTCTGCAAGCATGGCGAGGCTTATTTCCAGGCTGAGTGGGATCTCTACGAGCGCAATATCTCCCGCGAGGAAGCGGGGCAGCTGATCCCCCTTTCCGGAGCCGGGGGTGAAAAGGGGTATGTGCTCTGGCTCTTGTACAGCGAAACCCTCTCCACAGCGATTTTGAACGTGGGTGACTGGTATACGCCCCTTAGGTAGACATTTTATGATACGCGATCCAAGGTATAAGCATACAGGTTCATCTGCTACACACGACGAAGCCCCCGACGGCCGTAAGGGGGATTGGACAAAGGCGCAGCATTTGCCCGAAGGGCGAGGAGCCGTGGGGTGCGCCCGAGTCAATATCGGCAACCGCAAGACGGCACAGGAAGATCAATAGGATATGAATGTTTTGTTTCATATAGTTTTATTCGTTCTCTGTATAATAGGATTGGCAATATGTTTTTGTAATTGGTATTGCGCTTATAAAAGCCTGAGAACAAAAGAGAATCACTCCCAAATCGGATTCATTGGGGGTATTGTGGTGTATTGGACTTTATCTTGCCTCCTTCCTGAAGAGTGGCAATGTGTTGCATATGTGGCCTTTATATTAGACTGTTCATATCCCCTGTTTATACTTGGTGTTTTTTTCAACACAAAGAAGTGATATGATCTACTGGCTCTTCTGCTAATGGTGTGGAATGACGGTGCAACCGAGCAGAGAGAGGAAAAACAACGCAGAGGGCGGAACAACAGCCTGTAGATGGACGTATAAGGAAACTTGTACCGTGCTTCAACGGGAAAAAGTTAATAATTCATTAAGCTGGAAGTATCATGAACAGAGATGAAATGATCAAGCCTGTGGATTCTCTTGAGACCACAAACCTGGACGAAAAAAATGTGATTAAACATTTTCTGGGGCTAACTCAGCTGGAAGCAACGAAGATGATAGTCCTGGGGGATCCGTACCCTTGTACTGTCTATACAGAGGACTTGATGTGGATGTCCGACGAAGGTTTCACATACTATTTCCCATCATTTGTTGCTGCCTGCCAAATTGTGCTCTATCTGAAAGGAGAAGAGTATGCAGCAGATCTCTGCTCGGGAGTTCTCACGGCTGTCTCTTTTCGCGCAGATGTCAATCCCGACAATATCTTCAACAACAAGAAAAGTGTGATGGAGCTTTTGCGCTTACTCGAGAGTGAAACAGATGAATTGATAGACGACTATCAAAGAGATAAACTTGTCACCATCAAAAAACTCTTGAAAAATCGCTAAAGCCTTGCATCGCCCACACCAACGTGACTGCCGCGCGGAGCGTGGGGAAGAGGGCGAGCAGGCTGCCGGAGCCGGGCCGGCCGGGCTGCGGGCTGCGGGCTCGGGCTCGAGCTGAGGGCTGAGGGCTGAGGGCTGAGGGCTGAGGGCTGAGGGCTGAGGGCTGAGGGCTGCGCCCGCCCGCGGGCGCGGGTGCAGCCCTCAGACGACACAAAACCCTCTGACGCATGGAGCATCAGAGGGTTTTGTGAGTTATAGCCTTTGAGAAGGGTACGGCACAGAGTCCACCATTGATTATGAGCGCGTTACAAAAATGAGGTAAAACAGAATTAAAGCCGTCCCCTACGGGACGGGATAAAGGGCACTCTGAACAGAATGCCCACCAGGTGTACCCGGCTTAAGCTCAAAGCTGCTTTCGGATGCTCTCTCTCGAGCGCGAGTTCACGTTTCTGCCACGAGCTTGGGGGAACAGACGACGGAGGACGAAGCTCATCACCCGGTCTAGATTGCAAAGCTTCGCGCAAGCACCCATCCAACGTAGTTACACCCATGTTAAGTTGAAGCCCCCGGCGGTCCATGAGGTATTTGAAGCGAACTTCATAAAAATTCGTCTAGCAGACGATTCTTCTTGCTTTTGTGAAACAAAAATGTTAAGTTACCGACTACCCTCCCCAAGCTACCTGTTGGCGGTGTTCGGGAAAAAGACATAACAAACAAGTAACGATAACCTACAATTATGGATGATTTTCCCACGGTAAGGAAACTTTTTTCTGAAAT
>URLZ01000043.1 GCA_900548895.1 uncultured Akkermansia sp.
ACTCTAGGTGGCTCAACGGGCGGTTTCCACACACTTTGCGCTTGACCCGCTTTTTTGCATGTGGCAGCTCGAACTTGAGAGCGACGGTCCATGAGCCAAGCGAGGACGTCTGACCTCTTGATGAACTGAGCCGGACGTGCCGCGCGAGTTGCTCCGAGCCATGTCAGGAACTGGCGGTAGTCTGTCGCTGCGTTCTTGTAGGTGGCTTGAGAGACTCGGCCCAGCTTGCCATTCAGCATTGTTTCGAAAAGATCTTTCACTGATATAGTGTTGAGGTCTGCTACGATCTTCTCTTCCTCTCGCGCCATATCTCCGGCGACGAGGAGAGCTCTTCGTTTGGCTTGTGCCACGGAGAGTCTTTCGCCCTGGAACATGCCGCCGTTCACCGGAATCTTGGTCGACTTGCGGCGACGCTGCCCGCTTGGAGAGGTAAACTGGGCTATCCAATAAGGGGACTTCGCGTCCTTGCACACGATGATATTCGTGCTGCGATTCGTGCTGGTTTCGTGCTTCATAGCGCGCCTATTTTGGCGTATTAGAATCGCAAAGTCTTGTAAAATCAACAAAAGCGCCTAATTAGGCGCTTTTGTGAAATACGGGCGACGGGAATCGAACCCGTGTCACATGCTTGGGAAGCACGTGTCCTACCATTGAACGACGCCCGCGTTCCATGTGCGGCACATTGTACCCTGCCGCATCTCGCTTGTCAAGAGAGAAAAGCAGAGGTGAGGCAAAAAAACGCGCCGGCGCTCGCCCGTCCCCTCCGTGCCCTTCGATGATACGAGAGGCTTGCCACGCGGCTCCGCCTCATCGGACGTCCGTGGCGTGAGCCGCCTCTGCCGTGGCTCTTCTCCCCCTGCTCCCCCGCTGCCCCCCCCTGCCTACTGACGTTTCCGAGGCGTCCGCTTCCGTCTCTGCCGTTCCGGCAGCGGTCTCAGAGGCTCCGTCTGTCTCCGGCCGGGTCTCTCCCCTCGGGGGAGAAAGGGCTTGACGCTGCCTCGCGCCTGCGCTAGAGTCTGCACATGTCACGCTACAACGGAGAACAGGTCCTCGTCGTCCCCCGCGAAACCTTTGAACAGGTCGGCGCCTTCAACGGCGTGCGCCTCAACCCGCAGGACTACCTCAGCGCCTTTCTGAAGCCCGGCATCGCGCGCTTCATCGACCGCGAAATCGCCGAGCAGTCGCCACAGTACAAACAGATCATCGCCTACGCCATCTTCTGCCACGACGGGCGCGTGCTGAGCTACGCCCGAACCTCCAAGGGCAACGAAGCCCGCCTGCACGACAAATACTCCTTGGGCATCGGCGGCCACATCAACCCCGTCGACGGCATCGCCGACAGCCTCAGCACCTACCTCAGCGGCGTCGAGCGCGAGATTCGCGAAGAGATCCGCTTCTCCGGCCGGGCCACCCAGCAGCTTTACGCCGTCATCAACGACGACACCAACGAGGTCGGCAGCGTGCACCTCGGCATCGTCCATCGCTTTGAACTCGACAGCGACGAGGTCGCGCCGAATGAAAAGACCCTCGATCGCCTCGCCTTCCGCAGCCTCGACGAACTCGGCGGCGAGCTCTATGACAAGCTCGAAAGCTGGTCCGCCATCTGCGTCGATGCCCTGCGCCGCGAGCGCTCCTGATCGGCCTCGTGCGCTCTTGTGAGCTCGGCTCTCCTCCGCGCGGGGGAAAGACTGCGCTCTCGGCTCTCGCTGACTGCGGGCTCTTGGCGCCTGCGCTCTCCCCCGAGGGCAAGGCGCTGCCTAGGCAGGCCCTCTCCGAGGAGCGCTGCGGCCGGAGCCTTCCGGCCTCAACCTGCAGCGCGGCCCGTCGTCCCTTTCTGCTCCGGGAGCTCCCGCGCCTCCCGGGTGCGCTGACTCGCGGCTCCGCCCGCCCGCTGTCGGTTTTGTTGTCAGGTTTTGCGCTTGACTTGCGGGCCGCGGTAGAGCAGAATGGTAGCGTGATAACGAAATCAGCCACGGCTGTCCTCTTGGCAGCCCTCCCCGCTTTGGCGGATTCCCCCGAATCCGTTTCTCCCCCCGTCTCCCCCGCCGAACAGGTAACGGCCTCGGCGGCTGCTCCGGCTCAGACTCCGGTACCTGCGCCGGCTCCCGCGCAGGCTTCGACTCCGGATGCCGCTTCGGCACCCGCTCCCAGCCCGGCTCCGACTCCTGCGCCGACTCAGACTCCCGCGCCAGCGCCGACGCCCGCTCCTGCTCCTGCTTCGAGCCCCGCACCGGCCCCGGCGCCTACTCCGGTCCCCGCGCCGACGCCTGTTCCTGCTCCGGCTCCCACTCCGGTGGTGACCAAGCCTGCTCAGGCCGCCCCCGCACCGGCTGCCGTCAGCGTTGAAGACGCCTACCGCGGCATCGTCAAGATCGAAGTGGCCGTGCGCATGCCCGACTACAGCAAGCCCTGGCAGTCCGGCGCCTTCGGGCGCGGCAACGGCACGGGCTTCATGGTCGGCAAGGGGCTCTTCATGACGAACGCCCACGTCGTCGCCAATGCGGAGCGCATCTACATCTCCCCCTACGCTGACGCGCGCAAGATCCCCGCACACGTGAAGTACGTCGCCCACGACTGCGACCTCGCCCTCGTCGAGGTGGATGAGCTCGACGCCTTCGCGGACGTGCCCTGCCTCGAGTTCAGCGACTCGCTGCCGAAGCTGGAGGACACCGTGCGCGCCATCGGCTATCCCATCGGCGGCAGCCGTCTCTCCGTCACGCGCGGCATCGTCTCGCGCATCGAGAGCATCCCCTACTCGCACCCGCGCAACATCGCCCACCTCACCGTGCAGATCGACGCCGCCATCAACCCCGGCAACAGCGGTGGCCCCGTGCTGCTGGGTGACAAGGTCGTCGGCGTCGCCTTTCAGGGCCTCATGGAGGCCAACTCCACCGGCTACATGATCCCCATGCCCGTCATCAAGCGCTTCCTCAAGGACATTGAGGACGGCGTCTACGATCAGTATGTTGACCTCGGCGCCGTCTTTTTCTCGCTGGAGAATCCCGCCATGCGGGCTCATTACAAACTGCCGCAGCAGCCCGTCGGCGTCGTCGTGAGTGACATCGCCAAGGGCGGCTCCTGCGACGGCGTGCTTCAGGTCGGCGACATCGTCCTCGCCGTCAACGACTGCCCCGTCGACAGCTCGGCCATGATCGAGCTCGATGGCGAGCGCGTGCAGCTTGAGGAGCTGGCTGAGCGATCCTTCAAGGGTGAGCAAGTGCGATTTCGCATCCTGCGCGACGGCAAGCCTCAGGAAGTCGTTGCCACCCTCAAGGCCGCGCCCGGCAAGAGCGTCAACACCTTTTATTGCGACGTCCAGCCGCGCTACGTCCAGTTCGGCGGCCTGATCTTCCAGCCGCTGGATCTCAACGTCGTTGCGGCCCGCCGCATCGACGTCAAGGAGTACCTCGTCGAGATCAATAAGTTCATGGCCCGCGGTGACTCGCTGAAGAAAAAGGACCTCATCCTCATCACCGAGGTGCTGACGGATGAAGTCAACGCCCGCTTCGGCGGCCGCGTGACCAACAGCATGGTCTCGAAGGTCAACGGCGTTGAAGTCACCAGCCTCGATCAGCTCGCCGAGCTCCTCTACCCGAAGGACGGCAAGCGCCCGGACTATACTGTCATCGAGGTGGTCGGCGGCGATCGCCCCATCATCATTGACAACGCCACCATCGATGCCGCCAATGAGCGCATCTCGACCGGCTACGGCATCCCCGCCCCGGCTCGCCTCAAGTAAACCGAACCCTTAACGTTGCGTATGAATAAAACCGCCATCATTCTCACGGCTCTCAGCGGGCTGAGCTTCGTCGCCTGCAAACCGACCCCGCGCAATCCGCGCGCCGTCGCGGCCGAGCAACAGGCGCAGAGCGAAGAGCAAAAGAGCAGCTCCATCGCGGCTCAGGCGCCGCTCGTCGGCGTGAGCAGTGCCGCCTCTGCGGCGCCCGCCGCAGACCCCGCCGCTGAAGCCGCCGCCGATGCCGCAGCCGAGGCGCCCGCCACTCCGCAGCCCGCCGCCGAAGCTCCGGCTCCCGTCGATGCGCTGCAATACCTCGTCGAGGTGCACAGCACCCGCCAGGACTACAACCTCATGCAGCCTTGGCAGAAGGGGCAGGTGAGCTCCGGCTCGCTGATGGGGATCTACCTCGGCGACGGGCGCGTGCTGACCTTCGGCGATGCCGCCAAGGCCGCCACCTATCTTGAAATCTCGCTGCCCGACGGCTCGCATCCCGTGCCGGCGAAGGTGCTGCGCTACAATCGCGACATCAATCTGGCGCTGCTCACCGTGGCGCACGAGAAGGATGCCTCGGTCTTCGAGGGGCGCAAGGCGTTGACGCCGGGTGAGCCGCTGCGCATCGGCGATCGTGCGGAGTTCTGCGGCTCGGTGCAGGGGCTGCGCGGCGCGCAGGTGCCCGTCACCGTGGAGAGCAGCGGTACCAGCACCAACGGCATGCCGCGCCTGCGCGTCAAGGCTGCCACGGCCATCCCGACGGGCAACAACTCCTACGGCCTGCCCATCGTGCGCGACGGCAAGCTTTGCGGCCTGACCAGCGGCTATGACAGCGCTTCGCAGGTCTTCACCGTCATCAACGCCGAGCTCATCAACCGATTCCTCGCCGACGGGCAGGCCGAGGCACCCGTCATCGGTCTCTCCTGCGAGAGCTTGGATGACCCCGTCTTCTGCCGCTATCTGAAGCTGAGCGAAGATCAGGGCGGTCTCTACATCAGCCGAGTTGTTGAGGGCAGCGCGGCGGAGAAGGCCGGCATCGCCGAAGGCGACGTGCTCACGGCGGTGGACGGCATGCCCATCGACAAGCAGGGGCGCTGCAATTCGCCGATCTACGGCACGATCAATGCGGCCACCCTGCTGCGCGGGCTCAAGCCCGTCGGCGAATCGCTGACGCTGACGATCATGCACGACGGCGTGGCGGCAGACAAAACCGTGGAGCTCAACCGCGACGCTGAGACGAACTCGCTCTACTGCCGCGATCTTCCCGGAAACCAGCCGCGCTACATCATGTACGGCGGTCTGCTCTTCCAGCCCCTCTCGCCCCAGTATATCGAAGCGCTGAAGGCCGCGGCCAAGGGCAACCTGCCCGTCGAGTTTCTGGAGCTCGACCAGCGCATGGAGGAGCTGCGCCGCGAAGGTCGCCGCGAGCTCGTCGCGCTCACCATCGTCATCGCCACGCCGGCGACGCTCTCGTATGAGCAGCTGAACTTCTGCCTGGTTGAGAAAGTCAACGGCAAGGTGGTGCACGACTTCCGCGAGTTTTTTGACCTGATCAACGAGCGCACGCCCGACGGCCTCGTGACGCTCGGGATCAACAAAGCTCCCTTCACCATCGTCATGGATCAGCAGCTGACGAAGAGTTGCAACAAGGCCATCCGCGAGCAGGCCATCCCGCGCCTCTACGTCATCAAAAAGCCCGGCGAGAGTTCCAAGCCCGCGGAAGCGGCTGCTCCTGCAGCACCTCCTGCTCCTGCGGCCGCTGCTCCCGCCTCGGAGGAGTCGGCGCCTTCAGCAGCCCCCGCAGCCCCGGCTCCGGCAGCTTCCGCTCCCTCAGCCGAACCGGCGCAGAACCCGGCTCCTGCGGCAGCCTGAGGACTCGGACTTGACCCTGCGGCCTCTTTCATCGGCGGCGATGCCCGATCGGCGGCATCGCCGCCTTGCCGTGTCAGCGGGAGCGCCTTCCCCCGGGAACCCGACGGGGGCCTACTGAAGCTTGGCGGCGCCCCGCCTCCTTCCGCCGCGCTCTCCTTCGGCCGCGTTTTTTGGGGCGATGTGGCGCGCAGCCCCTCCGCGACCGACTCGCCCCGCGGGGCCTTTGCCGCTTGGAGAAATGGCCCCCGACGAGGTGGCGCCGCGGAGGAGCCTTCAACTCCGGCCCCCCGCTCGTCCTCTCGGGAGACCCGTGAGCCCGGACGCGGATGCCCAAGGGACCGTGCCGCACGCTGACAACGACATGCGGTGACGACAGCGCGTGCTGACAACAAAAGAGGAGCGGCGGGACAAAGCCGCCGCTCCTCGCAAAACTCGTCAGGAGGGGATGCTGATCCCGGCCGGCTCAGGCCGGTTGGGCGGATCACTCCTCCCACTTGCCGTCGTCCTCGTAGGGAATAACCTCCATCTTCGGAGCCCGAATTAGCTTCATCACCTCTTCACCCGGCTCGCGGACGGAGGCAGGGGGCTCAATCGTGCGCTCCGTGAAGACGGCAAAGTCCTTCTCCTGAGCGGCCTTGCCGCCCGTGGCCAGCGAGAAGAAGCCGCGCTCGGGATTGATGCGGCAGTTGATGTTCGTGTTCAGGTTGCCGTCTTTGGTGAAGCGGAAGGTCTTGGCCTGGTCCCACTTCTCACCCGTCCATCGGAAGGCCGGGCCGAAGGTTGCGCGGCGCTCGAACTCCTTTGACTTCACATTGCGGCGGAAGTCCTCCACGAAGCCGCAGCCCGTGTTCAGCCCGCGGTGCAGCGCCTGCACGCGCCAGCAGCTCAGAAGCTCCCACTGCTGCGTCGCCGGGTTGTAGATGTAGCCGGCAATCTGGCGGAAGTGCTCACCATCGGGCTTCTCCACCACCAGCGTGCGGATCACGTCGCCCTCCTTCCAGGGGAAGAGACGCATGGACTTGCCGCCCGTGCCCTCGCCGCCGAAGCGGGCCGTGATCACACCGGCGCCGCGCTGCACCAGCTTGGCGCGCTCCTCCTCAGGCGCGGCATGGGGATTGTCGCCCGTGTCCTTCGCATCCCAGACGGAGAAAATCACCACGCGCTTCGTCTTGCCGTCCTTGTCTTCATGCAGCTCTTGGGCGCCGATGTAGCCGCGGTCAAAATTATAGCAGGCAAAGTAGGTGCCCGGCGCACTCTTCTCAATCACCATCTCGGTGTAGGCCGCCGTGTGATTCACCTGCGGCAGGTAGGCCAGATGCACGGAAGTGCACTGGCGCTGAGCCATCTTCTCCGGCTTCCAGTAGTCCGAATAGCGGTCTGCCAGAGCCTGGGGAACGCAGAGAGCAGCCACCGCAAGGGTGCCGGTCAGAAAGGTCTGAAATGTCTTCATCGGTCGAATCCTAACCCATGGGCCCCGCGATGGCAAGCACAAAGTTTGCCGCACCGAAGGCAGAGCGCAAGCAGATAACCGTGAAGAGTTTGACATCCGGGCGAAATTCAATTGACACGGTAGGCAATCAAGAGTATACCCAGCGCATGAGCATGCTCCCCATCCTCATCATGGCTGCGGCGTCAGGCGCCGCGGGGTACTGGAATCCGCTTCCCCAGCCCGGAGAGGAGGGATACGCCGCCCACACGCGGCACAACTTCCGCATTCTCTTTGAGAACGATTCTCCCTTCGGTGCGGACTGCGACTACACACACGGCACGCGCTTGGACTACACGCAGGCCATCGACGAGAACCGCCGTCACTGGTGGGGCGTCAGCCTGATGCAGAATATTTACACGCCTGAGACCAACTCCGTGCGTTATTACCGCGGGGAACACCCCTACGCCGGCTATCTCGCCTTGGGCGGTGCCTACCTCATGCGTGGGGAGGATTTCGGTGCCTCCTTTGAGTTGCAGCTCGGCGTCACCGGCAAGCCCTCCATCGCCGAGAACTGCCAGTGGTTCATTCACAAAATCGCCGACTTGGATCAGTGGCGCGGCTGGCACAATCAGATTCCCTCCGAGGTGACCGTGCAGCTCTCCATGCGGCAGGATTATCGCCTCGAATTCCTCGAGACCGAGTTCGGCGGCGGGTGGCAGACGGACTCCACCTTCTTCACCCGTGAGGAAATCGGCACCGTGAGCATCGCGGCGGGCGTCGGCGCGACCTTCCGCGTCGGCGTGAACCTACCGCCCTCCACCTCCAATAAGGGCAATGCTGCGGGCAATTTCGGCGTGTCGCTCATCGAGCCGACGCGCTACCGCCCGGGGGAGATCTCCTATTACCTCGTCGGCAGCTGTGGCGTCAACTACGTCGCGCGCGATCTGTTCATCGACGGCGGCGTCTTCCACCACTTTGATTCCGGGTGCCGCCGCATGCCCTGGCAGGCCGAGATGCGCCTCGGCCTCGGCTTGCGCTATGAGGGCATCGACTATTACTTGGGCGCGATGTACCGCACCCATACCTTCAGTTCACAGGAGCGCGAGACGCTGGTCGGCTCCTTTGCCGTCTCCTGGAACTGGTGAGAGATCATGACGGCCTCGCGGCAGCCGGAGGACTGCCCCGAGGCGACACCTGTCTTTGCACCGGCGCGAGGCTGTCCCGGCGAATGCTGCTGACATGAAAACCGAGATGAGCAAATCCCTCAAGGCAACGCTGATGGTCATCGGGGCCGCCTGCGTGCTGTTGTTTGCAGGGGGCTTCCCCCGACTGGGAGCCCCGGAAGTTTACCGCGGCGGCGCCATGCTGCTGCTGGGCGTCATCGGCGCCGTGCTGTCCCTCTGGGGCGCGGCCCGGCTGGCCACCGGGAGCCTGCTGCGCTTCCTCTTCGGCATGCTGCTGGCCTTTTTCGCTCTGGCGGGCGTGGCGGTCTTCCTGCGCTACGGAGCCGCTGCGCTGGAGCTGGCCGGGCAGGGCGGTGCCATGTGGGCCGGGGCCATCGGCATGGGTTGCACAGCCCTCACGGGCGTGCTCTTCGTGTGCATCTTCGGCTATCTGGCGACGCGCCTGCTCACGCGCCGCCTCTGGCTGGCCATGGCGCACTTCTCCGTCTTCCTCATTGCGCTGGGTGCCTACCTCGACTTCTGCGGCGAGGTGACGGCCACGCTCGTGCTGCCGGCGGACGGCAGCCGCTCCGCGAGCGCCGTGCGCGCCGATGACGGCACGGAATGGCCTCTAGGCTTCACGGTGACCGTCAAGGACTTTGACGTGAGCTACTACGACACGGAGCGCTACGAAATTGCCGTCTCCCGCAACGGCCGCTGGGAGAATGCCCGCGAGCTGAAGCTGCGCGACGGTCGCCTCGTGCTGGGTGAGGAGAGCTGGCCGCTCAGCAGCCTGAAGACGGCGCCGGGCATCGACCGCCCCTTCCTGCTCGTTCCCGGCGAGCCCCCGAGGCTCATCATGAAGATGCCCCCGCCCGTGCGCGAGTACCGCGCGCTCTGCGAGGTGCAGCAGGTGCACCGAGGCATGAGCGAGACGCGTGAAGAGCTGCTGCGTGTCAACGAACCCATCGAGCGCGCGGGCTGGCTGCTCTCACTGATGAGCTATCAGCCCATGGGCTCCTCCTCCCTCGTCATCATGCAGGCGCGCCGCGCCCCCGGCCGCATCCCCGCCATGGCCGGCATGCTCGGCCTCGTGCTCAGCCTCGCCTTCTGGTGCTGGGGCCTCGGCCGCCGCACCGAGCCCACCTCGGATCCACAGACCTCCGCGGCGGATGGCGCCGCCCGCCCCGCCGGAGAGGAGAAGCCTGCCGCCACCGAGCCGATTAACCCGGAGTCAGCAGGCCCCGAAGCCCCCAGCCGCGAATCATCCGGCCGCGGATCAGCCAAGCTCAATTCCGTCGGCTCCGAGTCTGCGGGCTCCGCGTCCGTCGCCTCTGAGTCTGACGCCGCAGCCGAAGGGAAGGGAGGTGTCGCGTGAGCGCTCTCATCTACCTGCTGACCGCCGGCAGCCTGCTCTGCTGTCTGGCGTCCGCTCTGCTGGCCGCCTCCCGGCAGCGCCGCGGTTCCCGGCGCTGCTTTGTCGCGGGCTGGTGGCTCGCCCTCGCCCTGCTGCCGGCCAATGCCTGGCTGGCGCAGTCGCTGCCCTTCGGCAACATGCGCCACGTGCTCTGCTTCTTCCCGCTGGTGATGCTGCCGGCGGATCTCCTGATGCGCCGCACCCGCGGCCTCGACCTCACCGGCTGCTTTGCCGCCGCCTCGGCGCTGATGCTCGTCGGGGCGCTGTGCATGCCCCTGCAAGCCGCCTGGCGCCAGATGCCCGCCCTGCAATCCCCCTGGTTCGCCCCGCACGTGACGAGCTACGTGATCGCCTACGGCCTCATGACCGTGGCCGCCTTCCTCTGCCTGCTCTCCTGGCGGAAGGGACGCGGTGAAAGCGATTTGCAGGCGGCGGACGCTGTTGTGCGCCTCGCCTTCCCCTTCCTGACCTTCGGCCTGATCAGCGGAGCCATCTGGGCCGACGCGGCGTGGGGCGGCTACTGGGCCTGGGACATTAAGGAAGTCTGGTCTCTGCTGACTTGGTGCCTCTACCTGCTCTATTTCCACGTACAGCCCCGCGCGACGTTCGCCTCGTGGCGACGTCCGCTACTGCTGCTGGCCTTCGTGGCAATCGTCATCACCTTCATGGTCGTCAATCTGCTGCCGCAGATTGATTCCATGCACAGCTACGCCCAATGAAGCGGGGCACTGTTTGACCGCCGCAAGCGCGGCGAAGTGACGGCCCGTCGAGCTTGTTGCTCGGCGGGCTTTTTGATCGGAGAGTCGGACCTTTAGCTCGGCGGGTGCCGTCTTTCCGCTCGGAGTAGGGCGGTTCCGATGCCGGCGGGCTCAGAGTCCGGGGCAATGTCGGGGTGTTCTCGGCGACTGCCCAAAGCGCCGGGCGTTCAGAAGGCCGGAGGGATCGGGGCGTCGGCGGGTTTAGCCTGCCGGCGCTTCGGCGCGAAGCCCCCGGGGGTGCAAGGCTGGTCGGGTATCAGTCCAGCCCGAGATCGAGCTGCTGCTGCGTCTCATCCGCAGCCTCCTCTGCCGCGGCGCGGCGCTCCTGATCCGCTGCCTCTGCGGCCGACTCGGCCGACTCGGACGGGATGCCAGAGGGCTTGCTCGTGGTCGCACCCGCCGGGGCGGTCGCCTTCTCGGCCGCGTCAACGGGCGCCTCGACGGCCGTGCTGCTCGCAGCGGCTCCGGCCTCCGCGCCGCCGGGTCCCGCATCGCCCGTCCCCGCCTCGGCCGGGGCGGCGCTGACGGCCATGCGGCTGATGCGCTCCACCTGATTCTTCGTCACAATGTTGCCCAGCACCGCGCGGCTCTTGATGCGCAGGCGGGCAAACTCAAAGGGAATGGGGCGGCGCAGGCGCTTGAGCTGATTCTTGAGGTAAACATTGACGCAGACCGCCGCGCTCTGCTCGTCCCCGGCGTGCACGCTGAAAAAGAAAATGCGCGTGCCGGGCGTCCCCTGCGTGAGGTCGTACTCCTTGTCGCGCGTGAAGCCGCCGATGCGGAAGCGCTTGGCGTAGGTGTTGCCCTCCTTGCCGTCGCGGTAGATCAGGTTGAAGACCCAGTCGTCCCCCGGCCGCAGCACCCGAATGTCGAGCAGCTTGCGGCCCGCGTAAAACTTCTCCTGCACGCGACGCACGCAGAGCTTGCCCGCGCTGTCCACCGTGAGCACGTCGCTGAGCGTCGAGCACTTGTCAATCGCCTGCCCCTTGCGCACCCCGTAGCCGGCAAAGCCCTCCTCGTCCAGATAGAGCGTCTCATTCTCCGCCGCCGCCTCGGCGCGCGTCACGCTGTCAAAGGTCGTCAGCTCCGTGCGGCGCTGGCGCGTCGCGCCGTACTTTTTGCGCAGGCTCTCAAACCAGCGAATCGTGTAGCGCGTCAGCTGCGCCAGATGGCCGCGGCAGCGGGCGATCTCCGCCTCCAGCTCGGCGATGTGCTCCTCCGCCTCATGGATCTCGTAGCGCGCAATCTTGCGAATCTTGATTTCCGTGAGCTTGACAATATCCTCGCGGGTGACCGGGCGGATGAAGTCGCGGACGAAGGGCTCAAGGCGCTCGGCGATCTCGCGCAGCGACTGCTCCCAGCTCTCGCTCTCCTCCAGCACCTTGTAGATGCGCTCCTCGATGAAGATTTTCTCCAGACTGGCCGTCATCCACTCCTCCTGCAGATCGCCGAGTCTCACCTCCAGCTCCGCGCGCAGCGTGTCGCGCGTGTGATCCACATTGCGGCGGAGAATCTCGCTCACCCCCATGAAAACCGGCTTGCGATCCACAATCACCACCGCCTTCGGCGAGATACTCACTTGGCACTCCGTAAAGGCGTAGAGCGCATTGCAGACCTTCTCCGGGTCGCTGCCGGGGTTGAGATGCAGCAGAATGTCGGCCTCCGCCGCCGTGTTGTCCTCAATGCGGGCCAGCTTGAGCTTGCCCTTCTCCAGCGCATTCTCGATGCTCTGAATGAGCGACTCCGTCGTCGTGCCGTAGGGGATCTCCGTGATGCGGATGAGCTTTTTGGAGGCGACTTCGAGCCGAGCGCGGCAGCGCAGGCGGCTGTTGCCCGTGCCGTCGTTGTAGCCGGAGACATCGAGCAGGCCGCCCGTCGGAAAGTCTGGGAAGAGCGTGAAGGCCTCGCCGCGCAGGTAGTGGATCGCCGCCTCGATGATCTCGTTGAAATTGTGCGGCAGAATCAGGCAGCTCATCCCCACGGCAATGCCGAGAGCTCCCTGCGCCAGCAGCAGCGGAAACTTCACGGGCAGCGATACCGGCTCGCGGTTGCGCCCGTCGTAGCTCAGCTTCCACTCCGTCACCTTCGGGCTGAACACCACCTCGCGGGCAAACTTCGAGAGGCGCGCCTCAATGTAGCGCGGCGCCGCCGCAGCATCACCCGTCAGAATATTGCCCCAGTTGCCCTGCGTATCAATGAGCAGCCCCTTCTGCCCCAGCGTTACCAGCGCGCTGCCGATGGAGGCATCGCCGTGCGGGTGATACTTCATCGTGTCACCGACGATGTTGGCCACCTTGTTGAAGCGCCCGTCATCCATGCGCTCCATGGAGTGGAGAATGCGGCGCTGCACCGGCTTGAGGCCGTCGATGATGTGCGGCACGGCCCGCTCGAGGATGACGTAGGAGGCGTACTCCAGATAGTAGTCCCCGAACATGCTCTGAATGGCACTCGGGTGCTGCTGCAGGGGTACGGGTGCGTTACTCTTGCTCATTGACGGGTGTATTGTAGCACGAAAACAGCCCTCATTCAAGCCCGATGCAGCCGGCGCCCCCGGCGGGGCCCTCGGCGAGGCTCATCCGGCAAAGAGGCAGGCGATCTGGTAGACCACGACCGCGACGGTAAAGCCGATGATGTTGAAGGTCAGGAAGTGCAGCAGCGTGAAGAGCCAGCTCCCCGACTCCTTGCGAATCACCGCCACCGTGCCGATGCAGGGCAGCGCCAGCAGGGCAAAGACCATGATGCCGAGCGCCTGCGGGATGTTGTAGTGGCTGCGGATCGCCTCGCGCTTCAGCCCCTCCTCGTAGTCGCTCTTCTCCTCGTCGCTCATGCCGGCCTCCTGCTGCGGATCCGGGCTCGCCTGAAAGAGAATGCAGAGCTGCGTCACGAGAAGCTCCTTGGCCGAGAAAGCGCCGATCATGGCGGAGTTCGCCTGCCAGTCCATCCCCGCATAGCGCGAGATCGGCTCAAAGAGGCGGCCGACGCGCGCGGCATAGCAGTCGGGGTGCGCCACCTCCGCCTGAAAATCGTGCTCAGTCGCGCCCTCGCGCAGCGGGAAGGTGTTGAAGCCCCAGAGCAGAATGGAGCCGAAGAGGATGAAGGTCGCGGCCTTCTTCAGGTACCCGCTCGCCTTCTCCCAGACGCTCATGAGGTAGCCGCGCAGGGAGGGAAGGCGATAGGGCGGCAGCTCCATGATGAAGAGCTCATCGCCGCCGCGCAGCACCGTGCTCTTGAGTAGGCGCGCCACCACGATGGCGACGACGACGCCGAGCAGATACAGCCCCCAGAGCGTCACCGTGCGCCACTGCTCGGGAATGAGCGCCTGGATGATGAGCGTGAAGACGACGAGGCGCGCCGAGCAGTTCATCCAAGGCAGCACGAACATCGTCACGAGGCGATCGCGGCGGCTCTCAATGCTGCGCGTGGCGAGCACCGCCGGCACATTGCAGCTGAAGCCCAGCAGCATCGGGATGAAACTCTTGCCGTGCAGACCCATCTTGTGCATGAAGCGATCCATCAGGAAGGCCACGCGCGCCATGTAGCCCGTCGCCTCCAGCAGCGAGAGGCAGGCGAAGAGAATGACAATCGTCGGCACAAAGCTCACCACGCCGCCCGCGCCGCCGATCACCCCGCTGGTGATCAGCGAGCTGATCAGCGGGTGCGCATCGCCGAGCGCACGGCTCACCACGGCCGCGAGCGCGTCAAAGCCGCTCTGAATCGCCTCCACCAGCGGCGTGCCCAGCGCGAAGCTGATGTAGAAGATGAAGAACATGATCGCAATGAAAATGATCATGCCGAAGTAGCGGTGCGTGAGCAGGCGGTCAAAAGCCAGCGTCAGCTTGCGTGCATCCCACTCCCCGCTGTTGCCGCTGACGCACTCGCCCACCAGCCCGTGAATCACGCCGTAGCGCTTGTCCGTGAGCAACTCCGCCGGACTTGTATCGAACTCGCGCGTCAGCGAGGCGCGGCAGTCCTCCACAATCTGCAGAAAGCGCTGCCCCTTCTCGCCGTGGTGGGCAAAATGCGCAATCATGCGGCTGTTGCCCTCCAGCAGGCGCGAGGCAATGTAGGTCGGCGGCTCATCGTGCGGCGGAAAGCCCGCGCTCGAATACGCATGCGTCAGCAGGTGAAAAATGCGGTCGATTGCCTCCCCGTAAACCGGGCGTCGAATCGTGCCCGTCTGCGCCTCCCCGTAGCAGGCGCGGCCGATGAGGCGGCGCAGGCGATTGATCCCCGTGCCGTGAAAGGCATCCGTGCGCAGAATCCGCACCCCAATGAGCTCCTCCATGCGCCCGATGTCAAAGCGCAGCCCCGCCGCCGCCGCCGCATCGGCCATGTTGAGCACCAGCAGCACCGGCCAGCCGAAGTGCCAGAGCTGCAGCGTCAGATACAGCTGCACATCGAGATTCGTCGCATCCACCACGCTGATGACAAGCCGCGGCTTGTGGCGGCAGAGGCAGTGCATCGTCAGCGCCTCCTCCGGCGAATTCTCCCCGAGGCGGTAAACCCCCGGCAGATCGATGAGATCCACGTCACCGCTCTCCGTGTGCAGCACCTCGTGCACCTCCTCGACCGTCATGCCGACGGGGCGATTCGTGCGCGTGAGCTGGTTGAAGAGAGCAGTCTTGCCGCTGTGCGGTGTGCCGATGAGTATAGCTTGCGGCAGATCGGGCATGGTCAAGGTGAAGGGAAAAGGGGGAGAAAAGGGGGAAGGGGGGAACGAAGGAAACGTGAAGGCGAGAGAGGCGAAAGAGTGAGGGGAAAGAGAGAAGCGCGAGGGCCGGAGGCGAAGCGAACGCAGGGAGGCGGAGAATCGGGGCCGCTGAGCCGAAAAGGTCGGGAAAAGGTCGGAACCCCGCGCCAAGCCCGACCCCTCCGAGCTCCACCCGGAGGCAGGACTGCCGCCCGGAGCAGCCCCGCGAACGAAGACTCAGACCCGCCCAGTGGCGCTTGGCGCAACCCCGCCTCGGCGCGACACTCAGCCGGCTCGGCCGGGCGCCTCGGTCGGAGGTGCTGCCGGCGCCGCCGGATCCTGCGAAGCCGGAGCGTCGCCGGAACCCTCAGCCGGCGCGGGTGCGGAGGGCGTTTCGGGAACGGCGGGCGTCTCGGGAGCGGGCGACGTTCCCGCACCGGCCGCCGCCCCGCTGCCCTCCGCCGGGTGCGGCCGCTGCTTCCACGTGATATCCTCGTCGAGACTGTGGGCGCGATCCGCGGGATTGCAGGCCTCAACGCGGATGAGATCAGCCTCGCGGAGGCGCAGCGCCACCATCGTGCCCTGCACGGCCACCAGCATCGGGCCGCCGAAGAGCGCCTGTTCGTGCACCGTCACCGTAATCCCGCGCACCAGCCCGTGATCCGCGAAGCGGTTGACGAGATCCTGATCACCGTCGGCCACCTCGATCACGCGCCCGCTCTGCCCCACGCACAAGTGGGCCAGCGTGCAAACCTCGCCGGAAATCGGTCGATGGTGAGGCCGACCGCTCTCGCGCTCCTGCTCACAGCTGCCGCAGCCGCGCCCGCAGCCCCCGCAGGTGCCGCAGCCCCCGCTGCCGCAGTGGCGGAACAAACGGTGCCACAAACGGCTCCACCAGTGACGATGCTCATGCTCCTTCATGTCGAAAAGCCTACCACAAAACGAGGCCTTCCGCAAGCTCTATCAGGCGGCCTTTCGACCGCTTGCCAGAGCCACCCGCGCGAAAGCATGCGCGCCCCGCCGAACGCAGCCCCGCGCTGCGTTTTTTGCTTGAAACAGCCTCGCGGCTGTGCTAGCTTGTCAGGAACTATGAGACCCGTCGTCTACCAGCTCTTCGTCCGCCACTTTGCCAACTTCAAAACCGGCGGCGTGCCCTGGGGAACGCGCGAGCAAAACGGCTGCGGCACCTTCAACGCCATCACTGACACCGCCCTCGAAGCCATCGCCCGCATGGGCATCACCCACATCTGGCTCACCGGCGTGCTGCGGCACGCCACCAGAACCGAATACCCCGGCCTGCCCCCCTCGCCGGCCTGCGTCGTCAAGGGCATCGCTGGAAGCCCCTACGCCGTCACCGACTACTTTGACGTCGACCCCGACCTCGCCACCGACGTCGAGCATCGCCTCGACGAATTCCGCGCCCTGCTCGAGCGCTGCCGCCGCTGGGGCATGGTGCCGATGATGGACTTCATCCCCAACCACGTCTCGCGCTGCTACCACTCCACCGTGCGCCCCGACCTCGAATTCGGCAACGACGACGACACCTCGCGCTTCTTCGCCTTCGACAACACCTTTTACTACCTCGAACCCTGCAACAGCGACAAGGCCATGATGCTGCCCGACGGCGAATTCGAGCCCGAGCGCGGCCACGGCCGCGTGACCGGCAACAACGCCGCCAGCTGGGCCCCCGGCGCCTGCGACTGGTATGAAACCGTCAAACTCAACTACGGAACCGACTACCGCCACGGCGCCTCCTTCGCCAACGCGCTTCCCGGCATCATGGCCACCGGCACCTCCGTGCCGCGCACCTGGCGCCTGATGGACGCCGTCCTGCGCTACTGGCAGGGCCTCGGCGTCGGCGGCTTCCGCTGCGACATGGCGCACATGGTACCCATGCCCTTCTGGCGCTGGGCCATCGCCAAGGCCCGCCTGCGCGACGACACCGTCCTCTTCCTCGCCGAAGGCTACAACGACCACATGAAACTCACCGAAGGCGACGTTCACAGCGAGCTGCTGCAGGCCGGCTTTGACGGCGTCTACGACGGCGCCGCCTACGAAGCCCTTCGCGGCCTCTACGAGAGCGGCACCTGGGCCAACGACCTCGAAAAACTCAACCGCCCCGAATCCCCCCTCTTCAACGGCGGCGTGCGCTACATCGAAAACCACGACGAGCCCCGCGTCGCCTCGCCCAAATACTGGGGCGGCATGGGCCGCCGCGTCTTCGAAGCCCTCATGGTCGCCCAGTACACCTCCACCGCCGCCCCCGTGCTCATCTACAACGGACAGGAAGTCGCCGAGCGCGCCGAAGGCCCCGGCGGCTTAGGCGGCGACAACGGCCGCACCAGCATCTTTGACTACACCTGCCTGCCGCGCCTGCAGCACTGGAGCAACGGCGGCCTCTACGACGGCGGCGAAATGACCGTGGGCGAAGCCGCCCTGCGAGACTTCACCGTCCGCCTGCTGCCCTGGCTGCAACACCCCGCCTTCTGCTGCGGCAGCTTCTACGGCCTCAACTGGGCCAACCACCAGAGCCCCGGCTACGGCCGAGAGAACGGAGAAAACACCTCGGGCCACCGCCTCTACGCCTTCCTGCGCCACGCCCGCAAAGCCCGCGCCACCCTCCTCATCGTCTGCAACTTCGCGCCCGACCACGAATACGTCACCCGCGTGCACATCCCACGCGACGCCCAGAACTGGGCCGCCAAAAAGCCCGGCACCTACCGCTTCTGCAACCTCATGGAGGCTGAAATGCCCCCCATCATCTGCGACGACAAAGAGCTCGACAGCGAAGGCCTGCCCGTCAGCGTCCCCGCCGGCAAAGCCCTGATTCTCGAGTGGGACTGAGCCCGCCCCCAGGCGCCAAGCCCCGCGCAGCCTGACCCAAGGAGCCCGAAGCGCGGAGACTGGCGCGCAGGGCGGAACGCACCGGGCGTGCCCGGCGCCCGAACCCGCGCGAGCCCCCCCTCCGCGAACCGCGCAACCGTGCAACCGACCAACGGCCCTCCCCCGACCGGCGGCTCAGCACCTGCCGACCCGAGCGAGCTCCGCCCCCGCGGCTCCAGTCGACAAGCACGGCCCCGAGCGATCCTCCCCCAACCGACACCGCAACCGAAACACGCCCCGAATCCCCACCCTGACGACATGAAATCCCCCCGACTCGCCTCCCTGCTCACCCTCTCCCTCGGCCTGCTGCTGCAGCTCTCCCCCCTCAGCGCTGCAGAGCCGGACACCCACGGCTACCCTGAAAAACTCGTCCTGCTCACCCAAGGCCCCGGCCCCCGCGAAGAGCGCCTGCGCGTCCCCATCGCCGTCTACGAAGACGCCGACGGCCGCCGCGTCGACCTCATCGGCGCCATCCATCTGGCCGACGGCGCCTACTACCGCCGCCTCAACCTGCGCTTCCGCAACTACGATAAACTCCTCTACGAAATGGTCAACGGCGAAACCCTCTCCGAAATGCTCTGGCTGCGCAAGCTCGCCAAGCGCGGAAAAGCCACCGAGGAGCAGAAAGCGCGCCTGCAAGAGCTGGAGAAAGCCCTGGCGGCCGAGCGCGAAGACTCCCTCCTCTCATCCCTGCTCAACTATTACTACAACGCCATGGCCTCGCGCCTCGGCTGTACCCTCCAAGTCGAAGGCATCGACTACGGGCAGCCCAACTTCGTCTACGCCGACATGAGCCAAGAGGAATTCAGCGCCGCCATGCAAGAGCGCGGCGAAAGCTGGCTGAGCTACTTTGCCGAAGCCCTCGCGGAAAGCTTCAAAAACGGCAGCCTCATGCAAGGCGCCGCCCTGAACAACTCCTCCCCCGTCGAGCTGCGCCGCAGCGTCATGCACCTGCTCGTGCAGAGCATGGAGGCCTCAACCATGGGCGACAAGGCCATCATCGTCGCGCGCAACGAGCGCTGCATGGAGGTCTTGGATCGCGAACTGAGCCATCCCGAAGTCCGCACCGTGGGCATCTTTTACGGAGCCGCCCACCTGCGCGACATGGACGAGCGCCTGCGCGCCCGCGGCTTCACCCTCCGCAGTGTCGAATGGATGACCGCCTGGAAAGCCGGCAGCAAGCTCAAATAAGGCCGACTCCGTCGACGCGGCCTTCGCCACCCGGCCCCGCCCGCCCTCGCTTTCCCTGAGGCCGTCCATGGCCAAGGTGGGGAGGCGTCTGAGGTGGGGTGGAAAGGCCGGGGATGTCTCAGCACAGAGCCGCGAGGCGGCGGGGCGCCCAGAGGCTCAACAAGCGGCTTCCGTGCGCCTTGAGATCGCCCCATTTAGTTGGCTCTTCTGCTAATTGTGTGGAATGACGTTGCAACGGAGCAGAGAGAAGAAG
>URLZ01000044.1 GCA_900548895.1 uncultured Akkermansia sp.
TCTTCTTCTCTCTGCTCCGTTGCAACGTCATTCCACACAATTAGCAGAAGAGCCAGTATGTACCAAGGACGACTATCACTGAACAAGGTGCCGAATGCCCCCTACTGGATGGTCTCATTCATCGGGGCAGACGGAGGACAGAAGCGGCGCAGCACAAAAGCACCCCATCGAGGCGGCCTGTACCAAGGCGAGGAACTGGGGTGAAGCGCAAAGCGCGTGGGAAAAGGGGGGGGGCCTACCGAAGCTATGAAAAGCTTTATTTTATGGCCAAGATTACTGAAAACTTTGAAAACCGATAAATGCACTCGACGCTCCTGAACCCACTGCCCTGCATCATCTGCATTTCATCGGAAACGGTGCATTCACGGTCAAGTTTTCGCCTCTCCTGAAGCAAATCCAAATCGTGCTTGGAGAGTCCGGCTTTCAAAATACCGCGTTCCCAGTATTCATTTACTTTAACATCCAACTCCTTTTCGCGACAGCAGAATTGATCGTAGTTGACAAGACACCCACCTTCCGGCAGACGTTTATACAGCTCTTTGAATAAACACTGCTTCTGATCGTCTTCCAAGTGATGGATTGACAAAGCGGAAATAATGGCGTCATAGTTACCGGCAGGCAGACATTTCTCATAATCATGCTCAGCATAGCTGACATTATGCAATCCTCCAAAACGCCTTCGCGCTACAGAAAGCATTTCAGGTGCGATATCCACCAGATGATAGGAGGCCTCGGGATAATGCCTGTACCAAAAGGAGGTTAGTAACCCCGTGCCGGCACCTAGATCCAGAATACTTGCAGGAGGAGTGATGCAAGCGGCGATGCAAGCCGTCGAATCTTGATAAAAGGCATCATAGAGAGGTATGAACTTTTTCCTGTTTTCATCATACTCTCTGGCCACAAGATCAAACTGCCTGCGAATTTCCTGCCCGTTCATGTTGACTGATTCTCTACGGAGATTCGAAGCCGCAGCAGAGGCTCAGTCTTGAAGGGCCGTGCGCATGCCGAGGGCGGTGAGCAGGGCGGTGAAGCGGGCGTAGTCCTGCTCGCGATCTCCGGAGGTGAGGAGGTATTGATATTCGCCGCTTCGGGCGTCTTCCATGGCGGCGTTGTGGAGGCGCAGGCGGATGACGTCTTCGGCGTCGGTGCCGCGGCCGCGCAGGCGTGCTTCGAGCTCGGGGGCGGGGACGTGGATGTAGACGTCGGCGTAGGCGCGGCGGATGACGGGGTCGGTGCAGCCGCGGATGGAGGCGGCTCCCTGCACGTCGATGTCCATGACGACGTTGTGGCCTTGCAGCAGGAGTTCGACGATGTCGGCTTTGAGGGTGCCGTAGCTGTTGCCGTGGACGGTGGCGTGCTCGAGGAAGTCGCCGGCGGCGACGCGGGCGTCGAAGTCGTCGCGGCTCAGGAAGTGGTAGTCGATGTCGTTGCGCTCGCCGGGGCGCGGAGCACGGGTGGTGCAGGAGATGGAGTAGCGGGTGAGGCCGGCGGCTTCTGCGCGACGGCAGAGGGTTGTTTTGCCGGAGCCGGAGGGGCCGGAGACGATGAGCAGGGTGCCGATCATGGTGGCGGGTGTACGGTGTTTTCGGTGGGTGGGGGAAGCTTTGTCGGGGCGAGAGGCCGGAGCGGTTCGGCGCGGGCGCGGGCGGAGTGTCGCGGCGAGCGGCGCGGGCGAAGGGGCCATGCAGGGGCGCCTACCGGGGTGCAGGCGGAGGCCGCCGGGCCGCGGGGGTGTTTCTCTCGGTGTTCTTTATTCGACGTTTTGAACTTGTTCGCGGATTTTTTCGAGCTCGGTTTTGGCGGAAACTACCGTCTGGGCGAGTTCGGCGTCGTTGGCTTTGGAGCCGGTGGTGTTGAGTTCGCGGAAGATTTCCTGACAGAGGAAGTCGAGGGTGCGGCCGACGGGTTCGCTCTTGGCGCAGATTTCGCAGAACTGGTCGAGGTGGGAGCTCAGGCGCGTCATCTCTTCGCTCACGTCGCAGCGGTCGGCGTAGAGGGCGATTTCGCGGATGAGGCGTTCGTCGTCGAGGGGGAGGGGCAGGCCGCTTTCCTCGAGGCGCTTCATGAGGGTGTCGCGGTGGCGCAGGGCGACGCCGGAGGCGCGGGCGGCGAGCTGTTCGCGGTAGCGGCGGAGGGTTTCGACGCGGGCGAGGAGATCGCGGCGCAGGTTTTCGCCTTCGCGGGCCCGCAGGCTGAGGAAGTCCGCCAGGGCGCGGCGGATGGCGGGCTCGGCGGCGCTCCAGGCGTCTTCGGGACTGATGTCGGCTTCCGTTTCTTCGGCGATGATGCCGAGGCGCAGGAGGGCGTCGAGGGTGGCTTCAAGGGGGTGGCCGAGTTCGTCGCTGACTTCGTGGAGGCGCTGCTTGAGGGATTCGAGCTTGGCGCGGTGCACGGAGAGGGCTCCGCCGCCGCTGCCGCTGCTTTGCAGGCTGATGCTGATGTTGATGCGTCCGCGCGAGACGGCGGCGGCGATGAGGTCGCGCACGCGGGTTTCGAGCTCGGCCCAGTTGCGGGGCAGTGAGACGGCGATTTCCGTCTGTTTGCGGTTGACCCCGCTGATTTCAACGCGCAGGGTGGAGGCGGCGAGGGGAGCCGTTGCGGCTCCGAATCCGGTCATGCTGTTCATATGGGTGATTTTCCGATGATGTCGAGCAGGCGCGAGTCGAGCGCGAGCGCTTCGTTGGTGTTGAGGTTGAGGTCGCCGCGCAGGGCGTCGACGGCGCGCATGCGGCGCAGGAGGTCCGCGACGGGCAGGCGCTCGGCCAGGGCCGGGATTTCGGGGGCGAGGGGGGCGACGTCCGGCGCGTGCGAGGCGACGAGCACGGCTTGCCCGAGGCAGAGGGCGAGCAGTTCGAGCATTTGGCTGCGCTCGCCGAGGTATTCGGTTTCGATGAGGGCGGCGGTGGCGTCTTTTTGCCGGGCTTCCCAGTCGCGCACGTCGGTGCCTTCGGCGATGCTGCGGGCTTCGGCTTTGAGGGCGGCGGTGAGGCGCTTGCTGATGAGCTCGCGCCGCTCGGCGAGCAGGGCCTGGAGGTCGGCGCGCAGGGCGAGGGCGGCGACGTCGGAGCCGATGAGGGGGAGGGCTTCGCGGATGGCCGGCAGGAAGAGTTGCTGGGCTTCGCTGAGCCGGATGCCGCTGCCGGTTTCGCGCAGGTCGATGCGCACGCAGCGCGAGAGGATGGTGCGCAGCAGGTGGTTGGGCAGCGCGGTGATGAGGATGATGAGGGTTTGCGGCGGGGGCTCTTCGAGGGTTTTGAGGAAGGCGTTGGCGGCTTCTTCGCCCATGCGGTCGGCCTCGACGATGATGATGAGCTTGGTTTCGCCTTCCTGAGCGCGCAGGGCGAGGAAGGGCTCGACGGAGCGCACTTCTTCGATGAGGATGCGCCGACTTTTCGAGCCGGGGCGCAGCACGCGGCACATGGGGTGCAGGAGGGTTTCGAGGCTCTCGGCCTGCGCGCCGTTGAGGGTGGCGGCGAGGTCGAGCGCGAGCTCATGGGTGCCGGCCTCGGGGGAGCCGGTGAAGAGCAGTGCGTGCGGCAGGCGGTCGGTTTCGATGGCGTGGTGCAGCAGGTGCCGGGCTTGTTCGCAGGTGAAGGCCATGGGCTCTCAGGGTGATGCGGGGATGGCTCGCGTGGGTTGTGTGCGGTGTGGTGGGAGGGGGGGAGGAACGGAATCGGGGTGGCGGGAGGCCGTGGCGGGGGGAGTCTGAGGCGAGGCGGGTGAATCGGGAGTCCCGAATCCGCGGCGGCCCGACTCCGCGGGCGGCTCAGTCTTCGGGGTAGGAGCCGAGGACTTTGCAGACGGGGCAGATGGCGCTCAGCTCTTCGAGGCAGCTGCGCAGGGGCTCGGCCAGCCGGTGCCCTTCGACGTCGACGTAGAAGAGGTATTCCCAGGGGGTGTCGCGCGTCGGTCGCGAGTCGATGCAGAGCAGGTTGATGCGGTGGTCGCTGAAGTGCTGCAAGACCTTGACGAGGGTGCCGGGGGTGTGGGGGACCTTGAAGCAGATGGTGCTGCGGTCGTGCCCGGAGGGCTGGGTCTGCTGCATGCCGATGACGGCAAAGCGGGTGGTGTTGTTGGCTTTGTCCTGCACGTTGGCTTCCATGACGCGCAGGCCGTGCAGGCGGCCGGAGAGTTCGCTGCCGAGGGCGGCGGCGCCCTGCTCGGCTTCCTCGGCGGCGCGCAGGGCGGCGGCGGAGGTGGAGCTCATGGCGATTTGCTCGACGCCGGGGAAGTTCTCCCGCAGCCAGAGGCGGCACTGCCCGAGCACTTGGGGGTGGGAGTAAATTTTGCGGATGTGCTCCCGATCTCCGTTGCAGAGGAGGCAGTTGCGGATCTCCTGCCGCATTTGGGCGCAGATGCGCAGCGGGCTTTCGCTGAAGAGGTCCATGGCCTGAGAGACGGAGCCGTCCGAGCTGTTTTCAATCGGCACGACGCCGTATTGGGCCTGCTGTTTTTCGACGGCGCGGAAGACGTCGCGGAAGCTGGGGCAGGCGATGAGCTCGATGCTGTCGCCGAAGCGGGCGCGGGCGGCTTGGTGGCTCCAAGTGCCCTCGGGGCCGAGGTAGGCGACGCGGAAGCCGCCTTCGAGTTTGAAGGCGCAGCTGACGATCTGGCGATAGATGCTCTCGAGGCTCTCGTCGGGCAGGACGTTGCGGTTAAGCCTGCGAAGTTTTTCAAAGAGGGCGCTTTCGCGCTCGGGGACGAAGAGGGGGGATCCGGACTCTTTCTTGATCTGCCCGACCTGCTGCACGCAGGCGGCGCGACGGTGCAGCAGGTCTACGATTCCGGCGTCAATGCGGTCGATTTCCTCGCGGAGTTGGTCCAGATTCATCATGTGCCGGCAGTTTATCACAAACAGGCAAGGTTTTCAACCTCCTTTTAGCGTCAGGCCCCGTGCCTCGGCCGCCGCTTGCGGGGGCATCCGCGCGGCGATTTTCCCCTGCCCGGCACGCACGCGTGCCCTTCACAAGCTCTCCCCTGCCCGCCTTTGTTTCCCTGCTCTCCCCTGCCCGCTCGCCGGCGGCGGGAACTCGGGAGGCAGCGGAGGAGCGTGTCTGCCGGACTGCGCCCGCGTGCCTCGGCCGGTGGTCTTTGAAGGCGGTGGCACATTTCTCGCATGACAGGGGGCGGCTCTTCATGTATAATGCCCCCGCACCATGGCTTTCACACACCTTCACGTTCACACGGAGTACTCGCTGCTCGACGGCATGATTCACACCAAGGATCTGATCCGCAAGTGTGCCGAGATGGGGATGACGTCGGTGGCCGTGACGGATCACGGCAACGTGTTCGCGGCGATTGAGTTCATGGTGAATGTGAAGAAGCACAACAAGGGGGTGCAGGAGTGGAACCGCGAGCACCCGGATGAGCCCAAGCCGCTCTTCAAGCCGATTCTGGGCTGCGAGGTGTATCTGGCGCCGACGCCGCTGGATGTCAAGAAGCAGATTCCCGGGCGCCACAAGTACACGCACCTGATTCTGCTCTGCGAGTCGAATATCGGCTGGGCCAATCTCATCAAGATTGTGTCGCGCAGCCATCTGGAGGGTTTTTACTACAAACCGCGCGTGGATCTGGCGACGCTGCGCGAGTTCAGCAAGGGGCTTATCTGCCTGACGGGCTGCATCTCGGGCCCTCTTCAGGAGTGGATTCTTCAGGATCAGCCGGAGAAGGCGGAGGAGGTGCTGCTGGAGCTGCTCGATATTTACGGACGCGACAATCTCTTCGTGGAGCTTCAGGATCACGAGCTGGAGGAGGAGCGCCGCTGCACGCCGGAGCTGGTGCGCCTGGCTCGCAAGCACGATGTGCCGCTGGTGGTGACGAATGATGCTCACTTCCTCAACGAGGAGGATCACGATGCGCACGATATTCTCATCTGCGTCGGCACGGGCAACAAGCGCATGGATGCCCGCCGCATGCATTACCCCAAGTCGGTCTACCTGAAGAGCGAGGAGGAGATGCGCCGCCTCTTCCCCGAGTATCCCGATGCCTACGAGAATACCAACCTGATTGCGGAGCGCTGCAACACGTCCATCAAGCTGGATTCGACGTCGACGGAGCGCTACCCGGAGTTCGCCACGCCGGACGGCTCGCCGCGCGAGGAGTATCTGCGCAAGATCTGTTTCAAGGGGCTGGAGGAGCGCTACGGCAAGGAGCGCGCCGAGCACGATGAGGAGCTGCGCAAGCGTCTGGACTACGAGCTTGACACGATCAACCACCTGCGCTTCCCGAGCTACTTCCTCATCACGGCGGACTTCATCAACTGGGCCAAGGATCACGACATTCCGGTGGGTCCGGGCCGCGGTTCGGCTGCCGGTTCGCTGGTGGCCTATTGCATGAAGATTACGAACATTGACCCCTACAAGTTCGGCCTGATCTTCGAGCGCTTCCTGAACCCGGAGCGTGTGAGCCCGCCGGATATTGATATCGACTTCTGCCAGAGCCGACGCCCCGAGGTGATTGACTATGTGCGCCACAAGTACGGCGAGCGCGCGGTCACGCACATCATCACCTACGGCACGATGGGCGCCAAGTCCGTGATCAAGGACGTGGCCCGCGTGCTCAATCTCGAGTTTGCGGAGAGTGACAAGCTGGCCAAGCTCATTGAGAGCGGCCCGGGCGTGACGCTGAAAAAGAGCTATGAGTCCAGCGAGGATCTGCGCCAGATTCTCGCGCAGAATGAGACGTACCGCGAGGTTTGGGACTACGCGCTGAAGTTGGAGGGCACCATCCGCAACGTGGGCATGCACGCGGCCGGCGTTGTGATCGGCGACAGGCCGCTGGATGAGTATGTGGCGCTGACGCGCGATGATCTCAGCAATCCGCAGGGCGAAGTGGTCGCGCAGTGCGATATGGGCGCCATCTACAATGCGGGTCTGCTCAAGATGGACTTCCTCGGGCTCAAGACGCTCACGGTGATGAAGGATGCCGAGCGCTATGTGCGCTGGCGCGTGCCGAACTTCCGCTACGATGAGGTGGACATTCAGGATGCCGAGACGCTGGCGCTGCTCAACCGCGGTGATACGATGGGCGTCTTCCAGCTCGAATCGGGCGGCATGGTGGAGACCTGCCGCCGGTACGGCATTGACAACATTGAAGACATCATCGCGCTGCTCGCTCTGTATCGCCCGGGGGCCATGCAGTTCATGGACGACATGATTGCCGTGAAGAAGGGGCTCAAACAGGCGGAGTACGAGCACCCGCTGCTGGAGACGGTCTCGGGCCCGACCTACGGCGTGATGATTTATCAGGAGCAGGTGCAGGCGGCGGCCAAGCTGCTGGCCGGCTACACTCTCGGCGGCGCCGACCTGCTGCGCCGCGCCATGGGCCACAAGGACATGAAGGAGATGCAGGAGCAGCGCAACCGCTTCGTGAAGGGCTGCTGGGAGGTGAACCAGATTGATGAGAAGACGGCCAACGCGATTTTCGACAAGATTCAGAAGTTCGCGGGCTACGGCTTCAACAAGTCTCACTCGGCTTGCTACGGCCACATCTCGTACTGGACGGCGTATCTGAAGGCGCACTACCCGGTGGAGTTTCTCTGCGGCCTGATGTCCAACGAGTCCACCAATGAAAAGATCGGGGTGTTCATTCAGGAGGCCAACCGCATGGGCATCGAGGTGCTCGGTCCCTGCGTGAATCACTCTGCCGTGAAGTTTCAGCCGGAGACGATGCCCAACGGACATCTGGCGGTGCGCTTCGGCCTCGCCTCGGTGAAGAGTATGAGTTCGGAAACGGTGCGCGTGATCGTCGAGGAGCGCGAGAAAAACGGGCCGTACAAGAGTCTGGAGGATTTCTGTTACCGCATCCCACCGCAGGCCGTGCGCCGCAACCAGCTGGAGGTGCTGGTGCAGTGCGGCGCCTTCGACTGGATGCACGTGTGCCGCGCGCAGCTCTTTGACTCGATCGAGCAGTGCATCAACGGGGCCTCGAGCGTGCACAAGGATCATGAGTCCGGCCAGATGAGCCTCTTCGATATGACGGAGACGGTTTCGGCGGCCGAGGAGAAGGTCTCGCTGCAGGAGTGGCCGAAGGAGAAGCGCCTCGATGAGGAAAAATTCCTGACGGGGGCCTACTTCACGGGCAACCCGCTCGACAGCATGCGCGGCATCATCGACCAGCCCCGCTATGTGCAGATCGGCACGCTGCCCGATCTCGAGCCGGAGGAGATCCGCAACCAGCGCGACATGGCCGGCATGATTCGCGCGGTGGCCATCAAGGCGACGAAGTCGACGGGGCAGAAGTTTGCGGTGATTACGGTGGAGGATTTCACGGGGGTGACGGAGGCGCTCGTCTGGGGCGATTCGTACGCGAAGGCCGTCGCGGTGGAGGGTCTCTTGCAGGCCGGCAGTTTTGTACGCTTCCGCGCGCGCATTTCCGTCGATGAAAAGAGCGGCGGCAAGAAGGTGTCGGCCAACGGGCTGGAGCTCATCGGCGGCACGAACGGGCGCCGCCGCGGCGCCAAGGGGCCGAACTTTTACGAGATCACGCTCAACACGGCTCGCCATGATGCGGGCGATCTGGAGCTCATCCGCGAGACGCTGCTGCGCTACCCGGGCCGCACGCCGGTGCACCTGAGCTTCCGCAATTCGCTGGGCAATCGCGCCAGCATCGAGCTGGGCGAGCGCTACCGCGTCACGCCCTCTCCCAAACTCGATGAAGAGCTCTCGCTCTACAGCTGAGCGCCGACCTCGACCCGCAACTTTCCTCCTCTCCCTGCTCTCCTCATGATGCCGACTCCTCCCCCAGCCTCTGAGCCCGCAGCCGCACCCGCCGCGGCGCCGACCGAAACGACGCCCACTGCGGCTCCCGCCGCCCCAAGCGCTCCAAACTCCGCCGCGGGGGCCCCTCAGCCCGCTCCTGCGGCGCCGGCGGAGACGAAGCCGGAAGGCCGCCCTCTTCCCCTGTGGCGCATGGCGCTGATGGGCGTCATGGCGGGGCTGCTGGCGGCTGGGGCTCTGATGCTGATCCGCACCGAGCAGCCGGTCGATCTGTCGGGCGAGACGCAAGAGACGCTCACGATGCCCGAGGGAGAGCTTCGGACGGACGCCTTTTCCCTCCGCCTGCTGCAACTGGCAACCGAAGAGGAGGGCGGGGGCAACGTCGCCGTTGCTCCGGCGGCCGTCACCGAGCTGATCCTAGCCTTGCAGGCGCTCGACGGGCACGATGCCGAGGAAAGCGCCGCGCGCCTGCACCTGAGCCGGACGCAGCTCGCGGTGGCGACGCTTCCGGCGTTCAATCTTCAGCTCTTTGCCGATGCCGGCCAGGGCTTTGACCCGGTCGAGACTCTCGTCATGAGCCTGCCGCTGTCGTCGGACACGCAGCGCTGCCTGGGCCTGATCAACCGCGTCAGCGCCGCCGATGCGGCGGCCGATTCCCTCGTGCTGACGGACGCGCAGCTCAGCCCGGACACACAGATGCTGGCGGTGGCGGATATGCGATGGACTCCGGCATGGCTGCACCCCGTCTCAGAGGTGGAGATGCTCCCCTTCCGCAGCGAGGGTGGCCGCCCGAAGGTGCCGATGATGAAGTCGGCGGCGAGCTACCGCATGGCCGAGGCGGAGGACGGCTCGTGGCGGGCGGTGGCGATCTTCATGCGCCGCGAGGCCGAGTTGGACTCCACCTGCTTTGTGGCCGTCGAGCCCAAGGGCACGCTGCCGAACTTCGTGAAGGGAATGACGCCTGAGAAGCTCAGCGGCATCCGCGAGGCACTGCTCAAGGCCCCCGAGCGGACGGTCAACCTGCAACTGCCGGAGCTGCACCTGAGCTCCGGAGGCGCGCGCGACATGCTGCCCCTGCTGCGCCGCATGAACATTGACCCGATGCCGCTCTCACGCAGCGGGGAGAACAAGGATCAGGCCATGCGCGGAGCGCTGTACGTGCGCTTCCTCCTCGACATTCAGAGGAGCGCCGGGTCTGCCGGAGCCCCGAGTGAGCAAGCGGGAGCCCCCCTGTTCTCTCTGGACTCCCCCTTCCTGTGGTGGATCGGCGACGCGACGTCAGACGCGCCCTTCCTCTTCATGGGCACGGTCGCGGCACCCTGAGGGGCAGGAGGAGAGGACTTTTGCGCCCACCGCGCCGGGCGCGGGGGCCATCGGCTTAAAAACTCGCCGATCTCTCAGGAAGAGCGGGCATGTAGCGCCGCCCTTCCGGCGGAAGGGCGTCTTATATCACGGCACGGCGACCCGGCGGGCGAATCCCCCGCCGGACAAATCTCAGCCTCAGCGCAGCATGTCGAGGGCGCGCTGCGTGCAGGCGAGGGCGCGATCGACGTCTTCCTCGGTGTTGTTCAGGCCGAGGGAATAGCGCGTGGTGCCGGTGATGCCCAGTGACTGCATGAGCGGCTGGCAGCAGTGGTGGCCGGTGCGCACGGCGACGCCCATTTGGTCGAGCAGGGTGCCGAGGTCATAGTGGTGCACGCCGGGGACGGTGATGGAGATGAGGGCTCCCCTGCCCTCGGCGGTTCCGAGGATGTTGATGCCGCCGATGGCTTGGAGGCCTTCGTAGAGTCGCTGCGTGAGCTTCTGCTCGTGCTGCTCGATGGCGGGCAGGCCGATGCGCTGCACGTAGCGCAGGGCTTCGGCGAGCACGATGTTGCCGGCGATGTTGGGGGTGCCGGCTTCGTACTTGAAGGGGAGGTCGTTGTAGGTGGTTTTGGCGAAGGTGACTTCGCGGATCATTTCACCGCCGCCTTGCCAGGGGGGAAGCTGGGTGAGCAGCTCTTCGCGCCCCCAGAGCACGCCGGTGCCCGTCGGGCCGTAGACTTTGTGCCCGGAGAAGGCGTAGAAGTCGCAGCCGATGGCTTGCACGTCCACGGCCATATGGGCCGTGCTCTGCGCGCCGTCGATGAGGACGAGGCAGTCGGCCCGGTTGCGCTTCGCGGCGGCGGTGATGCGCTCGACGGGGTTGATGCTGCCGAGGGCGTTGGAGACCCACGGGACGGCGACGAGGCGCGTGCGCGGGCTCAGCAGCCGCTGGTAGGCTTCTTCATCGAAGCGCAGCTCGGGGGTGAGGGGGATGGGCTTGAGCACGGCGCCGCTGCGCTCGCAGAGCATTTGCCAGGGGACGATGTTGGAGTGGTGGGCGTCGGTGCTGACGAGGATTTCGTCGCCGGGGCTGAGGTACCCGGCAAAGCCGAGCACGTGGGCCACGAGGTTGATGCCGGCGGTGCAGCCGGAGGTGAAGATGATCTCCTTCGGCGAGGCGGCGTGCAAAAAGTCGGCGGCGCAGGCGCGGGCCTCTTCGTGGGCTTCGGTGGCGAGCCGGCTCAGGTAGTGGGCGCCGCGGTGGATGTTGGCGTTTTGCTCTTCGTAGAAGCGCCGCTCGGCGTCGAGGACGCAGAGGGGTTTTTGGGTGGTGGCGGCGCTATCGAGGTAGACGAGGGGGTTTTTGCCGATCGTCGTGTTGAGGATGGGGAAATCGGAACGATGGTTCATCAGTTGCTCTCTTTAAGGTGCTCGACCATGCGGTAGGCTTGCTCGGGGACGTACTCCTTCCACTGTTCGTCGTCGGCGCGGATCATGCGGATGATGTCGCGCGGGGTCTGGAAGAGGAGTTTCTGGTTGAAGTAGGGCACGTCGACGATGTCGCCGTTGGCGCAGAGGTGGCGGTAGAGGTAATGGTATTTTTCGGGGGCCCTGTAGGTGGTGGCGGTGACGAATTCACCGGTCTTGCGATTGATCCAGGGGGTGACGTAGAATTTGGTGCGGTTGACGAAGATGTGGCCCATGGTGGCGAGGATGCCGCCGGGGGTGTCGGCCCACTTCTCTTTGAAGAGTTCGTTGAGCAGGCCGATGGAGAGGGCGATGGCAACGGGCTCTTTGGTGTACTGGTTGAGCAGGGTGGAGATGCGGTGGAAGTGGGTGATGTTGGTCACCATGACGGTTTTGCCGAGGGAGGCGAGGGCGTCGGCGCGGTCGATGAAGTCGAGCAGGTCGACGTCTCGCCCGCGCAGGAGGTTGGAGAGCGAGATTTCGCAGATGTCGATTTCGCGATTGCGCTGATCTTCGGGCAGGCATTCGTAGAATTTGGCGCGCACGCTGTCCATCATCTCCATGTGGATTTTGCAGAGGGGCAGGAAGCTGCCGCGCATCAGCACGATGGGGCGCTTGTAGAGCAGGTCGGCGGGCTGGGCGACGGTGCCGTCCGGGCAAAAGAGGGTGGCTTCAGAGAGGCCGCTCTGCACGAGTTGCAGGGCGAGGATGCGGTTGTCAAACATGCTGAAGCCATGCCCGGAGAAGCGCATGAAGTCGACTTCGTAGAAGCTGCGATCGAGGTTCGCTCCGATGTTGAGGACGAATTCGTCCATGCGCTCTCGCTTGTAGAAGAGGGAGTAGAGGATGTTGACGCCGAGGATGCCGAGCACTCGCATCTGGATGTCATGGTCCGGCACCAGCAGGCGGACGTGCAGGACGAAGTCGCTGGGCGGGGCCTCGGGCTTGAGCTGGAAGCGCACGCCGATCCAGGCGGCCCAAGGGCCGTTGTCGCGGTAGCCTTTGCACTTGACGGTGTTGCAGAAGGCGAAGAAGCAGGTGTCTTTGCCGCGCTTTTCGCCGAGGTGGCTGATGAGCTGCTCGTATTCGCTCTCCATCATCTGCTTGAGTCGCTCTTCGGAGACGTAGCGCTTGACGGGGCCGTAGAGGGTGTCGCTCACGGTCATGTCGTAGGCGGAGATGGTCTTGGCGACGGTGCCGGCGGCGCCGGAGGAGCGAAAGAACCAGTTGGCGGTCTCTTGCCCGGCTCCGATCTCGGCGAAGGAGCCGTAGCACTGTTTGTCCATGTTGATGCGAAAGGCCTTCTCCTGGGTGGCCGCGAGGGACTGGGTGACGGATGACATACTCAAGATTGAAAGGGGGATGAAGAGGCGGGCGATGGTTCAGCGGCTGCCGAAGCTGTTTTCGGAGATGCCGGCCGGGGGCGCAGCGCGCGTCAGAGCTCGAGCGGCAGCACGGGGAGGGTGCGCATGGTGCGCGGAGGCGGCAGCTTGATGCTGGTGTCGACCTCGGGCTCGGAGGATCCGGAGGGCTTGTCGTCGCCGAAGCGAATCTGCTCGGGCATGCCGCTGGAGGCGAGGTCTTTTTCGGTGCGGTAGCGGGGGTTGAGTTCGAGGTTGCAGCCGTAGGGATCGTCGCCGATGAGGGCGGAGCCTTTCGGCAGGATGGGGACGACGGGCAGCACGCGCGAGTTGTTGACGTCGCTGGCGTCAAGGAAGTCGATGAGGGTGGGGGTGCCGTCGCCGTGCACCGTGCAGCTGCCCAGCGAGACGTCGCCCTTGGGGAAGTACTCGCGGTAGACGGAGCGCGTCAGCACGGGATTGCCGTCGCGCATTTTGGTCTCGAAGCAGAAGTTGGTGGCCATCTGGCCGGAGGAGGTGCAGATTTCGACTTCCTCGGTGTCGTCGGGCATGGGGATGTCTTCATCTTTGTAGCGGCCGTCGGCGGCTTTGAAGACAGCGCCGAGGATGGGGCCGCAGGTGTCCGAGGAGAAGGCTTCGGGGTAGATGGCATGGTGGTCGTTGAGGAAGCCGATCCACACGGCGCAGGTGAGCGAGGAGGTGTAGCCGAAGAGGGCGTTGTCGGCGAAGTCGTAGTTGGTGCCCGTTTTGACGGCCCCGCGGAAGTCATCGGGCAGGAAGGGCTGCACGCGCTGCGAGGCGCCTTTGAGGAGGGCGTCGCGCATGATGGAGTGCAGGCGGAAGGCGGTGCAGGGCTGGGTGCTGCGCGTCATCACGGGTTTGATGGAGCGCGGGTTTTCCCAGAGGATGTTGCCGCTGCTGTCCGTGATCTTGGTGATGACGTAGGGGGCGACGGGGCGCTTGCCGGCGTTGGGGAAGATGGTGTAGGCCAGCACCATCTCGCGCAGGGAGACGGGCTCGGTGCCGAGGAAGACGCGCGGGTAATACTGCGGGCGCGCTTCGGTGCTCGAGGGGTTGCGCGGCGGCGGCGTGATGCCGCAGTTGATCAGGGTGTTGACGAAGGGCTTGGCGCAGAGCTTGGGATCTGAGGTCAGGGCGATGCCGAGGCGGGCCGAGGCGGCGATCTTGGACCACTGGAGGGCCTGGCGCAGGGTGACGGAGTCGAGGTAGCGCCCTTTGCTGACTTCCATGCCCCATTCACCGAGCACGCCCTCGGTGCCGCCGATGCCGGCAAGGCGGTTGTCCATGGCGTCGTCGACGAGGCGCGAGCAGGGGGAGTAGCCGTTTTCGATGGCGCTCATGTAGAGGAAGGGCAGCATGGCCGTTCCGACGGGGCGCCGGCCGGATTCGATGATATCGAAGTTGTCGCGGGCAAAGCTGCGGCCGCCGACATAGACGAGCACGCCGCCCGTGGCGTTATCGACGGCGTAGACGGCGCCGTCGACGTAGCGGTGCTGCTGGCAGCGGGGATCATCGCGCTCTTCGAAGCGCACGTGATCAAAGTCGCTGCGGTTTTCGATGGTCTGCAGTTGCGTGTTCAGGGAGCTCTCGGCGGCCTCCTGCATGGCCTTGTCGATGGTGGTGTAGATGCGGATGCCGGCGGTTTTAACGATCTCGGCGCCACGCTCCGGGTCTTGGAAGATGGAGATGGCCTGCTGCTGAACGAGGGCGTGCAGGAAGGAGGTGTTGCGCTTCAGCGGCTTGGGATTCAGCTCCAGCGGCTGCTTTTTGACGCGCTCGGCGTCTTCCGCCGTGAGGTAGCCGGAGCGCTGCATGCGGTCCAGCACGTCGTTGCGCCAGCGGAAGTTGAGATCGGGGTTGCGCACCGGGTTGAAGTTCTCCGGGTTCTTGATGAGGGCCGCTATGCTGGCCGACTCGCGCACCGTCAGATCAGCCGGCTCTTTGCCGAAGTAGCCCAGCGCCGCCGCTCGGATGCCGTAGTAACCGCGACCGAAGTAGACACGGTTGAGGTAAAACTCCATGATTTGGCGCTTGTCGTAGGTCTTCTCGATGCGCATGGCGAGAAAGATCTCGATGATCTTGCGCTCGTATTTGTCGCCGCCCATGGCCTGCACGCGACGCTCGAGGTCATAGGCGTTGCGGGCGAGCTGCTGCGTGATGGTTGAGGCGCCCTGATTGGCCTCGCCTCGAGCCGCGATGGTCTCCTTGGCGGCGCGCAGAATGCCCACGGGGTCAAAGCCGCTGTGCGTCCAGAAGCTCTTGTCTTCCTGCGCCACGACGGCATTGATGAGGTGGGGAGAGATCTTGTCAAAGGGCACGTAGCTGCGGTTTTCGTCAAAGATGCGCCCGATTTCCTCGCCGTTGCGGTCGTAGATGATGCAGGGATGCTCGAGGTTGTTGATTTCGTTCAGGTCAAAGCTCTCGGCGTACTTCTGATACTTGCCCGTCACCATCTGAAAGACGAAGTACCCCCCCCCGCCGAGCACAAGCGCGGTGATGATGCCGAAAAGCATCACCATGAGCAGGCAGCATTTGAAGCGGGAGCCCGTGCCGGACGGCTTGCGATCGGCACGCTGCCGCCTGCGATTTTCCGCCGCGCTGCGGCGCTTCTGATAATCCTCGAGGTCGTCCATCCTGCTGGCGTCAGGTTACCAGAATTCACACTCGAAAGCAAGCGGCAAATCTGTCTTGCAGCGCTTCTGTGAGTCAGCAGTCGCCGCGCTCATCAGCGGGCGCGCTCTCACATCCCCGCGGCACGCGGAAGAAGGCGATGAGGGCGAGCAGGCTGACGCCCAGACCGGCGAGGGTGGAGGTCTCCACCGAGAGGCCGATGGCGCACTCGGGCGCGCTGAGCAGGTAGGCGGTGCAGACGGTCGTCATGAAGACGGCGGGCAGCAGGGCCATCCAGTACCAGCGGGCGCGCCGGCGCAGCAGGACGGCGATCGTCCAGAGCGTGAAGCAGGAGAGCATCTGGTTGGACCAGCCGAAGTAGCGCCAGATGACGGTGAAGTCGATTTCGGAGATGAAGATGACGGCGGCGAAGAGGGGGATGGCGAGGGCGAAGCGCTTGAGGCGCGGCCCCTGGTCGAGGTGCACGACGTCGGCGAGCATGAGGCGGCAGCAGCGCATGGCGGTGTCTCCGCTGGTGATGGGCAGCACGACGACGCCGATGACGGCCAGCACGGCACCGAACGAGCCGAGGTAATCGGTGCAGGCTTGATTGACGGCCGAGGCGGGGTCGGCGAGGCAGAGCTGCATGAAGCTGGCGGCTACGGCGCCGGAGCCGCTCTCGATGGCGTGCGCCGCGACTTTGCCGCCCTGTTCAACGAGGGTGTAGTCGGTGAGCACGTCGCGCAGCGTCAGGCCGACGGTGGCCCAGACGAGGGCGACGAGGCCCTCGACGATCATGGCGCCGTAGAAGACGCGACGCATGTTACGGCGCTCCTTCAGGCAGCGCACCATCAGCGGGCTCTGCGTGGCGTGGAAGCCGGAGATGGCACCGCAGGCGATGGTGACGAAGATCATGGGCCAGATGGAGAGGCCGGCCTGGGGGTGCATGTTGGTGAAGAAGTCCGTCTGCGGCAGCACTTCGTGCTCGCCGAAGGGCAGAGTCACGAGAAGGCCGACGGCCATGAAGAGGAAGAGCGCGCCGAAGATGGGGTACACGCGCCCGATGATGGCGTCGATGGGCAGCACGGTGGCGAGGAAGTAATAAAGCAGGATGATGCCGCACCAGAAGGTGACGGAGAGATCAGGCATGAGGCCGTGGAGCATGCCGGCCGGCCCCTTGGTGAACACGACGCCGACGAGCAGCAGCAGCACGATGCAGACGAGGCGCATGGCCCAGTGGGCGACGGGGCCGAGGTAACGCCCGATGAGTTCCGGCAGGTTGGCTCCGCGGTGCTCCAGCGACATGAGAGCGGAGAGGAAGTCGTGCATGGCTCCGGCAAAGATGCACCCGAAGACGATCCAGAGCAGCGCCGCCGGGCCGAAGAGGGCGCCGGCCAGAGCTCCGAACACAGGGCCGAGGCCGGCGATGTTGAGCAGCTGGATGAGGAAGACTTTCCAGGCCGGCAGCGGCATGTAGTCCACGCCGTCGGGATGCGCCACGCAGGGCATCACCTTCGGACCCGATGAGCCGTAGACCTTTTCCGCAAAGCGGCCGTAAAAGACGTAACCGGCCCAGAGCAGGACCGCACAGAGGATAAAAACAAACAGACCGGACATAGGAACGCGCGGGATGTTACACCCGAAACCTCCAAAGTACAAGTTTTTTTTGATTTCTGAGAAGCGGATCCCTCCTCTGAGACGCCGGCAGGTCGAACGCACGGCTCGCTCGGAAGCGAATCGACGCATAAATGGGCACGAGAAATGATGAAACTCTTTCGGCAAACAGACGAGCATAAATTAAGATAATCGCCGGTTTCTCTTAAATCGGATAGAGGTCTCATGGGGCAATGCAGTGGGCGTGCGGAAGCGATGCAACGCAGGGAAAGGGGTGAGTTTCATCCCAACATACATCGCTGTAAATCAAAAAATTGAGAGATATCCCGATATTCTCCTTCCCTCGAATAGAGCGTTGTTTACTCGAAGGCATGAGCCCGAAGCTTCAAACGAGTCGGTTCGCGACTTCGCCTGTCATCCTTTCGTCTCGAAGATGACGAAGTGCTCCATACGCAAAACAATATCTACCTATTTTTACAGACTATCACCTTCATTATTTTGCCTTGCAATCATTAGTGAATTTTAACATCGTCCCTTTTTCAATCAATTGTGCTTCGCAAGCAAAACACGTTTGACTGTCAGACAACCCAACAAGGGCGCAGCTTGAAAACGGGCTCAGCCTCGATGCGAAATCGAGGGATCAATTGGCTTCATGATCCCGTCATCTGATGCGCTGTTTACAAGTCGTAACTCCTATTGATCAAAATATACCAAATTTATGAATCTAACTATTGATCATTCATCGTCCGGAGCTCATCAAGTTTCAGACGGGATGTGCGCGGGACATGGCACGGAAGCCGTCTCTTCATAGTGAAAGACTGAAGGAAGAGATTCGCCTAAATATCAATCATGAAAAATCTGTAAGTTTCTTGACAAAAGGGCACTTGATAAGGTAACATCGTGCTCGTAATATGATGAGAATATCGACAAAGGGCAGATATGCGCTTCGCATCATGCTCGATCTGGCTCAGCACGATCAGACAAAGCCGATCTCGCTACGGGGGATCGCTGATCGTCAGAGTATCACCAGCAAGTATATGGAGGGCATTATGGCGCTGCTCCTGCGCCACGATTTGCTGGTGAGTACGCGCGGCAAGATGGGCGGCTATCGGCTGTCGCGTGCGCCTGAGGACTATACCGTGTATGAAATTCTCTGCGCGGCGGAAGGAGAGCTCGCTCCCGTGCACTGCCTCAGTTTGCCGGAAAATCCCTGCCCCATGCAAACGCATTGCACAACGCTCCCAGTCTGGGAGGGGCTCGAGGGAGTCGTCAGAAACTACCTTCAGAGCGTCACGCTTGCCGACGTCCTCAGAAACGGTGTGTCCACGGAACCCTGCTCCCCTCTGTGAGCGCCTTCAACCCCGCGGCTTGCCGCGCCCTCACCGCGACCCGTTTCCGGCTGCGGTCTTTTTTTGGTTTTCGCAGCTCCTGAAGGGCCATCGAAGAACGCCCAAGGGCTCAGGGAATGTAGTCCGTCGCCCCAAGACTCTTTCCGATGCATCGGTTCAGGGGCTGTCACCTCATCCCGATTCTCCGGCTCTTCTGCTAATTGTGTGGAATGACGTTGCAACGGAGCAGAGAGAAGAAGA
>URLZ01000045.1 GCA_900548895.1 uncultured Akkermansia sp.
GGTACTCTAGGTGGCTCAACGGGCGGTTTCCACACACTTTGCGCTTGACCCGATTCTCCTCAGGCGCCATCCCTTCGGCTTAGGCACGGCTGCTCTTCAGCCCCCAGCCAGACGCCGAGCCCTCTGCTCAACGACGGAGAGCCCCCTTTCGGAGAGGCTGCCTCCTTTCGGAGAGGCTCCTTTGTGCATCAACGCACCCACTCACCGGCACCCTCAGGCATTTTGCCCTGAGTAATGGGGTAGTACAGCGTTGATTCCGTATTGCCGAGGAGAGGCACGCCGAAGGCGGCCTTCCACTTCTTGCTCATGCTGTTGCCGGTGTAGCAGCCGTAGCTGCGGCAATCGGCATTCGGAGCAAAGATCTCCTTGCGAATGCTGCCGGCGAGATCGTCCTCGTGAATCCACTGGCGCGAAGCCGCCATGATGGTGTTGCTGTAATCGAGCATGAAGGCAAAGCGGTTGGAGTGGCCGAAGTAGGTGAAGCTCGTCACCTTATCGCGGCCGCGCGGCGCTGCGTTGATGGCCTTGACGGCTTCGGCCGCGGTATCCGCCCACACCAAACGAACGCCTCGCTTGGATGCCTCGCGACGAATCTTGCTGATGTAATCCTCGCCGTCCTCACGGCCTCGGCTCTTGTAAGCCGGGCGATACACAATCCACACGATGCGCGCGCGCGGGTTGGCGCCGCGGATATCGTCGATGCGGTTGGTCGCCGAGCGGATGAAATTGGCCCACCACTTGTCGTGCTGGGAGGCAGGCCCGCGCAGATGCTCCCATGATTTGAGAGCCACTCCTCCCGAGAGGATAACGTCAACCGCCTCTGCAAGCGAGCCGAAACAAACGGCCACGCCGCACAAACACGCAAGGAGCCTGATTTTCATCGCGGCACATCATATCGCAGACCTCCCGCCGCTGTCAAGCACGGATCCTCAACATCGCGCCACATCCTGAACTGTGGAGCAACTCTCGCCGGTCCTCGCAGTTCGCGCGCCGCAGCTCTCGCAGTGGGCGGGTCTCTGCACGGCCCCATTTAAAGAGCCCTACCGAAAGTTCAGGCATGCGAAAGGGGGAACATCATAGGTTCGCCATGAGCGACACATGTGACATTTATGGGTTGACAGAAAACAGAAAATGAGCTACCTTCCGTCCCCATGAAAGCCTCCATCTATGCTTTGTTCTCCCTCGCTCTGATGGCACAGATGCTGACCATGACGAGCTGCACGACTTATTCTCAGGTGCTCCGCCACCAACAGTCGGAGCTGGCCCTTCTGAATCAATCACTGATGGCTGTGCAGGACAGAGCGACGGCCCAAGCCGCTATCCCTGCCGTGCAGCGCTACGGCGCCGTGCTGAGTCAGGACTTGGATCGCATTTTCGACAACGGCCGCCCAACGCTCCTTGAGCTGCTCGAACTTCGCAACACCTACCAAAACAGCAGTATCAGCGTCGAGGCCAAAACGTCGCTGCGGGAAATTTTCCGCATTGTTCGGGCCAATTTCTACGGCTGCCCCGAGCTGCGTCAAGCAATGATTGTTTCCGTCCTCAATCAGGTGCAGGGGCATCGGCGCATCGCCAATACCGTTCCGGTATCTCCGGGGAGCGCGGATTCCGGGAGTCGCGTGCTCAACTCGGTGATCGACTTGGTGCTGCCCTGACGACGAGAGAAGCCGCGCGCCGACCTGAGGCCCTCGCGACATGACGCACATGAGGGTTGCCAGTGTCTTTAGGCTGTGGTAGAATGCCGCCCGTTATGGCTCAAACTTCACTTTCACCGGAGCTGGCCGAGCTGGCCGGCGCTCTCGCTGCTGCCTTTGCCCAGTGCCCGAAGGTCATCTCAGCCAAGGCTCGCATCGGTCTCTTTTATCAGAACCCCGAGGCGACGAATCTCTTCCGCAAGGTCCAAGAGTACGGCGAGCAGCTGCGCAACAAGCATATGGAGGGTATGCCGCCGTCGGAGGCGGAGATTGCCAAGTTCGACGAGCTGCGCCAAGCCGTGGTGGACAACGAGCACTGCAAGGGTTTCCTCGAGGCTCGTCAGCTGCTCGATGATATGCTCGGCACGGTGAACCAGTACCTCTGCCTCGCGATCGACAAGGGCAGCGCTCCCTCCGATGCCGAGGTGGCTGAAGCGATGAATCAGCAGATGAGCGCCTGCTGCGGCGGCGGTGGCTGCCACGGCCACTGCGACGACTGCGACAGCGACTGCGAGAAGCGCGAGACCTCCGGCAACGAGGATCACGAATGCTGCGGCAAGCACGGCGAGGGCGACCACGAGTGCTGCGGCAAGCACAAGCATGGCGAAGGCGACCACGAGTGCTGCGGCAAGCACAAGCATGGCGAAGGCGACCACGAGTGCTGCGGCAAGCACGGCGAAGGTGACCACGAATGCTGCGGCAAGCACAAGCACGGCGAGGGCGAGGGCTGCTGCTCGCACCGGGATGACGCATCTCGCAGCTGATTCTTCCGCACCATGTTCGCTTTCTTCAGACCCGGGAGCCCGCGCCCCCGGTGGGTGCTGCCCGCGCTGATTGCTCTGGTGAGCGGACTGCTGTGCCTTTACGGCCTCCTGCGCTGGGAGACGGACCTGTGTCTCCCGGCGGCAGAGGAGGCTCCTCTCTGGTTAGGTGTCGGCGGAGTTGCGGCGGTGCTGACGCTCCTTGCGGCGATTGCGGCGCGGGTGAAGAAGGCTCCCTTTCTGCTCAGCGCGCGGTCGCTCGGCCGCCTGTTTCTTCTGGCGCTCTTCTTCAACCTCTGCGCCAATCCGATGTTCTGCGTGCCGCCGCTGGAGCCGCAGGTGGCTCTGGTGATGGGGGCGGGCAGTCTCTGTGTGCTCTGGGCGCTGCTGGGCCGCGCCTCGCTGATTTTCTGGGTGCCCTTCATCTTTATTGAACTCGCCCAGATTGCCGCCTTCTTCCAGTACGGTACGCGCTTCAATTCGCTGGTGCTGGCGGAGTCGATGGAGGCCTCTGAGGAAGAGGTGATGGCCTATCTGAGTCTCTGGAACGTGGTGCTGGCGGTGCTGGCGCTGCTCTTCTCGGGCTTCATGGGCTGGGTGCTCTGCCGGGTGCTGCGCCCGCAGAGGCGCCTCACGCTGCTGGGCACGGGCAGTCTCTTCTGCCTGTTGGCCACGCTCATGGAGCTGACGGTGCCGGCGACGCGCCGCCTGCCCGAGCAACACCTCTGGCCCGTCTCAGAGCTTGTTTATCTGCACCACTCCTATGCCGAGGCGGTGGAGCACAACATCGCCGTCGTCAACCTTGCCGAGGGGCTGAGCTCCCCTGCCCTCGAGCCCTCCTCCTGCGAGGTGGTGACCCCGAACTCGGGTATTGTCTTCATCATCCACATCGGCGAGAGCATGCGGGCCGATGCGATGAGCATCAACGGGTATGAGCGCGATACGACGCCTTGGCTGCGCTGCCAGCCTCGGGTGATCAACTTCCCGGACTGCATCTCGTCGGCGGCCGACACCTGCCAGGCTGAGATTGTGCTGCTGACGAATGCGCGCCGCAATCTCTATGACCGCGAACCGGGGATGCAGCCGACAACGGGCTCGGTGCTGGATCTGCTCTACAAGCACGGCTTTGAGGTCTACTCCTTCTTCGGTCGCCGCAGCGGGCAGCAGCTGAAGTATGATCGCGTTGTGCGCGTGCTGACGCGCATCTCCAAGGAGCGCTTCAACGCTCCGGGGTCTCCCTGGACGGCGGTTCCCCAGATTGAGGCGGTTATCCGCGAGCACCCGCACGACAATCTCGCCTTTTTCATCAACAACGAGGGCAGTCACACGCCCTTCTCCTACTACGACAAGGACAATCCGCCCTTCACGCCGGCGGACACCAACTTTCAGAATCCCGAGGCCCACGCGCAGGAGGTGCGCAACGCCTACGACAACACCATCCACTACACGGATGAGTACTGGCGCCGCGTCTGCGAGCTGCTCAAGGGGCGGCCCTTCGTTTACATCTACGTGAGCGATCACGGCGAGTATCTGGGGCAGGACGGCATCTGGGGCCGCGGCGGGCTGGGCGACAGCGCGGTGAGCTATCACAAGACGACGGGCTGCCGCGTGGGCATGTTCGTGCTCACCTCGCCGGAGTTCGAGGCGCTGCACCCGCACTTTGCCGAGGCGCTGCGGCAGCTGCGCGCCCACAGCCGCATGACGGTGGCCCACGAGCACCTCTTCCACACGGTTCTCGGCCTGCTGGGCATTGAGACGCCGTTCTACGCGCCCGAGCTCGATCTCTGCAATCCGGCGGCCCAGCCCTACGACGGCGAGCAGCCGGATGCCCCGGCCCCGGGCTCGGAGCGGGCGGAGCGAGAGGCTCAGGCTGCGGCGAAGTGAGCGCAGTGAGGTGGCTCCGTGAGCTGAGCGAGTTCTGAGAGGCCGGGGACGGCGGCGGAGCGGAGCGCCTGCGGTTCCCCGCGTTCTCCCCGTTTGATGCCCCCTGCCCCTCACCCCATTCCCGACCCACTGGTCCGCTGCCCGCCTCCCTGCGCTCCATGACCACGCCTCCGCTCACGCCTGAGCCTTCGCGGTGGTGGGGCTTCGACGACTCAAAAGTCACAGTAACGCCTCAGGGCTGAAGGCTCAGCCGCCTCAGAGCCTCGAGCACGAGGCGCTCGGAGAGCGGGCGAAAGACCATCTGCGGCACGCGGGCGCGGCGATGCTTGGTCGCGACGTTGTAGCGGATGCGGCTCACGAGGCGCTCCGTCCAGCAGTTCGCATGCACGGCGATCTTCACCGGCGCGAGCGTGCAGCTGAGCATGAGGATGAGGCGAGAGACCATCTCCTCCAGAAGAGTGTGGTCGGCCGGATCCAGCTCCTCCCAGTCCGCCGGCATTGGCAACAGCGAAAGGCTGCCGCAGGGGCGCAGCTTGCCGCCGGAGCGCAGACAGGCCTCGGGCCGGCCGACGGGCGTCAGGCAGAGCGTGACGGATTCATCGGTTTCATCCGCCAGAGCCATGGCGGCGCTGATGCTGCGCACGGGGCAGGTGTAGCGGCGCTGCAAGTGCGCCTCGAGGGCGGCCGAGGCATCAGCCAGCTGGGGAGCTAGGGCCAGGCTGATGCTCCCCAGAGGGCGACGGCGGACGGCGGCGTCGAGCCACGCATCGAGGCTCTGCTCGTGCAGCAGTGCAAAGCGGCCCTCCTCGCTGCGCTGCGGTACGCCTCGGCGGTTGAGCCACTCCAGCCGTCCTCGGACGGCCGGGCCCTCGGGCCTTGCGACAAACAGCGCCCCCCACTCGAAATCCTCCCGGTAGCGGTAGCGCTCGGCCGGGCGTCCCCGCCCGTGTCTCACAGCCCCCCCGGCACTCTCCGGCTCACCCAGCACCTCGAGCTCGCCGCGTGCGCAGAGGTGCTGCACCAGATGCCCCACCGTCACCGTGCTGAGCCCCGTTGCCGCGGCGAGCTCGGGGCGCGTCACCTCGCCGCGCTGCCGCAGGACAGCGTGCACCAGACGCAAACTTCTCTCTCCCGCTCCGCTCGCCATGGCTCACATTTTATAAACCGGGTTCAGAAAATATAGCCGTCCGCGCGCAAAAAAGCAAGAGCGAAATCAAGAGCCACAGTGTCAGCCGTTAGGGGCGCCGGCCCGGCGGGGCAGACGAGTCGCGCACGCGACGTTCGGCGGGTTGAGCTGGACGCGCCGCTCTTTTTCTGCTAGTCTGAGGGGCAACAGAACCCCCTCCACCACCATGAAATACATTTTCGTCACCGGCGGCGTGGTGTCCTCGCTGGGCAAGGGCCTGGCTGCGGCATCCATCGGCACACTGCTTGAGCACTGCGGGCTTGAAGTGACCATGCAGAAGTTCGACCCCTATCTGAACATCGACCCGGGCACCATGAGCCCCTACCAGCACGGCGAGGTGTACGTGCTCAACGACGGTGCCGAGACGGACCTCGACCTCGGCCACTACGAGCGCTTCGTGCACTGCCAGCTCTCGCGGCTCAACAACCTGACGAGCGGCAAGGTGTTTGAGCACGTGCTGGAGAAGGAGCGCCGCGGCGATTACCTCGGCAAGACGGTGCAGTACATCCCGCACGTCACCGACGAGATCAAGCAGCGTCTCTACGACCTCACCGAGGCCAACAAGGAATGCGACGTCATCATCACGGAGATCGGCGGCACCGTGGGCGACATCGAGGGCTACCTCTTCCTGGAGGCTCTGCGCCAGTTCGCGCTCGAGGTCGGTCGTCACAACTGCTGCTTCATCCACGTGACCCTGCTGCCCTACATCAAGGCGGCCGGCGAGACGAAGACGAAGCCGACGCAGCAGAGCGTGGCCAAGCTGCGCGAGATCGGTATTCAGCCCGACATCATCGTCTGCCGCACGGAGATGGACAACCTCACCGAGGGCGAGAAAAAGAAGATCGGCATGTTCTGCAACGTGTCGCCGCGCAACGTCGTGGCCTTCTGCGACGTGAAACACTCGATCTACGAATGCCCGATTGACCTCGGCCGCGACCGCGTCGACCGCATCGTCACCGAGGTGCTCGGCATCACCGTGCCGAAGCCCAAGATGGACGACTGGCAGAAGTTCGTCGGCCGCGTCATTCACCCCTCGCACAGCGTGCGCATCGCCGTCGTCGGCAAATACATCTCGCTGCAAGATGCCTACAAGTCCATCTACGAGAGCTTCACCCACGCCGGCGCTGCCAACGACTGCCGCGTGGACATCCTGCGCGTGGATGCCGAGGCGCTCGAGAAGGGCGACTGTGCCGAGATGCTCGGCGAGGTCGACGGCATTCTGGTGCCCGGCGGCTTCGGCGACCGCGGCATCGAGGGAAAGATCCGCGCGGTGAACTACGCCCGCGAGAAGGGCATCCCCTTCCTCGGCATCTGCCTCGGCATGCAGGTGGCCGTCATCGAGTTCGCCCGCAACGTCCTCGGCCTCGCCGACGCCAACTCCACGGAGTTTAACCGCGAAACGAAAAACCCCGTCATCTGCCTGCAGGAGGAGCAGAAGCACATCGAGAACATGGGCGCGACCATGCGCCTCGGCGCCTACCCCGCCCACATCGTCCCCGGCACCCTCTGCTGGAAGCTCTACGGCGGCGTGGAGACCATTTCCGAGCGCCACCGCCACCGCTATGAGTTCAATGCGGACTACCGCGAAGCCTGCGAGAAGGCCGGCATGGTCATCTCTGCGACGAACGATGAGCACGGCCTCGTCGAAGTCGTCGAGCTGCCCTCGCATCCCTTCTTCATCGCCTGCCAGTATCACCCCGAGTTCCAGAGCCGCCCGAACAGCCCGCACCCGCTCTTCCAGGGTCTCGTGGCCGCGGCCCTCGAGCGCAAGCAGGGCTGAGCCCTGACGCCCGAACACCCTCACCGCCGCCGGCGGCGCCCTGCGTCGCCGGCGGCTTCCGCACACCAAGGCCCCGGCCGAGCGGCCGCCGCACCCAGCTCCGCGCCAGTCGCCGCGCTCCAAGTCGACCTCCGCGCTACTCTCCGCGCCTCGCGCCTCCCCCGGCGCCCCATCGCTGACGGCCACACCGCCCCCAGTCGCATCACTCTTCCCGCCTCTCCCCCACCCCCTTCCCTCTCTTCGCACCCTCCCCGAAGCCCCCTCGGAGTCCCCCCAAGCAGTCCACACCCCGCCTGCGCGCCGCCATGACACTCGATCTCATCGTCGTACTGGCCTACTTTCTGGCCATCTTCTCCATCGGCCTCTACGTCGGCCGCCGCCAAGACTCGCTGGAAAGCTACGCCCTCGGCAACCGCAGCATGCCCTGGTGGGCCATCCTCGCCTCCATCATCGCAGCGGAAATCAGCGCCGCCACCTTCCTCGGCACCCCCGGCGAGGGCTACGCCCTGCGCAACTTCACCTACGTGCAGCTCGGCATCGGCACCCTGCTGGGGCGCATCATCGTCGGCAAGCTCTTCCTGAGGCCCTACTACCAGTACCGCGTCGTCTCCATCTACGAGTATCTCGAAAAGCGCTTCGGCGTCACCACGCGGCGCTGCGCCAGCCTCACCTTCCTCATCAGCCGCGTGCTGGCCAGCGGCACGCGGCTCTACATCGCCGGCATCCTCCTCGTCATCGCCTACACCTTCATCACCGGCCAAGAGAGCGCAGGGGAGACGGAAACCCTCATCATCTACTTCGCCGCCCTCACCCTCATCACCGTCGCCACCGCCATCTACACCACCCTCGGCGGGCTCAAGGCCGTCGTGTGGACCGACGTGCTGCAGGCCTCCATCCTCGTCATCGCCGTGCTCACCACCATCGCCTACCTCCTCTTCGGCATCAAGGGCGACGGCACATGGATGCAGGCCTGGCAGAGCATCAGCGCCAGCGTCGGCGACAGCACCGCTGACCCCTGCCGCATCGGGCACATCCAACCCTGGAAAGTGATCGACCTCGGCCTCACCGGCGAAGGCTTCATCGCCGACGTCAAAAACATCCTCGGCAGCGAATACACCCTCTGGAGCGCCTTCCTCGGCTCCACCTTCCTCACCATGGCCACGCACGGCACCGATCAGGACATGGTGCAGCGCATGCTCGCCGCGAAAGACAGCCGCACCGGCACCCGAGCCGTCATCGTGTCCGGCATCGTCGACATCCCCATCGTCATCATCTTCCTCACCTGCGGCATCCTCCTCTACGCCTTTCAGGCCCAAACCGGCATCGCCCTCCCCGGCAAGAGCAGCGACATCTTCCCCTACTTCATCATCCATCACCTCCCCGCCGGCGTGCGCGGCCTGCTCGTCGCCGCCCTGCTGGCCACCGCCATGGGCTCTCTGAGCACCGCCCTCAACGCCCTCGCCACCACCGCCACGCGTGACTGGTACCGCGACGTCTTCCGCCCGCAGGCTGACGAAAAGGAGCAGCTGCGCGCCGTGCGCCTGCTCACCGTCGCCTTCGCCCTGCTGCTCATCCTCGTCGGCTGCGCCACCGCCTGGTACTCCGTCACCGACCCCACCGTGCGCATCATCCCCATTGCACTGGGCATCTTCGGCTACACCTACGGCTCCCTGCTCGGCGTCTTCCTGCTCGGCATGCTCACCAAGCGGCGCGGGCGAGACCTCGGCAACGTCATCGCCATGCTCGTCGGCTTTGCCGTCGTCATCCTCCTCGAAGTCGGCCACCGTCAGGGCTGGATCACCGGCATCGCCTTCCCCTGGCGCGTCACCATCGGCACCCTCGCCACCTTCCTCACCGGCTGCTGCTTCCGCAGCCCCGCCTCAGCGCAGCAAGCGTCGGCACCCGGGACAGAAGACGCCGCCGCAACAGAAACAGAAGCCCAGCCGCGCCCCTGACAACCGCCCCAATCCCCTGCCGCGAGAAAAAAAATGAAAAAAATTCGCGCGGAAAGGTAACACCAAGCCCACTTTCATCGTCTAAGAGAATACCATGAACCCATTCATCCTGACACTGGCCGGGCTTGTTGCCCCGATCGTCATGGCAGCCCCGCTGCCCCAGCCCGCGGAACTGCTCGCCACCAACACCGTCGTAGCCGTCTACGAAAAGACCTTCGACCGCCCCTGCATGCATCGCACCTCCCTCTGCCCCGACCGCTGCGATCACGCCAAAAAGCTCGCCACCTTCCGCGTTGTCACCAACGAGAACTACGAGCGCACCGGCAAATACGGCGACGACAAGTCTGAACCCGGCAGCACCATCTACATCGACATGCTGCGCGACGAGCCCGGGCAGAGCGAAAACGTGCGCAAGCTGATCTCCGAACTCAAGCCCGGCGACGCCGTCCGCCTCAAGATCGACCACTACTACATCAAGGGCAACACCAACCAGTACCCCGTGCGCCCCGTCACCCTGATTGAGCGCGTCGACAAGCCCGCCGTCGTGCCGCCCTCCAAGGGTGACGACCACATGCCCGACATCATGCCGCTGGCTCGCTGACGCCATCGGCCCTCTGATGCCGGCAAGGCAAACACCCCACAACAGCCGGCTGCCGACACAGGCAGCCGGCTTCGCTGCCTCTGAGCACCCTCCCGGCCCGAGCGGTGAAAGAGCCAGACAGAGAAAGCGCGAAACCCGACCTCGCCGCCGAACGCCGGCCTCGCTCCGCCACCCGCCGGCTCCAGCCGCCACACTGCTCAGCCCCGACTCCTCCCCCCATCCCCCCATGAAGCCCCCCTGCCCGCCGCAAACACCCCGACGCAGCCCTCTCGCCGCCGCTCCCCTCACCGTCGCCCTGCTCGCCGCCGCATGCAGCCTGCTGCCCCTGCCCTTGCTCGCGGAGAGCACCCGACAAGCCCCCGCCCAAGCGCCGGCACCCGCGGGCTCCTCAGCCGCCGCCTCATCGGAGGGAGACCCCACCAAACTCATCACCCTGCGCCCCGTCGGCCACCGCTACGAGCAGGTGCCGCTCCCCGACCGCAAGGCCGACATCGCCTACATCTGCCTCGGCGGCTTCGGCGATGAAATCGGCGGCATCGTCTGGCACCTCGCCGCCCAACTCCGCCGCGAAACCCATGCCCCCGTCGCCTACTACCACTGGCACGGCGGGCAAATTGACAACCGAAACGCCGGGCTCGAAGCCGCCTGCGAGCACATCCGGCGCTTCCGCGCCCGCAACCCGCAGGCCGACATCCTGATCATCGGCCACAGCATGGGCGCCGCCTCCGGCCTGTTGCTCGCCAAGCGCCTGCTGAGCGAGCGCGGCAAGGCCGACGGCCCCACCGGGCGCGTCTGCCTGCTCACCCTCGACCCCGCCGACCGAACCGTCCCCGCCGAGCGCCCGGAGGGCCTCGCTTGGTGGGGCAACGCCTACATCGTCCACTCGCAATCCGCGCGAGACTTCATCCCCGAGCTCGGCGGGCGCTGGAACCACTGCTCCGGCGCCGACCTCAACATCCGCTACGACGGCCGCCGCCGCGACGAACACGGCCGCCCCTACATCCACGACGACGCTGACGCCCTGCTCATGAGCCGACGCGGCACCCCTGCGGGCACCTCCCTCCGGGAGCAGGCCACGCGCTTCCTGAGCCACAACCGTGCCACTGTTTCGGGAAGCCCGAGCACCGGGAGCACCTCCTCCAGCCCATCAACCGCGAGCCCATCCGCTCGGAGCATCCGCGACGCACGGGGCGCTCGAGACGAGGAGAACACCCGCGGCAACAGGAAATAACTCGGAGATAAACTCTCAGCTCAGCGAAGGCTTCAGAGATAGCCGAGAAGCCCCAGCAGCCAGAGACTCATCCCCGCCTGCGCCAACAACAGCCAAGCAATCACCGACGCCGCGGAAACGTGGCGTCGCGCCGCATTCTCCGGGCAGGCCCCGGCACTCATCACCTTGTTGATCTGCTGAGCGAAGATAATATCTTCGTTGGGCGGCATCTCCTCCTTCATCGCAGTAAAAAACGCAAAACTCGACAACCCGAACCACCGAATCGGCTACCCCCTCCACCGGAAAAGCCGGTGAACAGGGCTCGCCGCCGGCAGGCAGCTTAAATATACGTGCGAATCACCGCATTCGCACGCAGGCGCTCCACCCACTCGCGATAGCGCGCCTCACTGCGCGTGCGCACCACCGACGATTCCACACGCTCGCGCACCGTCTCATCGCTCAGCGGCGGCGCAGGAGCCAGATCCTTGCGCACCACGCGCACAATCGTAAAGCCGTAGGGATCCGCCAGCGGACCGAGAATCTTGCCCTCCTCCGCATTGAAAATCACCCCGGCAAAATCCGGTGCCAGATCCGAGCGCTTCATCTTCGGCCAGCGTCCGCCGTCCTTGGCGTGGCTGTCCGACGAATACTCGCGAGCCGCATCCGCGAACGACATCTTGCCCGACCGAATGCGGTCGCAGAGATTGCAGGCCCGTTGATACTGCTCATCGGGCGAATTGCCGGGCGTCGACGGATCCTGCGCCGCCAGCAGAATCTTGTCATACACAATCTCATCCTTCGTCAAATCGCGAAGCTCGGAGCCCATGCGGCGATACTCCTGACGCACGGCATCGGGCGAAGGCGGCACGCCGCGCTCATAGCGCATCGAGCGCATCATATCCACCGACACCTCCTTCACCACATTGCGGCGATAATCCTCAAACGTCATCCCCGACTGGCGGAGCATGTTGAGGAAGGCATCGCGATCACCGTTGAAATGCACGAGAATGCGGCGGTTAATCTCCGAATCCACATAGCGCTCCTGCATCACGTAGCCCTTCGACTCGAACTCCGAGAGCACCAGCTCGCGCTCAATCAACTCATTGAGCACCGCCTTCTTCGCCTTCACCAGCTCGGCGACGAACTGAGGCCCCTGCCGCGGATACAGCACCGAGAGCTCGCGCACCGCCGGCGCCAGAGCCATCCGCACCTCCGCCGACGTCACCGGGCGCCCGTTGACCGTCGCCGCAACGCGGTTAACAACAACAGGCTCGGCCGACGCCGGTGACACAAACGCCACGGCCGCTGCCAGAAACATCAGGACGGGGGGAGCAGAAATCCTCATACGCAGCCTATCCTAGCAGAAAAGCCCGCACATGCAAGGCTCATCTTCGTCAACAGCAGAACTTTGTGCTCGCCATCGCGGCCCGAACGTGCTAAAGTCATTCTCGCAAAAAGACATTTTCTCTATGGCCATTAAATTGTTCATTCCCGGTCCGACCGTCGTGTCTGAAGACATCCTCAAAGAGCTCAGCCTGCCGATGATCGGGCACCGCTCCAAGAAAGCCTCGGAAATCCAGAAGCGCATTTCCGACAACATGCAGAAGATCCTCTTCACAGAGAACCGCATCCTGCTCTCCACCTCCTCCGGCTCCGGCCTCATGGAAGGCGCCATCCGCTCCTGCACCGCCAAGCGCGCCGCCGTCTTCTCCATCGGCGCCTTCGGCGACAAGTGGTTCAAAATGGCCCAGGCCAACGGCGTCCCGGCGGACAAATTCTCCAGTGAAATGGGCCAGCCCACCACCCCGGAAATGGTCGACGCCGCCCTCGCCACCGGCAAGTATGACCTCATCACCGTCACGCACAACGAAACCTCTTCCGGCGTCCAGAACCCCGTCGAAGAAATCGCTGAGGTCATGAAGAAATACCCGGACGTCGTCTGGTGCGTCGACGCCGTCTCCTCCGCCGCCGGCTCCAAGATCGAAACCGACAAACTCGGCATCGACATCCTCATCACCTCCACGCAGAAAGCCCTCGCCCTGCCCCCCGGCATGGCCATCTGCGCCATGAGCCGCAAGGCCTACGACCGCACCGCCGAAGTCGAGCACCGCGGCCTCTACTTCGACCTGCGCACCATCTGGGACTTCATCGACAAAAAGAACTACCAGTACACCTCGACCCCCTGCCTCTCCATCATGTACGCCATGGACAAACAGCTCCAGCACATCGTCAATGAAGAAGGCATCGAGAACCGCTTCGCCCGCCACGAGCAAATGGCTCAGTTCGTCCGCGCCTGGGCCAACGAGTACTTCCGCGTCTACCCGAACGAGAAATACCTCTCCAAGACCCTCACCGTCATCGACTCGCACCCCAAGGGCAGCAGCGAAATGATCTCCATCCCCGAGCTCAACAAGGCCCTCGCCGAGCGCAACATGCAGCTGGGCAACGGCTACGGCGGCCTCAAGGACAAGACCTTCCGCATCGCCCACATGGGCGAGCTCACCATGGACGACATGAAGGAAGTCACCTCCGCCATCGTCGACATCCTCAAGCTCAAGTAAACACACCCGCAACAACCTCCCACCGAAGGGGAGCGCCGCAGCAGGCGCTCCCCTTCTTTATCCCCCGGCAGCGCACCCCCTCCCCACCCATGACAGCCCAGTACACCCTCCCCTACCAAGTCATGTACTACGACACCGACTGCGGCGGCGTCGTGCACAACCTCGCCTACCTGCGCTGGGTTGAAGAGTGCCGCACCAAAATGGCCTCCGCCCTCGGCATCGACTACGCCGAACTCGCCAAACAAGGCCGGCACACCGTCCTCGTGCGGCACGAAGTCGACTACCACGCCCCCGCCTACCTTGCCGACCACATGAAGGTGCTCGGCTGCATCGAAAAAGCCAGCGGCTCCTCCCTCTGGTTCCGCTTCGAAGTGCGGCGCGCCGAAGACAACAAACTCTGCGTCAGCGTCCTCCAGCGCCTCGCCCTCGTCCAAATGCCCCAGGGACGCCCCTGCCGCATCCCCGCCGAGTGGAAAGAGCGCGTCGCCACCCCGGACGAGCCGACAAGCGCCGAAAGCTGAGGCAGCACCCAACCGCCGCACCCGCGCGGCCCGCCGCTATACCCACCGGAGCCGTCATCGAAAACCCGCTGCCCCGCGGCAACACGCGCAGCGCAGCCCCTGCCCTTTGCAACCAGCATCAACACTGCGGCCGAAGCAGCGGGAACATCCTGACAACGCGCCGAGCGGGCCGCTTCGGCCCACAGGCCACAGCGCCCTCGTGAGCTCCCCCCCTCAGCCGCGCATCACCCGGCACAAACCACCCCCAGACGGCACCGGGCGCGCCGTCATCGACGGTACGACGGCACCCCAGCCCCGTGCCGTCTAGCCTTGCCCGCTGCAACGCCGAGGCCGAGCCTCATTTCTCACCCTCGAGCGGCTCAAGCTGCCCCTCGCGCCACACATAGCGGCGAGGCGCAGGAATAGGAGTCCGCATATCGGCACACCAAGCATCCTGCAACTCCAGCACCCCGCCATCGTGCAGAGCCACGAGACGCTTGCTCGACTTTCGCACCAAAGGTTGCAGCCCCGACGTCCACTTCTCAAACCCTAACTCCGCATCCCTCGCCTTGAACGCATAAATACTCAGGCGGGGCATGCCCGACAGCGTCAAATACTCCACCAGCAACTCCGGCACACCATCACCGTCCAAATCGTGCAAATGCATCTTGCAGGTGTGCCCCCGGTAAGCCTCCAAAATCACATAGCGGCATCGCATGCGCTCCGTCCGCGCCTCATCACCGCTCCCGTACTCAGCCACCAGATAAACATCCGGCGCGCCCACCTCCGCCGTTTCGCCGTTCGACAAAAGACCAACGTGTCGCATTTGATTTTACAATTCACACGTTTGGTACCCGGCGCCCTCGCCGCTTGACGTCAGGCACTCCGCGTGATAGGATGAAGCCTTGTATCGCGGCCAACACCTCAAACATAACGCCATACCATGAAACGCCCTAAAAAAGAGACCTCCTCCACCAACAAGCCGTATCCCACTGTTGCGGAGCTCATCGCCGCCATCGCAGAGGGCGATGAGGAACGCCTCCGAAGGATGGTCGCCGCAGGAGCGGATCTTCAAGCCATCGACGAGGACGGCGTCTCCGTTCTGGAACACGCCATCAGGAACGGCAGCCCGAGCGTCATGATGAGCCTCTTCTCAGCGGAGCCATTGACCGACGCCCCCGAAGACGAAGAGCGCAGCCCCGAGCAAGAACTGGCGGAAGCCATTCGCAGCGGAGACCTCAAGACCGCCCGACGCCTGCTGGAGGAAGGCGCTTCACCGAATCAGAAGCTCCCATTCGGGATGACGGCCGTGCATCTGGCGGCACTCATGCAGGAAACACCTATCCTCCGACTCCTGCTGCAGGAAGGAGGCGATCCCAACATCCGCAATGAAACAGGCAACACGCCCCTCTTCATGGCGGAAACGGGGGACGACGTCCGCGCGCTCGTCGAAGCCGGAGCCGACGCCAACGCCCGCAACGAGCTCGGATCTACCCCCCTCTTTTCCGCCGCCTCGGGCGATGTCATTCGGGCCCTGGTCGAGGCCGGAGCCAAGGTCAATGCTCGCGACGGGTTCGGAGAAACGCCCCTGCACCGCGCCGCGAATGCCGACTGCGTACAGACCCTCTTGGCGATGGGAGCCGATATAGCGGCTCGTTCGGATTTCGGGCGAACACCCCTGCACCGCTCCGATGAAGAGGCAGACCCCGGGGTAGCTCGCGCCCTGCTGGCGGCCGGCATCGACGTCAACGCCCGCGATCAAAACGGCGACACAGCACTGCATATAGCCTCCGTGCCGGAATTTGCCGCCGTGCTGCTCGAAGCCGGGGCAGATCTGCACGCCCTGAACAACATGGGAGAAACACCTCTCCATCGAAGCGACGAGTGGCAGAACGCGGACATGGCGCGACTCCTCCTCAAGGCCGGGTCGGACGTCAACACGCGCAACCGCTTGGGCCGCACCCCTCTTCACGACGCCCGAGGCGCTGAATTGACACAGGTGCTGCTTGAAGCAGGAGCCGACGTCAACGCCCGAGACGAAAAGGGACGCACACCCCTGCACCAAGAAGGCCGAGGAGATCGTGTGCGAGAGCTCATCGCAGCCGGCGCCGACGTCCATGCCCGCGACAAGGACGGCAATACCCCCCTGCACGAATGCACGCAGGCGACCAGTGCCCGGGTGCTGCTGAAGGCTGGGGCCGAGGTGAATGCGCGCAACAACGCAGGGAGCACGCCCCTGCATACAGCCATTTCAGCGGGCCTCGTGCGAAAACTTCTGGCCGCAGGCGCAGACGTCCGCGCCCGCGATGCGGAGGGGCGCACCCCGCTGCACAACGCCTTCAACAGCACCATCGCACAACTGCTGCTCGACGCCGGAGCCGACATCAACGCGCGTGATCAAAACGGCGACACACCACTCACCCTCGCGCGCCTCTGCCAGCGAAAAGGAATCATCCGACTGCTGCGCGACGCCGACGGACATGCGTAAACCGCAACGCAGCCCCGCAGCCAGACCCCGCCCGCGCCATCAAGCCCGCGAACTTCCAGAAGCCCGAACAAACAAACGAGCCGACTCAGCCCCCGAGAAAACCGCGCAACCTCAGCCCTTGGGAGCCTCAGAAGCGGCGGAACCACCCGCAGCAGCCCCCTGAGCCGAAGCCCCCGCCCCGGACACAGCAGCGGAACCCGTCCCCGCGGCCCCCGCCTCCGCCTGAGAAGAACCCGAAGCCTGAGCCCCAGGCACCGACGGAAGAGCCGCCCCATCCTTCGGCGCAGACTCATTCGCCAGCGGCACAGGACACGCCGGCCGCGTCGACTCCTGCGCCTCAGAACGCATCAACTCCTCCTCAAACTCACGACGAGCCTTGCGGAACTCCCCCAAACTACGCCCCAGCGCCCGCGCAATATCCGGCAGCCGCTTCGCCCCGAAAATCAGCAAACAAAGCAGAATCAGAATAAACCACTGCGACGGCGACCCGATATTAGCGAGCATCATCATACACACATTCTACACAGAGCCCGGCCCCATGGCAAGGACAAAGGGCGACATGAACCCAGCACCCGCACAACCCAGCCCCCACCCCGCCCACTGTTAGCCCGCAAACACCCTCCTGAGTCAGCACACAACCCCACAGCCCCGCAACCCAACCCCAATCGGTAGAAAAAGCAAGCACCCGCCCACTCTTTTGATTTGACGCCGCCCCCAAATCAAGCTATCCTGTACACACGCAAGGCCACAGCGGCCGAGCACAAACACAACAACAACAACATGAAAACATTCTTCATCACCGCCGCCCTGGCCGCCAGCTGCGCCCTCGCACAGACCACCACCCCCGCGGCCCCCCCAACCCCCGCCAACCCCCCCCCCCCCC
>URLZ01000046.1 GCA_900548895.1 uncultured Akkermansia sp.
ATTCGAGGGGGCGGGCCGCTTGCGGTGGGGTTCGCGCCGGGGTCTCCGGCGCCCCGGTCTCGCGGCAGTCGCGCGGGGACGCGGAGCGCTGAGGCCGGGGCGGCGCGGCGGCGGCTTTTGGCGTCAAGCCTCGTCCTCCAGCGCCGCCTGCGCGGCGGCGAGGCGCGCGGTGGGCACGCGGTAGGGCGAGCAGGAGACGTAGTTGAGGCCGAGGCGGTGGCAGAAGCGCACGGAGGCGGGGTCGCCGCCGTGCTCGCCGCAGATGCCGAGCTTGATGTCGGGGCGCGTCTTGCGCCCGCGCTCGACGGCCAGCTCCATGAGGCCGCCGACGCCCTGCTGATCGAGGCTGGCGAAGACGTTGCCGCGCACGATTTCGAGGTTGCGGTAGAGGCCGAGGAAGCTGCCGGAGTCATCGCGGCTCATGCCGAGGCCGGTCTGCGTGAGGTCGTTGGTGCCGAAGCTGAAGAATTCGGCGATTTCCGCGATCTGATCGGCGGTGACGCAGGCGCGGGGCACTTCGATCATGGTGCCGACCTTGTAGCTGACGCTGCGCCCGCGCTCGTTGAAGACTTGGGCGGCGACGCGGTCGATGACGGCCTTTTGCAGCTCGAGCTCCTTGCGGAAGGCAACGAGGGGCACCATGATCTCGGGCTTGGTCTCGATGCCGCACTCCTCCTCGACTTCGATGGCGGCCTCGAGGATGGCGCGCGCCTGCATTTCGGTGATTTCAGGGTAGGAGATGCCGAGGCGGCAGCCGCGGTGCCCGAGCATGGGGTTGAACTCGTGCAGCTCCAGCACGCGGCGCATGATCATCTCGACGGGGATGTGGAATTTCTGCGCGAGGTCGAGCTGCTGCTCCTTGGTCTGCGGCAGGAACTCGTGCAGGGGCGGGTCGAGCAGGCGGATGGTGGCCGGGCGCCCCTCGAGCACCTTGAACATGCCCTTGAAGTCGCTCTTCTGGAAGGGCAGCAGCTGTGCGACGGCCTCGCGGCGGTCTTCGATGCTCTCGGAGAGGATGAGGCGGCGCATGTAGTCGATGCGGTTGCCGTTGAAGAACATGTGCTCGGTGCGGCAGAGGCCGATGCCCGTCGCGCCGAAGGCGATGGCCGCCGCGGCCTGATCCGGCGAGTCGGCATTCGTGCGCACCTGCAGGCGCTCCAGCCGACCACACCACTCCATGACCTTCGCGAAGTCGCGGTACGACTGGCTCTCCTCGGGCTTCATCGTGCGGTGCAGCAGCACTTGGATGATCTCCGAGGGCACGGTCGGCAGCTTGCCTTCGTAGACGAAGCCCGCGGTGCCGTCCAGCGAGAGGTAGTCGCCCTCGCGGTAAGTCTTGCCGCCCAGCGTAATGCTGCGGCCGATGTAGTCGATCTCCATCTCCGCGACACCGCAGACGCAGACCTTGCCCATCTGGCGCGCGACGAGGGCCGCGTGGCTCGAGAGGCCTCCGCGCGCCGTCAGGATGCCCTCGGCGGCCATCATGCCGCGCAGATCTTCGGGCGAGGTCTCCAGGCGCACGAGCAGCGCCTTCTCGCCCTCCTTGTGGGCCTTGACGCAGCGCGAGGCGTTGAGGTAGATGCGGCCCGAGGCGGCGCCGGGGCCGGCGTTGAGGCCCATGGCGATGCAGCGCGCGGAGCGCTTGGCGTGCTCGTCGAAGATGGGCGCGAGCACCTGGTCCACCTGATCGGCCGGGATGCGGCGCACGGCCGTCTTCCAGTCGATGAGGCCCTCGCGCTCCAGATCGCAGGCGATGCGGAAGGCGGCGAGGCCGGTGCGCTTGCCGTTGCGCGTTTGCAGCATGTAGACCTTGCCGTCCTGAATGGTGAACTCGAAGTCCTGCATGTCGCGGAAGTGCTGCTCGAGCGTCTCGCGGATGCGGCAGAGCTCCTCAAAGGCCTCGGGCATCACCTCGGCGAGCTTCGCCACGGGCTCGGGCGTGCGCACGCCGGCTACCACGTCCTCGCCCTGAGCATTGATGAGGAACTCGCCGTAGAACTCGTTGCTGCCCAGCGCCGGGTTGCGCGTGAAGGCCACGCCGGAGCCCGAGCGCTCCGAGGTGTTGCCGAAGACCATGCACTGCACGTTCACGGCCGTGCCCCACTCGCCGGGGATGCCGTACTTCTGTCGGTAGGTGATGGCGCGCTCGTTCTGCCAGGAGCCGAAGACGGCGCCGATGGCTCCCCAGAGCTGCTCGCGCGGCTCGGTGGGGAAGGGGCGGCCCGTGCGCGTGAGCACCAGCGTGCGGAAGCGCTGCACGAGCTCGCGGTTGTCCTCGGCCGTCAGCTCCGAGTCCGACACATTGGCGCCGTAGCGCTCCGTCTTGAGGCGGTGAATCTCCTGCTCGAAGGGCTCCAGATCCTCGCCGGGCGCCTTCTGTACCCCCATGACGACGTCGCCGTACATCTGCACGAAGCGGCGGTAGCAGTCCCAGGCGAAGCGCGGGTTGTTCGTCGCCTTGGCGAGGGCCTCCACCGTCTCATCGTTGAGGCCGAGGTTGAGAATCGTATCCATCATGCCGGGCATCGACTCGCGCGCGCCGGAGCGCACCGAGACGAGAAGCGGCATCGCCGCCGTATCGCCGAAGCGGCAGCCGACGAGCGCCTCCATGCGCGCCAGCCCCTCCTCCACCATCGCCTCCAGCTCCGCCGGGTAGCGGCGCTCGTTGTCGTAGTAATAGGTGCAGACCTCCGTCGTGATCGTGAATCCCGGGGGCACCGGCAGGCCGATGCGCGCCATCTCCGCCAGGTTGGCGCCCTTGCCGCCCAGCTTCTCCTTCATGCTTCCGTTGCCGTCGGCCGTGCCGCCGCCAAAGTGATAGACAAACTTTTCCATGATTGTGTTCTTGAATAAGGCAGGTGAACATTTTAGCGCTTAGCCATGGACGTGTCAAGCACTGTTTTGGAACAAAATATGCCTTGTCGGCCTCTGTGTCAGCAGGCATAAAAAAACGCTTCCCGCCCCCCCTTTTGGGGTTGCCATGACAAGAGGCGGGGTGTATCATAAGCGCGTGAAAAGCCCGCTTGCGGGCGAGGATTGTCCCCTCACATACACGAAGTTCAAACCACTCACATATGAGCACTACATACAGCACAATCGACGCCAACGAGGCTGTAGCCTCCGTGGCTTACCGTTGTTCCGAAGTGGCCGCCATCTACCCCATCACCCCGTCCTCTCCGATGGGTGAATCGGCAGAGACATGGATGGCCGTGGATCGCAAGAACCTCTGGGGGACCGTCCCCAGCATCGTTGAGATGGAGAGTGAGGCCGGTGCAGCCGGCGCCGTGCACGGCGCTCTGCAGACGGGCTCTCTGGCCACCACCTTCACGGCATCGCAGGGCCTGCTGCTGATGATTCCGAACATGTTCAAGATCGCCGGCGAGCTCACTCCCTGCGTCTTCCACATCGCCGCCCGCGCCTTGGCCGCGCAGGGTCTCTCCATCTTCGGCGACCACAGCGACGTGATGGCCTGCCGCTCGACGGGCTTCGCGATGCTCTGCGGCGCCAACACGCAGGAGGCCCCCGACATGGCCGCCATCGCTCACGCGGCCACGCTTGAAAGCCGCGTGCCCTTCGTCAATTTCTTCGATGGCTTCCGCACCTCGCACGAGGTGGGCAAGATTGCCGATATCACCGATGATCAGCTGCGCGCGATGATCGATCAGAAGCTTGTCGATGAGTTCCATGCCCGCGCTCTGACGCCCGATGCCCCCGTCGTTCGCGGTACGGCGCAGAACCCCGACGTCTACTTCCAGGGTCGTGAGACGGTCAACAAGTATTACATGGCCGTGCCCGCCATCGTCAAGAAGACGATGAAGAAGTTCGGCGAGCTGACGGGTCGCTGCTATGACCTTGTGGAGTACATCGGCTGCCCGAACGCCAAGCGCGTCATCATCATCATGGGCTCCGGTGCTGAAGCCTGCATGGAGACAGTCAATGCTCTCAAGGAGGATATCGGCGTGCTCAAGATTCGCCTCTATCGCCCCTTCCCGGCCGAGGACGTCGTCGCCGCTCTGCCCAAGACGGTGGAGAAGATCGCCGTGCTCGATCGCACGAAGGAGCCCGGCAGCCAGGGCGAGCCTCTGCTGCAGGACGTCGTGCAGGCCCTCGCCGACGCGAGCGTCAAGGGCACGCTCGGCTTCCCGATGCCGAAGATCGTCGGCGGCCGCTACGGCCTCGGCTCCAAGGAGTTCACGCCGGCCATGGTCAAGGGCGTGTACGACGAGCTCAAGAAGGACGAGCCGATGACGGGCTTCGCCGTGGGCATCGATGACGACGTCACGGGCCGCTCCATCAGCTATGATCCGAGCTTCTCGACGGAGTCGGATACGGTGACGCGCTGCATGTTCTACGGCCTCGGTTCCGACGGTACGGTGGGCGCCAACAAGGATGCGATCAAGATCATCGGCAAGCACACGGACCTCTACGTGCAGGGCTACTTCGTGTATGACTCGAAGAAGTCGGGCTCCTCGACGGTGTCTCACCTGCGCTTCGGTACGACGCCGATTCACAGCACCTACCTCATCACGAGCGCGAACTTCATCGCGCTGCACCAGCCGAGCCTGCTCAACACCTTCGACTTCCTCAAGGACGCGGCTCCGAACTGCACCTTCCTCATCAACTCCGCGGTGCCGGCCGACAAGCTCTGGGACAGCCTGCCCGCCCGCATGCAGCAGCAGATTCTCGACAAAAACATCAAGGTCTACTGCATCGACGCCTTCAAGGTGGCGAAGGCCACGGGCATGGGCGGCCGCATCAACATGATCATGCAGACCTGCTTCTTCAAGCTCTCGGGCGTGATCCCGGCTGAGGAGGCCATCGGCTACATCAAGGAGGCCATCAAGAAGACCTACGGCAAGAAGGGCGAAGAGGTCGTGGCGAAGAACATTGCCGCCGTGGATGCGACGCTGGAGAACCTCTACGAGGCTCCCGTGGGCACGAGCATCACGGGTCACGAGATTCCGCCCGCACTCGCCGGTGACCCGCCCTGCTTCGTCAAGAACGTGCTCGGCAAGATTGTCCGCGGCGAGGGCAACGAGGTGAAGGTCTCCGAGATGCCCTGCGACGGCACTTTCCCCAGCGGCACGACGCAGTACGAGAAACGCGACCTCGCGCTGGAGATCCCCGTCTGGACGGCCGAGACCTGCATTCAGTGCGGCAAGTGCACGATGGTCTGCCCGCACGCCGTCATTCGCGCCAAGATGGCCGATCCGGCTGATCTGGAGGGCGCACCTGCAAGCTTCAAGGCCATTGATGCCAAGAAGATGCACAAGGACTGGCAGGGCAAGAAGTTCATCATCCAGACTTCCGCTGCGGACTGCACGGGCTGCACGCTCTGCACGGATGTTTGCCCGACGAAGTCGCTGACGATGACGCCGGCCTCTGAGGCTCTCAAGCCCGAGTCCGAGAACTGGGAGTTCTTTGAGAAGCTGCCGGATCCGGATCGCACGAAGGTGGGTCGCGACAAGGTGAAGGATGCCCAGTTCCTGCGTCCGCTCTTTGAATTCTCCGGTGCCTGCGCCGGCTGCGGTGAGACTCCCTACGTCAAGCTGCTCACGCAGCTCTTCGGCAACCGCCTTGTGGTCGCCAATGCTACGGGCTGCTCGTCCATCTACGGCGGCAACCTGCCGACGACGCCTTGGACGCACGATGCGGACGGCCTCGGCCCGGCATGGTGCAACAGCCTCTTCGAGGATAACGCTCAGTTCGGCCTTGGCTTCCGCGTCTCGCTCGACAAGAAGCACGAGTATGCCGTTGAGCTGCTCAATGCGGCTGCTCCGCAGATCGGCGAGGAGCTTGTTCAGGCCATCCTCAACAACCCGCAGCGCAGCGAGGCGGACATCTATCAGGCTCGCGAGACCGTGGCGGCCATCAAGGCTGCCTGCGGCGACAAGCCCGAGCTGGCTGCCCTCAAGGCGCAGGCGAATTACTTGGTACGCAAGTCCGTCTGGATTCTCGGCGGTGACGGCTGGGCCTATGACATCGGCTACGGCGGTCTCGACCACATCTTGGCTTCCGGCCGCAAGGTGAAGGTTCTGGTGCTCGACACCGAGGTGTACTCCAACACCGGTGGTCAGTGCTCGAAGTCGACGCCGCGTGCCGCTGTGGCCAAGTTCGCCACCCGCGGTAAGGATCAGGTCAAGAAGGATCTCGGTTACATGGCGATGACCTACGGCAACATCTACGTGGGTTCCGTGGCCATGGGCGCCAACGACGAGCACACGCTCAAGACGCTCATTGAAGCTGAGGAATACGACGGCCCGGCCCTTGTGATTGCCTACAGCCACTGCATCAACCACGGCATCAATATGGCTCAGGGTCTCGACCGCCAGAAGGACGCTGTGGATTGCGGCCGCTGGCTGCTCTACAACTACAACCCGGATCGCATCAAGGAGGGCAAGAATCCGCTGACCATCAAGAGCAAGGCTCCGAAGAAGGACGTGCGCGAGGCTCTTCTCTCCGAGAACCGCTTCCGCCTGCTGGCCAAGAACAACAAGGCCAACTTCGATCGCCTCATCGCTCTGGAGGCCGAGGATATCCGCCACCGCTGGCGCCTCTATCAGGCTCTGGCAGCCATCGACTACTCCGAGCCCTCGGCTGAGTAAGCCGGTTGCCTGACCCGCACAACGTCACGGGGGGAACGGCCTCGGCCGCTCCCCCCGTTTGTTGTGAGCGCGGCAGGCGGGGCAGTCCCTCCGCGGCGAACATTCGTCCCGAACCGCCGCCCCGAGCGCACTCCGAACCACCGCACGGACAGTCCCCGAACAGACAGCTCCGCCGGGCAGCGCAAGCCGAAGCGACGGCGGGACGCTTGACACACCCTCCGAGCGCCTCTCACGCTCTCCCCGAGCTTCTCCGTTTCGCACAAACTCCCTGCAGTCCTTTCTCCCCCTACACCTCTCGGGCGGCCGACGTTCAATCCCGGGGTTCACGGAGTTCTCCGCGCGATGCGAGCTCCTCGGGGTGCTGCGAGCCGCAGACGGGCGCGGGTTGGCGCATCGGCAGGCGCGACCCCTACGGGTGCCCCTCGCCCGATTTCTCGCCCCCTCATCAGTTTTTTCCCCCATTCCCCTCTTTTTCGGCGCGAAGCAAGCGCCTCATCACCATGAATCAGCCCCCCCTCATCACTCTGCCCGAACACGCCCGGCGCGTCGTCTCGCAGCTCGAAGACCACGGCTTTGAGGCCTACGTCGTCGGCGGCTGCGTGCGCGACAGTCTGCTTGGCGACGAGCCGAAGGACTGGGACGTGTGCACCAACGCGACGCCGGAGCAGGTGCTGCGCGTCTTTCGGCGCCGACCCGTCATCAAGACGGGGCTCAAGCACGGCACCGTCACGGTGCTGGAGCAGCGCCGCCCGGTGGAGGTGACGACCTACCGCATCGACGGGGACTATGTCGACAACCGCCACCCGGAGTCGGTGAGCTTCGTGGGCAACATCACGGAGGATCTCGCGCGGCGCGACTTCACAATCAACGCGATGGCCTACAGCCCCAAGCGCGGGCTGGTGGACGCCTTCGGCGGGCAGGAGGACTTGGCGCGCGGCCTCATCCGCTGCGTGGGCGAGCCCGATGCGCGCTTTCAGGAGGACGGCCTGCGGATTCTGCGAGCGCTGCGCTTCGCGGGTCGCTATGACTTCGCCATCGAGGCCGAGACGGCCTACGCGATTCGCCGCAATCGCCTGCTGCTCGAAAACATCAGCGCCGAGCGCCTCTTCAGCGAACTCAAGGGCATTCTCTGCGGCCGGGGGGCATCGGCGATGCTGCGGGGCTTTCCCGAAGTCTTTGCGGTCTTCATGCCCGAGATCGCTCCCTGCATCGGCTTTGAGCAGCACAACCCCTATCACCTCTATGACGTGTGGACGCACACGGCGCTGGCGGTGCAGGCCATCGCGCCCGAGCCGGTGCTGCGGCTCGCGATGCTGATGCACGATCTCGGCAAGCCGGCTTGCTTCACGCAGGATGCGCGGGGCGTCGGCCACTTCCACGGCCACCCGCAGAAGAGTGCGGAGGCCGCGGCGGCGATTCTCGCTCGGCTGAAGTCGGACAACGCGACGCGCAGCGCCGTTGTGACGCTCGTGGAGCACCACGATGACGCGCTGCCGACGACGCGCGCGGGCATGTGCCGCCTCATCGGCAAGCTCGGCGAGCAGCGCGTGCACCAGCTCTTTGAGGTGAAGAAGGCCGACAATGCGGCCCAGTCGCCCTACGCGCAGGAGCGGAACCGCGAGCCGCTGCTGGAGGCGCGCTGCCTCTTTGAGGAGGTTCTGGAGCAGCACGGCGCCTTCCGCATCGGCGATCTGGCTCTCAACGGCCGCGATCTGATCAGCATAGGCCTGCGCCCGGGCCCGGCCATCGGCCGCGTTCTCGCCGCGCTGCTGGCCGAGGTGCAGGACGGTGCGCTCGCGAACACGCAGGAGGCGCTCGCCGCCCGAGCCCACGCCCTCATCGCGGAGGAGGAGAATTCATGACTCTCTCTCTGTTTTCCATCGTCGTATATAACTTCAAACTCAACAACCGCCTCTTGTGATGAACACTTCAAAAAACATCATCCTCTGTCACCTCTTGATCTGCGGCATCTATCTCGCTCTGGCAGCCGTCTACTCAGGATTCCTGCCGCTTAATAGCGAAGACTGGATGCACTTCTCCGATTTCACCCTCAATGAATCTTGGGCTCAGGCGCTCGCAAGCTACATGACTTGGAATGCCCGCATCGGTGAGATCGTAGCCTATTTTGTCGGATCCCATGCGTTGACCGTTTTCCATGTTGTCAATCCCTTGGTGCTTCTGATCGCAGTGTCAGCAGGCTTCAAGCTGGCAACAGGGAAATGGCTGAGCCGCCGTGGAGGAGATCTCGCGGTGCTTACTGTACTAATTTTTGGCATCTCTGCTCTACACTCAGGAGTCTCGTGGTTTATCGGCAATCTCAACTGGCTGTATCCCAGCTCGCTTGCTCTACTCTTTTTCGCACTTTACGACGGGCTCTGGCAGGGGCGGACGTCCTTAAGTCTCCCGCGGTTTGCGGTTCTGCTTCCCTTAGCCTTCGTGATCGGCATGAGCAATGAAAATACCTCAGTCACCTCACTGCTCTTCCTGCTTCTCGGGGGGTATCTCTCCGTTCGCAACTACCGAACACGCCTTAGCTGGCATTATCTGATTCTCCTGCTCGTCATGCTCGCGGGTGTGGCCTTGTTCTTCCTCGCGCCCGCGGCTCAGCACCGCGCCGAGATCAGCGGGTGGGAGCTTAACTGGGAGACTCTGATTGAGGAGTCACTGCTCTCTCCCAACAACTGGATCTACACCTTGCTCTGTTACTGGCGCATTCTCGCAGTTGCAATTCTTTTATTCTGCCTGTGTTGGATGGGACACACACGCCCATGGAGACAGCGCGCAACGCTCCTCCTCTCCGCTATCCTGATTTCTCAAGGTATCTTAATTGCAGCCCCCTGCTGGGGAGCTCCGAGAGCTTACTGCTTGCCCGAAATGCTTTGCGTCACCCTTCTGGCAGCGCTGCTGCATCAGGCGCTGAAACTGGGTATCTCTCGCTGTCTCGGTGCCCTGTTTGTGCTGGGGCAGGCCTTGGTCTTCGGGACTCAACTGGTCAGCATGGTTCTCTTCGTCTGTGCGCAGCGCGGTGTAACGGAACAACTCTCGCTACTGGCCGATGCGTCGCGTGCCAGAGGTGAGCAAAACGCAGTCATCGAGAGCAGCTCGCTTGATCTCGGGCCGATCGGTCACCAGCCAAACTGGCTTCCTCGCAATGTGATGCAAACCGAAATCTCTCCGATCCTACCTCTCAGGCAAGTCAAACGGGACGATTTCTCACAGAGCCGCACCGATGTCCAAGGAGACTTTCTCTATGGCGCCCCGGGTGAGTTTCGCAACGCCGGTCGGCGAATCTTGAACATCCCGATGGCTGAGGAGCTCGGCCTCGACTCCATCATTGTCATAGCTCCCGACGACGAGCCATAATAACGGCATCGTTTCACCCCTCATTCTCCTGCGCCAAAATCCCCCGGGCCGGATATCGGCTCCGGGGATTTTGGCGCAGTTTTGTTGCTTCTGAGGCTGCGGCATGCGGCGCGGCTGAGACGGCTGCGCGGAGTTGCCGGAGTCCCCTCCTCCGCTGAGCCTCCCGAACAAAGGCCATCAGCGGAGGCTTTTCCGGGGAAAAACGCTTCAGCGGAAGCGCAGGTCCTTGATCTTCGCGGCGAGGGTGTCGAGCACCTGCTTGTGGGCGGCGTCGACTTCGGCGGCCGTGAGGGTCTTCTTGGCGTCGCGGTAGAGGAAGGTGTAGGTCATGGCCTTGCGGTCTGCCGGGAGTTTCTCGCCCGTCGGGTCGCAGAAGACGTCTTTGAGGCGGCAGTCGACGAGCAGTTTCTGCTTGGCGCTCTCGACGGCTTTGATGATGTCGGAGTGGCGCAGCGCGGCAGGCACGTCGAGCGAGGAGTCGCGCCCGGAGCCGGGGAACTGCGGGAGATCGGCGGCTTTGAAGGGGGCGGTGGCGACTTGCTGCAGTTTGCGCAGGTCGAGCTCGGCGTAGCAGGTCTCTTCCGGCAGCCCCAGCTCGCGGCAGCGGGCCAGCGAGAGGCGGGCGAAGTAACCGCAGGCCTGGCCGTTGATCTGGATGTCGGCGCCGAGGGCGGCGGCTTCGCGCGGCTGGCGGCTCGGCACGAGGTTCAGCGTGGCCTTGGGCACGAGCAGGTCGAGCACGGCGCGCAGGTCGCTGCAGTTGATGTCGGCGGGCTTGGTGTTGGCCCAGGAGGCCGGGCCGAGTTTGCCGGCCATGAGGATGCCGAGCACTTCGGTCTCGATGTCGCGGCCTTTGCCGCCGCCGGTGTTGCGGAAGACGCGGCCGCATTCAAAGAAGCGCAGGGACTCCACGCCCTGGTTGATGTTGCGCGCGGCGACGGCGATGAGGCCGGGAGCGAGCGAGGGACGCAGGGTGGAGTGGTCTTCGGAGATGGGCAGCGAGACGCGGATGATGTCGCCCTCTGCCAGGGGTTTGATGGGCAGGGCGTTTTTGACGCAGGCGATGGTGGGGTCGATGCTCTGCTCGGCGATGAGTTTGAAGGTTTGCACCTCCCAGAAGCCGGCGCCGGCGAGCTTGCGCGAGAGGGCCATGCGGTAGTCGTGCGCGCGGTCGTGGGCGGTTTCTTCGACGTAGATGGAGCTGTTGGTGGCGGGGATGTTGCCGATGCCGTAGACGCGCACGATCTCTTCGAGCAGGTCGCAGCTGCGCTTGAGGTCGAGGCGCCAGGGCGGGCAATCCCAGTTGCCGCGGCCGTCGGTGTCTCGCAGGCCGAGGTTGCGCAGGATGCGCGCGGCTTCGAGGTGCGGGACGGAGCCGCGCGTCATGCGGTCGAGCTCCTTCCAGTCGAGGTAGACTTGGTCGAGGGCGTAATACACCTTGGCCTCGCTGCCCTGCTCGAGCACGGTGGCGGTCTGCGCGGCTTCCTCGGGCACGAGGCAGGGGGCCTGCCCGCCGATGAGGATGGGCTCGGCGTCGCCGCCTGCGCATTCGAGGATGAGCTGGATGGCGCGCGAGGCGGCGCGCAGGACGTTCCACGGGGAGGTGCCGCGCTCGAAGCGGTAGGAGGAGTCGGAGCTCAGGCCGAGGCGGCGGCTGGTGAAGCGGATGGCGCTGCGCAGGAACCAGGCGGATTCGAGGACGATGTCGGTGGTCTGCTCGGTGACGCCGGAGTCGAGCCCGCCCATGATGCCGCCGATGGAGAGGGCTTTTCCGCTGTCGTCGGAGATGACGACGTCGTCGCTCGTGAGGCTGTACTGCTCGTTCATCAGGCTGGTGAAGGACTCGCCTTCGGCAGCGCGGCGGATGTTGAGCGCGCCGGTGAGTTTGGCGGCGTCAAAGGCGTGCAGGGGGTGCCCGAGCTCAAAGAGGCAGTAGTTGGTGATGTCGACGACGTTGTTGATGGGGCGCAGGCCGATGGCCATGAGGCGCTCGGCGAGCCATTCGGGCGAGGGGCCGATCTTGACGTTGCGGATGCGCGTGGCGGTGTAGAAGGGGCAGATCTCGGGGGCGGAGAGGCGGATGGCGTCTCCGGCGGGCCGGGTGTTGCAGCAGGCGACGATGTGGGCGGGGTCGTCCTTGAGGGTGCGGCCGGTGATGCCGGCGAGCTCGCGCGCCATGCCCCAGTGGCTGAGCAGGTCGGGGCGGTTCGGCGTGATTTCCAGCTCGAAGATGGTGTCGGATTTGACGAATTCGCGCACGGGGGTGCCGATGACGGCGTCTTCGGGCAGGATCCAGAGGCCGTGCTCTTTGTCGGGCAGGCCGAGTTCGGAGGCGGAGCAGAGCATGCCGCGGCTGGCGACGCCGAGCATTTTGCCCTCCTTGATCTGCCAGCCGCCGGGCAGGACGGCTCCGGGCAGGGCGCAGGGGACTTTGTCGCCGACTTTGTAGTTGGAGGCGCCGCAGACGATTTGGCGCAGGCTGCCTTCTCCTGCGTCGACCATGCAGACGTTGAGGTGGTCGCTGCCTTCGACGGGGGTTTTCTGCTGCACTTGGGCGACGACGACGAGGTCCGTCGTGACGCCGCGCTCGTGGATGCCCTCCACCTCGATGCCGGCGAAGGTGAGCATGTCGGCCATCTCGCGGGTGTCGAGGCCGTCGAGGTCGATGTAGCAGGAGAGCCAGTTGAGAGATACGTTCATGTTGCTTGAAATCGGGGAAAGGGGTTTATTGGAACTGGGCGAGGAAGCGCAGGTCGTTCTCGATGAGCAGGCGGATGTCGCGGATGCCCCAGCGGATCATGGCGAGGCGCTCGAGGCCGATGCCGAAGGCGAAGCCGGTGCAGCCGGCGTAGTCGCTGCGCCCGGTGGCGCGGTCGATGTTTTCAAAGACGGCGGGGTTGACCATGCCGCAGCCGGCAATTTCAATCCAGCGCGGGGCCTGGCCGGCGGCCTGAAGCATGACGTCGATTTCAAAGCTCGGCTCGGTGAAGGGGAAGAAGTGCGGGCGGAAGCGCACGGCGGTTTCGCTGCCGAAGAGGGCTTTGAGGAAGTATTCGAGCGTGCCCTTGAGGTCGCCGACGCTGACTTCGCGGTCGACGTAGAGTCCTTCGATCTGGTTGAAGGCGGAGAGGTGCGTGGCGTCGATGGCGTCGCGGCGGAAGGCGGAGCCGGGGCAGATGATGCGCACGGGCGGGGCCTGTTTCTCCATGGCGCGGGCCTGCACGGTGCTCGTCTGGGTGCGCAGCAGCTTGCCGGAGTCGAAGTAGAAGGTGTCTTTCTCGTTGCGGGCGGGGTGGTCTTCGGGGGTGTTGAGGGCGTCAAAGCAGTGCCACTCGTCCTCGATTTCGGGCCCGTCGGAGAGGGTGAAGCCCATGCGGCGCAGGATGCGCACGGCTTCGTCGCGCACGATGCTGATGGGGTGCAGGCCGCCGGGGGGCAGGGCGGCGCCGGGCATGGTCAGGTCGATGCCGGCGACGGCCTCGGCGTCGAGCTCGGCCTGAAGGGCTAGGCGGCGGGCTTCGAGGGCTTCGGTGATGGCGCTGCGCGCTTCGTTGAGCAGGGCGCCCACGGCGGGTTTCTCCTCCTTGGGCACGTCGCGCATGCCCTGCTGCAACCGGGTGAGGGAGCCTTTTTTGCCGAGGATGCTCACGCGGGCTTCCTCAATGCCTTTCATGTCGGCGATTCCGGCGATGCGAGCCAGGGCTTCTGCTTGTACGCTTGCGATCTCTTCTTTCATAACGGACGTGCTGTGACTATACGCCGACGCTCTGAAATGTCAAGGCGTTTCTCGCGCTGATTGCGTGCTGTGTGTGGGTTGCCGCGGCGGTGGACGGCGCTTTGTTTTGGCGGCGCTGCCCGGCGCCGGGATGTTGTTCCGCGGAGGGCTTTGCACGGGGCTTCCGTACCTCAGCAACCTCGTCCGTTTGCCGCGCCGTGTCTCGGCGGGGCTGCGGGTGCAACGCCCCGGGCTTGCGTGCAGGCCCGCATCAAGAGAGGGGCCTCGCGGCTCCACGAACACGGCTCCGCCTCTGAGGGGTGGCGGCTGAAGCGCATCGTTCGCAGTGTCGCCTCAATAGCTCGTGAAAAAAACAAAAAGCCCACGGCTGCGCGATGTGCCGTGGGTTTGGGGGAGGCGGCGAGGGGCGCCGCCGTCAAGGTTGGTGTGAGGCCGGTTGCCGCGCCGAGGCCGAGCGGGGTTCCCGCTCTCAGCGCGGAGACGACGGGCCGGGGATCAGTCGTAGCGCCCGCTGCGGATGAGGCGGATCTGGGCGTTGACTTGGCGACTCCACCCGGCCTTGGTGCAGTAGCGGCGACCGATCTGCTCGACGGTGACGCGACCGCTGTCGCGATATTTACCCAAGAGGCGGCCGAGGTCGTGCACGCAGTCTTCCTTGCTCTCGTAGCGGCGCTGGCCTTTGCGGCCCATGATGCCGGCGAGGTTGTTCTTGGTGCGAGCGGCACGCGAGGTGGCGTGGCCGGACTCGAGGCGGATGATGGCTTCCATGAGCACGGGATCCACGCCGTTGGCTTCGGCTGCTTTCTTGATGACGGGGCGGAGCTCCGTGACGGCGTCTGCCGCCATGGCTGCCGGCGCAATCATCAGCAGAGCTGCTGTCAGAATCGTCAGGGTCAGTTTCATGGCGGGCGCATTGTATCGTCGAAGGTTTCGTTTGTCAACCGTATTTTGACAATGAGCTCATTTCTGAGCAGGTTACAAAAATAACGTTTAAGAAAAATTAGAGGTATTTCGGCTCGATAGCGGCGCGTTTTTTATTCTGCAACGCATTGAATATGTTTGCACTGCGTTTTTGTTTACAGCTTGTCTAAGCGTTTGCGCCGCCTTTGTTTACCTGTTAGTTCGTCAATTCATTTTTTTACGTTTTTTTGTCATACAGGAGGCATGTGCCCGAGTGTGCTGACGGGTACCGAGAGGGTGAAACGGGCTGCGACGGTAGGGGTGTGTCGCCGCTTTGGGGCCTCGGCTCGCGGCGGGGCCTGCGGGTGGGCGGATGCGTTCCGCCGGGACGAGGGAGGGGCTTTTTCAGGAGGAGACCCGGCTCTTCCGATGTGTCGGCCCGCGGTGCTTCAGGGCGAGCGACGGCTCGGCATCAGTGGCTCTTCTGGAGCTTTCGCCGGGGTGTTGCGCCTGCCCAGGTCTCGGTGTACCCTGTGCAGTGAGGGGCGCCGGGTGTATGGCCGATGGGGAGATGGCCGAGGGTCGGGGCTCAGCCGCGGCGCTCGCGGCGCAGGCGCAACTGGCCGCAGGCGGCGTTGATGTCATGCCCCTTTTCGTAGCGCATGGTGACGGGGATGTGTTCGTTGAGCAGGATGCGGCAGAAGGCGCGGCAGGCGTCTTCGTCGGGGCGCTGCCAGGGGAGTCCGTCGACGGTGTTGTAGGGGATGAGGTTGACTTTAGCGTTGAGGTCGCGGGCGATGGCGGCGAGTTTGCGCGCTTCGGGCAGCATGGCGTTGACGTCCTTGATGAGGATGTACTCCAGGGTGATCATGTGCTTGCTGGTGCGCGTCCACTCGCGCAGGGCGGGCAGGAGTTCGCTCAGGGGCCATTTGCGGTTGACGGGCATGACGCGGTTGCGGATGTCGTCGCTGGCGCCGTGGAGGGAGACGGCGAGGCGCAGGGGTTTGCCGAAGGCGGCAAGGCGCCGCAGGCCGGGGACGTTGCCGGAGGTGGAGATGGTGATGTGCCGTGCGCCGATGTTGAGGGCTTGCTGGTCGAGGATGATGCTCAGGGCGCGCAGGAGGTTGTCGATGTTGTCGAGGGGCTCGCCCATGCCCATGAAGACGAGGTTGTCGATGCGCTCGCCGGCGATCTGCTCGGCGAGCAGGATTTGGGCGAGGATTTCGGAGGCGCTCAGGTGGCGGGTGAAGCCGAGCAGGCCGCTGGCGCAGAAGCGGCAGCGGAAGGCGCAGCCGACTTGCGAGGAGACGCAGAGGGTGAGGCGGCTGCTGTGGGCGCCGCCCTGCCCGGTGGCGGCGGGGATGATGACGGATTCAATGAGGTGGCCGTCGCGCAGGCGCGAGAGGAATTTGCGGGTGCTGCCGCTGCTGCTCTGCGAGATTTCGACGAGCTCAAGGGGGCGCAGGATGTAGCGCTCGGCGAGTTTGGCCCGCAGGTCGGGGGGCAGGTTGCTCATGGCCGCGAAGTCGGCGGCGCGGTGCTTCCAGATCCATTCGGCGAGCTGGGTGGCGCGGAAGGGTTTCTGCCCGAGCTCGGCGAGGCATTCGGCCAGCTCGCTGCGGCTGTACTCGAGCAGGCAGGGGCGCGTGTCGGGGGCGGGGCGCTCGGCAGCCGAGCCGCAGGTCGCCGAGTTGTCGGAGGCGGGGGCCTGCACTGCAGGCGACACGGGGCCGGCGGGGCTCACGGGGCTCACGGCCGCGCTGCCGGCGCGGGTGTTATCGAGGCGCTCGGCGTCGGCGCGCGCGGCGGGAGCGAGGGTCTCGGGGGCTTCGCGTGTCTCGGGGGTCGCGGGGCTGATGCGGCGGCTGTCGCGGGTGTTCATGGACGGGGGCCGATCGGGAGAGCGGGCGCGGATCGCCGGTTAGAGGATGGTGTTGACGTATTCGTCGACGTTAAAGGGGCGCAGGTCGTCGCGGCCTTCACCGACGCCGAGGCAGAGGGGGGAGAGCTGGAGCTCGTCCTGTATGGCGACGGCGACGCCGCCTTTGCCTGATCCGTCCATCTTGGTGATGATGACGGCGTCCAGCGGGGTGGCTTTATGGAATTCGCGCGCTTGGACGAGGGCGTTGGAGCCGGTGGTGGCGTCGACGACGAGGTAGGTGGCGTGCGGGGCGGCGGGGTCCTGCTTGGCGAGGGAGCGGCGCATTTTGGCGAGCTCTTCCATGAGGTTGTGTCGCGTGTGCAGGCGCCCGGCGGTGTCGCAGATGAGGTAGTCGACGTGTTCGGCGAGGGCTTTGGCGTGGGCTTCGTAGCAGACGGAGGCGGGGTCCTGGTTCGGGCGGCCTTTGTAGAGGGGAAGGCCGAGGCGGGTGGCCCAGCTTTCCAGCTGCTCGACGGCGGCGGCGCGGAAGGTGTCGGCGGCGGCGAGCAGGACGCGATAGCCCTGCCGCTGGAGGGCGTAGGCGAGCTTGGCGCTGGTGGTGGTTTTGCCGGTGCCGTTGACGCCGACCATGAGCAGGACGCAGGGGCGGCCGTCGACGGGTTTCGGGAGCTGCGGGAGTTTTTCGGGGAAGGCGGCGCGGAGCTGGGAGCGGATGAAGGCGGCGATTTCGCGGGCGTCGTGCTCGTCACGCTCACGCAGTTCTTCAATGAGGGGCAGGACGCGCTTGGCGCCGATGTCGGCGGAGATGAGGTCGGCCTCCAGCTCGTCCCAGTCGATGCGGGGCTCGCCGATGAACTTGTCGATCAGTCGTGTGAAGAAGTTGGCCATGGGCGTGGGGCCGGTGCGGTGCCGGCGGGGAAAGGGGTGGAGTCGGTTGGGGCCCAGCGAGGGCGGGAGCTCCGTGGGGGCGGCAACCCGGTCGGGGTGAGGTGACGGGGGGGG
>URLZ01000047.1 GCA_900548895.1 uncultured Akkermansia sp.
CCCTCAACGACACCCTCGTCATCCGCAAAGCCTCCTGCCCGCTCAAGCTGCTCAGCCTGCCGGCGGGGGACTACGCCACGCGCCTGCGCGTCAAGCTCGGTTGGTGAGCGGAGGGCGGCCCCCCTCATTCACATTCGACATGCAAACCCTCCTCTGTGTCGGCTTGGGAAGCTTCGCCGGCGGCGTGCTGCGCTATAGCTGCGGCCGCTGGGTGCAGCATCTCGGCAGCTTCGGCAGCTTCCCCTGGCACACCTTTGCCATCAACCTCGGCGGCTGCCTGCTGCTCGGCCTGCTCAACGGCCTCTTCCTCAGGCATGACAGCCTGCTGCACCCCGACTTGCGCGCCGCCCTCACCGTCGGCCTCTGCGGCGGCTTCACCACCTTCTCCACCTTCTCGCAGGAGTCCGTCAACCTGCTGCGCCACGGCCTCTGGGGCGCCGGGCTCGGCTACATCGCCCTCTCCCTCCTGCTCGGCCTCGCTCTCTTTGCCGTCGGCCTGTGGTTGGGTCAGCGCTGCATTTGAGCCGTCTCTTTGGTGAGTTCAGCCCCTGTCCTCCAGTACCTGATGTAGGCCCTGCCGAGATCGAAAATCGCGTTTGAGAATACATCCGAGCGTCAGTGAAAATACGGCCCGGCAGAAGGTTCTGCAGCACTTCAATGGAAGGGGCTGTTTGCACGGTGGCCCCAGCTTGCGGAGTCTAGGCCCTGCTGGCGCTCGCGAGGACGCTCGATCGTCGTCGTATTGCGGCATAGGTTCTGCTCATGTAGATTTTTTTTGGAGAGAAAAACACTTGAATCAGTTGGAGATTTTCCCAGACTTTACAGCAGCTTTTCAAAACTTACTCTCTCCGTTGCCTTATATTCGTTAGTCAAGAGTGCTGCAAGATTTCATATTCTGATTCGATCGTCCTTGTTCGATCCTTTGGGATCCTTATAATCTTATATTTTGATAAAACTGGAGAAGGAGACTGCGATATGGTTCTCTCTCGTATGCCAGTTTTATTGCCGGAGTGAAGACTTCGTGAATTTGGGAATGACAACAATTCGTTTGGTTCATTATTGTTATTATGTGCTTTTTTTGTTGCATTCGTTGAAAAATTTGCTAGAATCCGTGCTGTCTCGAATATCGAGCTACACCTACTGAACATCCCATACACATGAAAAAGACGCTTACTATCATGATGACGGCAGCTGCCGCGCTGCTGGCTCTGAGTTCCTGCAATGACAGCGATAGCAACAGCAGCAACAGCGCTGCATCAGCGGGGGCTATCTCAGTCGATGACTTTGCCTCTGGAGCTGTGTACTACGAAAGTGTCAGTGGTCCGAACGTTAGACTGAAGACAAGTCCCGGCGGAGGCGGAACCCCCAATGGTAATCAGGTTACGGTTTCGGGTGAACTGTCAATCAACGGGACTCCGCACAACTGTCTGATTTCGTACATTACGGACGCTTCCGAGAACGCTCCCACGGCAACCTGCGCCATCTTGTTTGAGAGTGTACCCAAACCGGAAGACACGGATCTCCTCGACCTTTGGAGCATTAGTGCTCCCGCCGATGCCGATGAAGCAGACGTTCAGGCGGATCTGAAGTTGATCAACGATAACGGTGGCTACTACATCACCATCAGTTTCCCCTCCGGGAACGCGTCGTTCACGACTTACGGCTCGGATTCCGGGACCTACAAGGCAATCGAGATCGGCACCCCGAAGTCTCTTGTTTTCCAAGTCAAGACGGATCAGTCCGCCAATGCCGGTGACTCCACAGGGGACGGTACAACTGACACGTCGACCGGTAACTGATCACGGGCAAACATCTCATTCCGACAAAGCCCGCTCACCGTCTCGGTGGGCGGGCCTTTTTTCTCCCGACGGGCGGCGGGGAACGACCACCTTCGCGCGGTTTTCTCTCTGCCGCGCCGCGGGCACATTGGACTTGCCAAAGAGCAACTGCGCGCGTATACTGTCGCGCGTATGAACGCACTCATCTCCACGCTTGAACAAGCGGTTGCAGAGGGGAAACTTCTGCCCGCTTCGCTTGAAAACATTCAGCTGCTGATGCGCGGCACGCAGGATCCCGTCGTCCCCGCCACCATCGGCGAGCTCGTTGACAAGGGGGAATGGACCGAGCTCAACAACCGCTTCTACAAAACACTGGCCTTCGGCACCGGTGGCCTGCGCGGCCGCACCATCGGCACCGTTGTCATGCCGGCAGAGCAGGGCAAGGGTGGCGTCAACGGGCGCCCCGAGTTCCCCTGCGTCGGCACCGCCTGCATGAACTTCTTCAATGTCGGTCGTGCCATGCGCGGCCTCATCGCCTACGTGCGCCGCTTCGTCGAGGCCGACGGCAGCGGCCGCAAGCCCCTCATCGTCATCGGGCATGACACGCGCCACTTCTCGCGCGACTTCGCCGAGTACTGCTCCCGCATCGCCACCGACCTCGGCTGCGACTGCGCCCTCTTCGACGGCCCCTGCTCGGTGCCCGAAGTCTCCTTCGCCATCCGCGAGCTGCGCGCCGACACCGGCGTGATGATCACCGCCTCGCACAACCCCGCACACGACAACGGCTTCAAGGCCTACTTCAACGACGGCGCCCAGCTCATCGCCCCGCACGATAAGGGCGTGATCACAGAGGTGAACGCCCTGACGAGCGACAGCTACGAGCCCCTGCCTGCCGATCAGCAGGGCAGCCTGCGCGTGCTCGACTCCTCCTTTGATGAGATTTACATCGCGCGCCTCAAGGGTGTCGTGCTGCGCCCCGAGGTGTTCCGCAAGGCCTCGGCGAAGGTCGTCTACACCAACCTGCACGGCACCGGCAAGCGCTGCATCGTCCCGCTGCTCAAGTCCATCGGCAGCAACGTGAGCACCGTCGCCGCGCAGGACGTGCAGGACGGCCGCTTCCCGACCGTCGCCAGCCCGAACCCCGAGAACGCCCCCGCGCTCGACATGGCCATCGCTCAGGCCAACGAGGAGCAGGCGGACCTCGTCATCGCCACGGATCCGGACTGCGACCGCATGGGCATCGCCGTGCGCAACCCCGCCACCGGCAAGATGGAGCTGCTCACCGGCAACCAGACCGGCTGCCTGCTCGCGTGGTACCGCTGCATGAGTCTGGTCGAGCTCGGCATCCTCACGCCGGAGAACCTGAAGCACGCCGTCATGGTCAAGACCTTCGTGACGAGCCCGCTTCAGGATGCCATTGCCAAGTCCTTCGGCATCGACGTGGTCAACGTGCTCACCGGCTTCAAATACATCGCCGCCAAGCTTGGCAAGTACGAGAACGCCATCCCCGCCGAGCTGCGCCGCAACTACCGCTCCATGAGCGAGGCCGAGACCCGCGAACTGCGCCTTCGCACGAGCAAGTACTTCGTCTTCGGCGGTGAGGAGAGCTACGGCTATCTGGCTCAGGACTTCGTGCGCGACAAGGACGCCAACGTTGCCGCCCTCTGCCTCGCGGAGATGAACGCCTACCTCGCCACGCAGGGCATCGGCCTGCTGGAGTGCCTCAACAACATCTACAAGGAGTTCGGTTACTACAAGGAGCTCGGCAAGAGCCTCGTCATGGAGGGTGCGGACGGCGCCGCGAAGATCGCCGCGCTCACGCAGAGCTACATCGACAATCCCCCCTCGGCCATGGACGGCTCGAAGGTGGTCCGCGTCCGCAACTTCGCCAACGGCGACCTGCTGGATGCCGAGGGCGACCCCATCCCCGCCGAGAAGATGCTGTTCTTTGACCTCGAGGACGGCCGCAGCTTCGCCGTGCGTCCCTCGGGCACCGAGCCGAAGATCAAGTATTACCTCTTCGCTCACGGCGCGCCCGGCGTTGAGCCCGAAGTCTCGCGCCCAGTTGTCGAGGCGAGCATCGATGCTCTCTGGAAGGCCGTCGCGGCCGATGCTGCCGAGCGCAGCCGCTGAGCCGCTCGCCTGAGTGCCTGTCATCAGGCTCCTGTCATCATTCCCCCGCGCTTCTCTCTTTGCGATCTTCGCGACGGGAAGCGTGGGGAATCCGCCGCCGCATCCGGTTCGGGTGCGGCGGCTTTTGTGTGGCCGAGGGCAGAGGTGTTTTTCCCTGAGGCGTCGCTGGCGGCGCGCGTTGCGGGGCCCCCGCTGCTGCTCAGGCTCTCGGAGGCCGGCTTGCGCGCAAGCTTGGCGGCGAAGTTTTTTGTGAGGACGGAAGGCCTCTTTCGATGTCAAACTTCCTGATTGTTGAATGTCAGCGGTTCATGTGTTGTGCGGCCTCGGCGGCCCGGGCCTCCGGCGCCCTCCCCTCGGCGCCGGAGGGCATTGATGAGCCCGGGGGTGGGCAGGACGCGCGCAGGGGGGCGGAGCAGTTGCGGAGGCGGCGCGTCTGTGCGATGCTGGTGTCGGCAAGAGCGCCGGCGGCGACAATTCCCCGCACCTCCTCCGGGAGGCGGAGAACCCGCAGGCAGGCGCCGCGCGGTCCGACCCCGAACGGGTAATCCCAGCAACCGATTTGCCGCATCGAACAACACACGAAACACACACAACAACGATGGCTGATATCGAAAGCGCCTATCAGATCAAATACTCCGAGAAGTGGGGCAGCTACCTCCAGCAGGAGGCCTCGCGTCTCGATCACTACGTGACCGTCGAAACCGGTCTTTCCGGCAAGATGGTCGCCTTCGACCAGTACGGTCTTCTCACCTTCACGGAGAAGACCTCCCGCATGGGGAGCACTCAGCTCGATGAAGCGCCCACGAAGCGTCGCGTCATCTTCCCGCACATCTACACCAAGGCCGTCGGCTTTGATGAGTTTGATGCGAAGAAGCTGGCCAACATCGACCTGCCTGTCAGCAAGACGATTGAGAGCTTGCGCGCGGCCGCCGGCCGCACGATGGACAAGGTCATGATCGACGCCTTCCTCGGCACGAACTACACCGGCGAGAACGGCACAACCTCCGTCACCTTCCCGGAGACGCAGACCATCGACGCCGACTACGCCGACACCGGCGCCGGTGCGGACTGCAACCTCACCGTGGCCAAGCTGCGCCGCGCCCTCGCCATGCTGCACGCCAGCGAGGCCTGGAGCGAGGAGCGCCGCGCCTACGGCGACGAGCTCGTGCTCGCCTGCTCGAGCAGCCAGATCGACGCTCTGCTCAAGGAGCCCGAGGTCTCGAGCTACGATTACAACACCGTGCGCGCCCTCGCAGAGGGCAAGATTGACAGCTTCCTCGGCTTCCGCATCATCCGCACCGAGCAGCTGCCCGTCTCCTCTAAAGTGCGTTCCTGCATCGCCTGGGTCAAGAGCAAGGCCCAGTTCGGCATCTGGGACGACTTTAAGGTTAAGCTCAGCATCCGCGATGACCTCGATGAGGCCCTCCAGATCCGAGCCAAGTTCGCCTGCGGCGCGACGCGCCTGCAGGAAGAAGCATTCGTGAAAATCCTCTGCACCGAAGCATAACTGAAATCGAGTAACTCAGACACATTGGTTGGTTGAAAGGGCGGTGCCTCTGCTGATGCGGGGGCACCGCTTTCCTTTGACCTGCCCTCGGCGGTGGCCGGGAGGATCGCTGCGGGCTCGCCGGAAGCGTGGAGATTGTGAGTGATGAGAGGGTGGGGAGGAGAGGAGGAAGCGCACGGAGCGCTAAACAAGTCCCCCAGCGCCGCGTTCTCTCGCAGGAAGCGCCGGTTGATGAGGCCGGACGAGTGCTGAGAGGGCAGGGGGGATACGGTGGCGGAGGCTGGAGGGGCTGTGGTCGCGGCCCGAGGCTGTTTGGCTTGTCAATCAGCCAGGCGAGGGCGCAGAAGGGGGCGGAGCCGGGCTTGTCAGCCTGCCCCTGTCTGTGCTAGAATGGGCGCATGAATGCGCGCCTCCTCTGCGGCCTCTTGCCTCTGCTGCTCTCCGCCCTGCCAACGGCCTGTCAGCACACCGTTTCCTCGTCAGCGGCTTCATCGTCCACGGTCGCTCCGAACTCGGGTGCGGCCACGGCCCCTGCCTACCTCCACGAGACGCTCTGCTACGTCGACAGCGTCGCCCCCTCCGTGCGCACGGATCTCAAGTACGCAGGTTGTGACAACTTCGTGGGGCGCCCGATCGACGGCTACACCGGCCACCGCGCTGTGCTGCGCCGCGAGGCCGCTGCCGCTCTGGCCCGCGTCGCGGAATCGCTGCGCCCGCAGGGGCTCGGCCTGCTCATCTGGGACGCCTACCGCCCCCGCCGCGCCATGAAGGACTTCCGCGCCTGGTCCGAGACCCCCGACGATCGCATGAAGGCCAAGTTTTACCCGAACATCTCGAAGGCCGGCATCTATGAGGGGCGCTACATCGGCGATGAATCCGAGCACAGCTGGGGCATCGCCGTCGATATCACCCTCGTGCATCTGAAGTCCGGCCGCCCGCTGGATATGGGCGGCCACCACGACCTGCTCGACCCGAGCTCCGCCACCCTCTGCGACAAGCTGAGCCCGAAGCAGCAGGCCAACCGCCTGAAGCTCAAGACGGCGATGGAGGCTGCCGGCTTCCGCAACTACAGCAAGGAGTGGTGGCACTATTACTACATGGATGTGCCGCAGCTCTACTCCTACGACGTCCCCCTGGATGACACCCTGCGGCAGCGCTGAGCGCAAAAATGTGACATGCAGACAGGCATCCGGCTTGAAATCGGGCGCCGCCTGAGGTAAAGTATCGGCGTCTCTATGATTCTCCCCCTCACAGACATGGTGATGCTCGCTGACAGCAGCGAGTCGTGGACGGTGCTGCAGCTCTTCGAGAAGGGCGGGTGGCTGATGTGGGTGCTGCTCGTGCTCTCGATCATCATGCTCATGGTCGCCTTCGTCTGCCTGTGGACGACGCGAGAGAGCGCCGTGCTCCCGCAGCGGATGGTCATGTCCGTCGACTCCTACATCCGCCGCAAGGACTACGCCGGCCTCATCTCGCTGTGCGAGAAGGATGATTCGAGCTTCTCGCGCACCGTGCACGTCATCGTCCTCTTCCTGCAGCGCAATCCCCGGGCCAGCATGGACGAGGTGCGCGAGGTGGCCGAGGCTGAGGCCTCGCGCCAGGCCAATATCCTCACCCGCCAGATCAGCTGGCTGTCGGACATCGGCGCCATCGCCCCGATGATCGGTCTGCTCGGCACGGTCTGGGGCATGATGAAGACCTTCAAGGAGCTTGCCGACGGCAACTTCGAGGGCGCCAAGAACATGGGCATGGCCAACGGTATCTACGAGGCCATGATCACGACGGCCGGCGGCCTCGTGCTGGCCATTCCCTCGATGCTCGCCTACGTCTTCTTCCGCAGCCGCATTCAGAAACACATCACGAATATGGAGGTGGCCGTCACGCACGTGCTCTCCTCGCTCTCCGTGGTGAAGTACCGCGAGCAGCACCCCGGGCGCGTCGCGCTGCGCGGGATGGTGAATGAGCAGATTGTCGATGATGATGAATGATGAGGCCACGGCATGAAGATTCAGACCAAGATACCTGATCAGATCGGTTTCCAGCTCGCCCCGATGCTGGACATCGTCTTTTTGCTGCTGATCTTCTTCGTCGTCACCCAGAAGATTATCCTCACCGAGCAGGATCTCAACGTGAAGGTGCCGACGGCGCCGTCGACGGAGGACGAAGTCACCCGCGCTATCGACGAGCTGATCGTCAATGCCCGCGAGGTGGACGGAGAGTTGGTGATTACGGTGGACGGCGAGGTCTTCACCCGCGAGCAGCTCGGGGTGCGCCTCAGCAAGATCGTCGCCAACAACAAAGACGTCCCCGTGCGCATCCGCGGCGATGCCCGCACCTCCTGGCAGAGCATCGCCGACGTCATCGTGACCTGCACGGAGGCCGGCGTCTACAACATCTCCTTCTCGTCGCAGCTGCCCAAGGAGGAGGGGGCCGCCTCGTGAGCCCGTTTCGGCGCCGAAGCCGGAGGGCGGGTGCGTGAGGGCCCGGCGGGAGCGCGCCGGTGCGCCCTGAGAGATTTTTCAGAAAGGATCGTTTGCGTATGAAGAAGTCCCTGATGATGATGCTGGCCTGCGCCGCGGGAGCGCTGCCGCTTGCCGCGCAGTCTGACACGGCCTTGGCGGTGGATCGCGAGGCAGATGCTCTCGCCATCGCCGAGCAGCTCTACCGTCAGGCTCGCGCCCTGAGCGCGGATCCCGCATCGAGCGCGCAGCTCTACAGCCGTGCCGCCGATCTCTTCGCCGACTTCGTGCGGCGCTACCCGAACTCGAGGCAGCGCAGCCGCGCCCACTACCTGCAAGCCGTGTGTCTCGAGGCCCTCGGCAACCAGCAGGCGGCCGTGCGCCAGCTCGAATCCATCGCAGCCCTCTACAATGACGAGTACGGCGTCTCCGCCTCCTACCGCCTGGCCTCCCTCGCGAGCCAGAACAAGAACTGGGATCGCGCCGCGCAGTACTACAGCTCCGTCGTCAAGAACGCCGATCGCCGCGACCTGCGCGATGACGCCACCTACCGCCTCGGGCGGGCCTACATGATGCTCAGCCAGTACGCCCGCGCCGAGCAGTGTTTCCATTCGCTGATGTCGCGCCCGCAGGAGGTGCGCGCGGACATCCTGCAATCGACTTTTTACCTCATCTCGCAGATGAAGATCCAGCAGGGGGATGACCGCGCGGCCTACGGGCACCTGCGCTCCCTGCTCTCGCTGCCGAACCTCAATCCCAAGCTCGAGGGCGCGGCCATTCTGCAGGCGGCCCGCCTCGCCGCCCAGCTCGGCTCGCCCGACGAGTCGCAGCGCTACTACGCACGCCTCAGCCAGATGGACGGCATGCAGGCCTACGCCGGCGAGGCCCAGCTTCAGAACTTCTCCTGGCTCTTCCGCAACAAGGACTACCGCAAAATCATCGAGCTGAGTTCCCGCAGCCTTCCCGAGCTGGGTGACCCGGCCAAGAACGCGCTGCGCAACATGATCATCGGCCAGTCCTACATGGAGCTGCGCGACTACGGCTCCGCCCAGATGGCCTTCCGCAACGCGTGGGAGGATCAGCCCGAGGGCGTCAGCGGTGCGGATGCCATGTATCGCATGATCGTCTGTATGCTTCAGCAGGGCTCGCCGGAGTTCCTCTCCGCCGCCTCGCGCTACCTCCAGACATACGCCGTGCCCGGCAAGGAGACGGCCGACTTGCCCTGCACGAACCTCGTGCGCCTGATGTACGCCGACCGCCTCATGATTTCCGATGTCGCCGAGGCCGCGCGGCAGTTTGACGCCATCAACATCGAGAAGCTCCCGCGTTCCTCTCAGGCCGACGCCTACTACAAAAAGGCGTGGACGGCCAATGAAAGCTCAAGCTACGACCCCGTCCCCTCGCTGGACTTCTTCATCAAGGAGTTCCCGGACGACGCGCGCATGCCGGAGGCGCTCACCCTGCGCGGCTCCGCCCTGCTCAAGCAGAAAAAGCTCGACGCCGCTCTGGCTGACTTCGACCGCGTCATCCGCGAGTTCCCGAACTCCAAGGCCGTGGCCGTCAGCCTTCAGCAGGCGGCTCAGGCCTGCGCCCGCAACAACCGCAGCGAGCGCATGAAGGACTATTACCTCGCCCTCGTCAAGCTCAAGACGCCCGTCACCCCGCAGGCGCTCGCCGAGGCGAACTACTGCATCGCCGGCTACTACGTCAAGGAGGATCCGAAGCAGGCCATTCCGCATTACGAGGAAGCCGCGCGCCTCGATCCCTCGCACTACGAGGAGCAGGCCCGCTACTACCTCGTGTGGTGTTACTACAAGTTGCAGGACGTCGCGAAGCTGCGCGAGAGCCTCGATGCGCTGGAGCAGAAGTTCCCGGAGCGCTACAAGACCATCCCCTCCGGCATTCCGCGCTGGTGCGGCTGGATGTGTTACCAGAACGGTGACAGCAAGGCGGCGGCCAAATACCTCTGCGACGCTGTTGCCCGCGCCCCGAAGGAGGACTACACCACCGCCGACGGCAAGACGGCCCAGCGGCCCAAGGTGGATGCCTTGGTCTGGAAGACGCTCGCCCAGGCCTATCTCGAGCTCTGTGAATACGCCAAGGGTCTCGAGGCTTCGAATCATTATCTGGAGCTTGAGACGCGCCCCTACCCGAGGGCTGAGGGCATGCGCGATGCCGCGATGCTGCTCGTGGGGCTCGGCCGCACGGAGGAGGCTCGCAAGCTCTGTGAAGACGCCATCAAGATGGGCATCGACGGCCCGATCAAGTCCTCCGTCTTCCTCGCGCTGGGCGACACCTACTACGCCGAGAAACAGTACAGCGAGGCCGCCAAGCACTACGGGCGCACGGCCAATATCGTCAGCGACAAGGACCTCAAGCCCCTCTCGCTCTACAAGATCGTCTGCGCTCTCAAAAAGGACCACAAGGACGGCGAGGCCCGCCAGTATGAGGAGTCCCTCAGCTCGGAGTTCCCGAACTGGACCCCGCCGGATCGCGTGCGCCGCCTGATGGAGGGGAAGTGAGCCGCCGCGGCTCCTGCCTTCTCCGGCCCCTCGGACTCGACCGTCGGTCGACTATGGGCCGGGCGAGTGGTCGGCGAGGGGGCGGTGCAGGCCTCCGAGGGAGCGTCCTCGACTTCCCCCTTTCAGTTCCGCATGCTCCCTCTGCGGATGGTCACCCAAACCTTTACTTCACCTCGGATTTACCCCCTGACTGATCAACGACATGTCCGCTGACGCACCAGACAACCGGCGCAAGAGCTGGTTGGGCATTTTCAGCCCGAGCCGCTGGCGAATTCGCCTGCTGCTGGTCGTGCTGGGCGTCATCTTGCTCACGATTGTCGGCACGCTGGCCCACTACGCCATCCGAGCCCAGCGCTACGACCTCGAGGCCGTGGGCCGCCAGACCGGCCCCGGCATGCTCTACGACTCCGAGAACCGCCCCATTGCTCCGCTGGATGCCGGCGAAGTGGCCTTTGTCGACTGGGACGAGTTTCCGCAGCAGCTCATCAATGCCTTCGTGGCGCGGGAGGATGAGCGCTTTTTCAGCCACAGCGGCGTCGTGCTCAGCTCCGTGCTGCGCTCCATGATCCGCAACCTCCTCTCCATGCGCTACCAGCAGGGGGCCTCCACCATCACCATGCAGCTCACGCGCAACGTCTATGAGCTGCAAAACAAGACGATGGATCGCAAGCTGCTCGAGGTTGCCCTCGCCCAGCGCATCGAGCGCCGCTACAGCAAAAAGACCATCCTGACGCAGTACCTCAACCGCATCTACTTCGGCCAGAGCTGCTACGGCATCGGCGCCGCCGCCCGGCACTACTTCAACAAGCCTGTCTCGGCCCTCAACCTCGTGGAGTGCGCCACCCTCGCCGGCCTCGTGCGCGCCCCCTCGCTCTGCAACCCCGAGACCAGCCTCTCGAATGCCGAGGGCGTCAAAAAGGAGACGCTTGCGCGCATGCTTGATCAGGACATGATCAGCCGGGAGGAGTACGACGAGGCTGTTGCAACGCCCATTGAGCTGAACATCAACAATGAGCACCCGGCGTCCTCCTACACTACGATGGAGGCCCGCGAGGAGATGGAGGAGCTCAGCGCGCAGATGAAGGACGCCGGCGGCGGTCTCTCCGTGGTGACGTCCTTCAACCTCGGCATGCAGCAGTATCTGGAGGAGGCCTGCGAGCGGGCTCTCTCCTCCGTCGAAAACCGCGGCCATTTCCCCGACGTTTGGCGGGCTCAGTTCGACAGCCCGGAGCAGGCCGAAGTCGCGGCCAAGGCCTACCGCACGGCCAAGCGCCCGCGGGAGCTCAAGAAGCGCGGAATCTCCAATGACCTCAGTGATCTTGTGCAGTGCTGCGTGATGGTGATCGACTCGCGCCTCAACCACAAGGGCGAGCTCATGGCCATTGCGGGCGGGCGCAGCGCCGTCGATGAGCGCAACCGCTGGGATGAGCAGCTCGTCCCCGGCAAGGCTTGGGCTCCCTTCGTTTTCTGCACGGCCTGCCTGCCCGGCGGCGAGGATCGCCACATCGTCGCGCGCGATGCTGAGGTGACGGGCTCGAGCATCGGCTATGACGTCGTGCGCTCCTTCGCCGAGAGCCTGAAGCTGCACGCCACTTTCCCGGAGAGAGATCGCGAGAAGGACCTCTACAACGGGCTTTTCGAGCTGCGCCGCCGCGATCTGGCGAACCTGCTCTTCAGCCTCCAGAATCAGGGCCGCGGCTATGGTCTGCGCTGCATCCGCTACGTCTGGAGCCGCAGCGGCAAGCCTCTCTACGCCAACCAGCCCGAGCGCGCGCCGGAGTACATCCGCCGCGAGAGCGCCGTCTCGGTCGCCGGGCTGCCGCCCTTCAGCTCGCAGGACGGGCGTCTGACGGAGCTGAGTGTCACTCTGCCGGAGGGGCACGGACAGTGGCACATGATCATCAATGATCGCGGTGTCTGCGTTTTCGTCTGGATGGGCTTTGACAATCCGGCGCATCCTCTGGCGCAGACGAGCGAGATGAGACGCCTTCTGCGCGATGCCGCCTCTTACTTGGCGCGCGAGCTGCACACCGAGGGCCGCCGCGTGCTGCGCGAGCAGATGGCTCGTGAAAAGGAGGAGGAGGAGAAAAAGAAACAGCAGGCTTCATGACCCATCCCTTTCAACCCCATCTCGATGCCGCCGTGGCGGCAGCCGGCCGGGCCGGCGACTTTCTGCGCGAGCGCTTCCTTCAGCCGCATATCGTCGATGAAGCCCTGGCGCACGACATCAAGCTGCGCCTTGACAAAGAGACCCAGCAGCTCATCACCGCCGAGCTGTCGCAGCGCTTCCCCGACATCAGCGTGCTGGGCGAAGAGGGCAACAGCGGGCCCGAGCAGGCGGAGTCTCGCTGGATCATCGACCCGATCGACGGCACTGTCAACTACTTTTACGGCCTGCCCATCTTTTGCGTCTGCATCGCGCTGGAGCACCGCGGCCGGCTTGTGCTCGGCTGCGTGGTCGACCCGATGCAGCGGGAGTGCTTCACGGCGCTGGCCGGGCAGGGGGCCTTCTGCAATGGTCGCCCCATTGCCGTCTCTTCGCGCAGTCGCCTCGCCGAGGCCGTGATCTTCGCCGGACACGGCACGCACGACGGCTCCGGAGAGGCCGGAATCCGCCGCTTCGCCTACCTGTCCGCCCGCGTGCGCAAGATGCGCATTCTCGGCTCGGCAGCTCTGTCGCTCTGCTACATTGCTGCCGGCCGCATGGACGCTTACATCGAGAGCCGCATCTCACTCTGGGACTTTGCCGCTGCGCGCGTGATTCTCGAGGCTGCGGGCGGCGTCCTCGAGTTCACCCCCGTCGAGCCCGGTGCCCTCAGCGGCGCCGTCACGGCGTGGAACGGCAAACTCCCCCTTCCGCAGGTGCTCGCCGAATGCTGAGGCCAACTTCTCCTTCGGTGAACACACAAAAAACATTCCCTGATCTTCATCAAACACCCAACACCCATGAATTACCGTCAAAATAACAGTCGAGAACCTGAATCTCCCCACAGTTACCGAACCTCTGAATCTTCGCGTCAGCCGGACCGCAGACCTTCCGCCGCGCGTGCGGAATCGCGCGTCGGTGCCGAGTCTGGCCGGCGCGGTTATGCTCCCGCTCGGTCGTCGCGTGAATCCTCGGGAGCTGCAACGCCCCGGGCCGGATCCGCGGAGCAGGGCCGCCGCCCAGCCTCTGCGAGGGCAGGGCTTCCCTCGTTGCTCCGCCGCCCCGCGCCGCGCGGTGTTGCGGCCCCCGTGACGAGGTCGGCCGGCGGCAGCCGCGTGCGCCTGCTCGCCTGGCAGAGCCTGATGCGCTGGCAGCGCGGCGGCATCTTCGCCGAGACGCTCGTGGCGCGCGAGGGGGCGTCCCTGAGCCGTTCCGACCGCGCCCTGCTGCAAGCCATCCTCTACGGCTGCCTGCGGCATCTCAGCTGGCTCGATCATCTCTGCACGCAGCTGCGGCCCGGCAAGCTGGAGCCCGAGTGGCGGTCCCTGATTCTCACCGGGCTCTGCCAGCTCTTCATCCTGCACCAAGCGGAGCATGCGGCTGTCTCGGAGACGGTCTCGCTGGCTCCGAAGCGCGTGCGCGGCCTTGTCAATGCCGTGCTGCGCGAGGCTCTGCGCCGCCGCTCCGCCCTCATGGCCGAGCGCGAGCAGCTGCCGCTGGCGCTGCGCTACTCGGCTCCCGAATGGCTCGTGCAGCGCTGGGTGAGCCAGCTCGGCGCCGATGAAACCGCCGCTCTGCTCGCCTGGAACTGCACCGAGCCCCCCGTCTACGCGCGCCTCAATCCGCTCTCCCCCATGCAGCCGCCCGCCGCCTGGCAGCAGCTGCCCGGTGAGCCCCTCTGGTACCGCGTTGTCGGCCCGCTGCCCCTGCGCGCTCTGGAGGCGGGGCAGCTCTACATCGCCGACCCCTCGACGCGCCACAGCATCCGCCTGCTCGACCCGCGCCCCGGCGAGTATCTGCTCGACGCCTGCGCGGCTCCCGGCGGCAAATCCGTTGCCATGATCGGCGCGACCGGAGGAGACCTCCACCTGCTCGCCACCGATCTGCACGAGCACCGCCTGCCCAAGCTGCGCGAGAACCTTCGGCGCGCCGGCGGCCGCGACGTCCGCGTGGCGCAGCACGACTGGACCCTTCCGTGCCCCGACGACTGGCGCGGGCAGTTCGATGGCGTGCTGCTCGACGTGCCCTGCTCGAACACCGGCGTGCTTCAGCGCCGCGTCGATGCCCGCTGGCGCCTCGATGAGGGGGAAATCGCCCGCCTCGCCGCGCTTCAGAAAACTCTGCTGCAAAGCGCCTCCGCGGCTGTGCGACCTGGTGGGCGCATTGTTTACTCCACCTGCTCCATCGATCGGGAGGAAGACCGCGCTGTCGTTGATGATTTCCTCGCCGCCAACCCCGAGTTTGAGTTCGTCGACGAGTATCTGGCCCTGCCGCACCGCGAGCATGCGGACGGCGCTTACGCCGCCCTGTTGCGCCGGCGAAGCTGATGCGAGGGGGAGAGTGGCTCATACCGTGTTCAGAGCCTCCGCCGCCTGTCGGCTCTGTGAGGAAGCCCCGGCCTCTTCGCTGAAATGAGACAAGATGCCGGCTCCGATGCCGGCTGACGAGTGCGGGAGGCTCGAGGGGGACCGAGTCCTCAAAACGCAGAGGAGCGGCTCTTGCCTTGCTCACCACCCAGCGGGAGCGCATTGGCCCCGGCTTTGCGTCCTGCGGCAGAGCAGCGCTCCGCAGGAGAAGAGGGTGATGAAAAATCCGCCGCCGAGTCTGCCCGGCGGCGGATTCGGAGATCGTTCGATCATGTCTTTTGCCTCTTCTGAGAGCATCGGCGAGAGGCCGCTGATGCTCCGAAAGAGCGGGAGACCGTCACATGCTCAGGGAGAAGGCTTGCTTGGCCTCAATGGCCTGAGCGATGTCACGCGTCTGCTGTTCGCTGACGGGGAGGTTCGTCTTGATGACGGCCAGCGAATCGCCCGAGGCAGCATCGCGCGGGGCGACGATGTTGTCGATGTTGATGCCGGCCTGAGAGAGGGCCTGGCCGATGGCGGCGATCACGCCGGGGCGGTCCTTGTAGCGCAGCACGAGGGTGTTGCCCGAGAGACCGGCGTAGAGGTGGTCGAAGACGTCGATGCGAGAGACGACGGGCTGACCGTCCACAACCATGCCGCGCACGCTGGATTTGTGCTGCACACCATCGACTTCCATGAAGAGGTCGAGCGTCAGGGCGTCATCGTAAAACTTGTCGTCGAGCGGCTCTCGCGCGACGAAGACGATGCCGTGCTCGCGCAGCGAGGCTTCGGCGGCCGCGGGCATGAGCCCGTGCTCCGCCCCGGGAACGGCACCCTCGAGAATCCACGGCGTGAACCATTTGCGGAAGGAGCGCAGGTTGTTGTAGAAGGTGCACTCAATGCGGCGAATGGGCTTGCAGCCGCCGGCGTTGTAGGCGAGCTTGCCGAGCATCGAGGCGAGTTGCAGGTGCGCCGGGCTGAGGTCGGCGGGCTTCTCGGCGTTGACGACGCAGGCGGTGTCTCCCTTGCTGAAGTAGTCGTCCATCTGGCGCGCGGCGCGCATGGCGGCCATCTTGTTGGCTTCCTTCGTGTTGGCGCCGAGGTGGGGGAGCATGACCTCGGCGATGTCGGCGCTGGGCTGCTGCGCGGCGGCGTCCTTCGGGTGCACGTCGGTGCAGTAGATGATGTTTTTGCCTCCCTGCTTGGCGGCGCGCAGGGCATCTTCGTCGACAACGCCGTAGCGGGCGCAGTTGATGAGCATGGCGCCGTCCTTCATCTTGCCGATGAGCTCCTCATTGATCATGCCGCGGGTGGAGGGACCGCCCGGCACGTGGATGGAGATGATGTCCGCCGTCGAGAAGATCTCGTCGAGCTCCGCGGGCGTGGCGCCGATGTTCAGGGCGCGCTGGCGCGAGAGGAAGTGGTCGTAGCCGAGGATGGTGCACTCAAAGCCCTGAAGGCGCTTGACGAGCATGCGGCCGATGTTGCCGAGGCCGAGGATGCCGACGGTCTTGCGCGTGAGCTCGTGCCCCATGTATTTCTTTTTGTTCCATTCTCCGGCTCGCGTGGTGACGTCGCCGGGGATGAGGTAGCGGTAGGCCGCGAGAATCATGGCGATGACCTCCTCCGCCACGGCGTTCGAGTTTGCGCCGGGAGTGTTCATGACGTCGATGTCTTTGCTGCGGGCGTAGACGTAGTCGATGTTGTCGTAGCCGGCGCCGGCGCGGATGACGCACTTGAGCTGGGGAAGGGCGTCGATGATGTCGCGGGTGACTTTCTCGGAGCGCACGATGAGACCGGCGGCGTCCGGATGGGCGGCGACGAGCTCTTCGATGGGGGCGCTGTCGTTCTGAACGACCTCGTAGCCGGCGGCAGCCAGCGTGGCAGCGGCGGCTTTGTCAAGCTTGGTGGGAATGAGGATTTTCATGGTGTGGGGGAAGATGTGGGGTTGTGCGATGGTGTGAGGCCCCGCGCCGGGCGGCTGAGGCTCCTGGCGGGAGCCGGGCGAGCCCGGCTCACTGATCGCCGTTCGGCTCTGCCGCTTCGCTCAGCGCTCGATTTCGTGGACGAAGAGGCCGGAGCGAAGCTTGGGCTCGAACCAGGTGGACTTCGGCGGCATG
>URLZ01000048.1 GCA_900548895.1 uncultured Akkermansia sp.
CCCTCCCCCAGCCCCCCCTGCCTCCACCCCGGCGCAGCCGAGCGGCTCGGTCAATTATAGCGTTCAGGTCATCAACACCACCGACGGTCGCCTCTTCATCGAAGCCAGCGACGCCGCCGGCGAAGTCTACCCCTGCGGCTTCATGGTCAGCGGGCAGAACTACACCACCAACAAGAAACAGGCATCGCCCATCGCCTGGCCCATCACCGTCGTCGTGCGCGACCCCGACAGACCCGGCACGCCGGAGATCCGCCGCTACCGCGTTCCGGCCCCCACGGAGGACTACAGCGGTAAAAACATCGGCATCTGCATCGTGAAGGGCGGCACCTTCTACGCCAGCCTCGACGGCCGCGTCTACTACGCCGCCACGGCCGACTGAGCCCCCGAAAAGCCCCCGACGCGGCGCTGCCCCCGCACGGAGCCTTTGCAACTCTTTGACCCCGCATCCCCCCCACTTGGGGAGATGCGGGGCCTCTGTTTCATGCGCCCGAGCACCGAGCCCCCACAGGAAAGCATGCGGGAGGACAGAAGCACCGGAGCCGCCCTCCGCAAGCCGAGCTTTTCGCTTGACCGCCCCGGCTAATCTGGTAGTATGGGTTGCATGAGGACATCCACTCTCATTCTGCTGGCCGCGTGCAGCGCGGGAACTCTGTTTGCCCAGAGCGCCAAGGAAGTTGCCGATAACCTGACCATGCCCGAGCTCAAACCCGGCGACACACGCCTCCCCCTCCCCGAGGCGCTCGGCGCTCAGGTGCGCATCCTCGGTGCCGACTATGAGCAGATTATCGCCAACGACGGACGCATCAGCCCCGTGCTCTCCGACACGCCCGTCAACATCAGCTTTGAAGTCACCAAAGACGGCAAGAAAGCCATCAGCAAAGACTACGCCCTGACGGTCAAGGCCCCGGCTGCCTCCGAGGACGGCGTCAACCCGAAACCCCTCACCGTGCCCGCCCTGCTGGAATGGAAGGGCGGCAAGGGTCAGCTCACGCCCGCAGCCATCCTACTGGTGGCCGACAAAGACATAGACAAGAGCCTGCCCCTTCAGGAAATCATCGATGAGCTCAACGATAGCCTCGCCGCCGATGACAAAGCGAAAGGCACGACCACCGTCAAGCTCAACCTCGTCAAAAACTCCGAATACAAGCTCGGGCAAGAGGGCTACGTGCTCAAGATCTCGCACAACGGCGTCACCATCACCGGCTGCTCAGAGCAGGCGCTCTACTGGGGTACGCGCTCGCTGGTGCAGATAATGCGCCTGCACGACGGCTCCCTGCCCTGCGGCACGGCCGTTGACATTCCGCGCTACCCGCTGCGCGGCTTCATGCTCGACGTCGGCCGCATCCCCGTCCCCATCGACTACCTCTACGACGTCGTGCGCACGATGGCCTGGTACAAGATGAACGACCTGCATCTGCACCTCAACGACAACTACATCTTCCACGAGAACTACGTGGATGCCGGCAAAGATCCCTTCGTCGAAAGCTACGACGGCTTCCGCATGGAGTCGAACATGAAGAGCAAGGACGGGCGCCCCATCACCTCGCAGGACCTCTATTACACGAAGCGCGGCTTCCGCGAACTCATCGACTTCGCGAAGGCTCGCGGCGTCAACATCGTCCCCGAATTTGATACCCCCGGCCACGCCCTCTCCTTCACCCGCACGCGCCCCGATCTCATCTACCAAGGAAAGATGAACAACCCCAAGCGCCGCTGCGAAATGCTCGACGCCTCTAATCCCGAGGCGCTCAAGTTTGTCGGCGAGGTCTGGGACGAATACCTCAAGCCCGACAAAAAACTCGGTCGCGCCGTCTTTGAAGGCTGCACCGTCCACATCGGTGCCGACGAATTCTACGGCGAAAACGAGGACTACCGAAAATACATGGACGGCCTCGTGAAGTTCGTCATCAGTCGCGGCTACACCCCGCGCGTCTGGGGCAGCCTGAACAAGAAGCCGGGCAAGACGCCCGTGCAAGCCAAGGGCGTGCAGCTCAACCTCTGGAGCGGCGGCTGGGCCAAGGCCTGGGACTCCGTCAACCAGGGTTTCGACGTCATCAACACCAATGACGGCGCCCTCTACATCGTGCCCTTCGCCAACTATTACCGCATGGATCAGCGCCCGAAGCAGACCTACAACAACTGGAAGCCCAATGTCATCGGCGGCGAGACGCTGCCGGCGGGGCACCCCCAGCTGCTGGGCGCCACCTTCGCCATCTGGAATGACATGACGTGCATGCGCCACAACGGCTATGCCCCCTACGACATCTGGGGCATGTTCAGCAACACGGCGGACATCCTCAGCCAGAAGATGTGGGGCACGGCGCAGCTTCCCTGCGACTACGAGCAGCACAAGGCCCTCATCGCCAAGCTCGGCGTCGCCCCGGGCACCAATCCCTACTACATCCCGTCGTGGCGTGAATTCAAGCTCGATCGCCCCGTCAGCAAGGCCACGAAGCTGCGCCGCGGCTCCGTCGGGCCGAACTACCGCCTCAGCATGGAGGTGACGCTCAAGTCCGCGCCGAAGGGGCGCGAGCAGGTGCTGCTCAGCTCGCCGGCCGGCCAGTTGCTGGCCGTCAACAAGGAGGGCAACATCGGCATGCGCCGCAATGACTCGGTGGAGTTCCAGTGGGCAGCCAAGCTGCCGGTGGGCAAAAAGGTGAAGCTCGAGCTCGTCGGCAAGCCCGGCAGCACGGAGCTCTTCATCGACGGCAAAAAGGCCGAGGGCCTGACGATGAAGTCCTTCCGCGGCGGATCCAAGCAGCTCAAGCCGACCTTCATCCTGCCCCTGCAGACGCTGGCCGGCAGCTTCGACGGCGAGGTCAGCAGCCTCACGGTCACCCACGAAGTGCCGCCCGCCCTGCGCGAGAGCATCAAGGCCGACGCCAAGGAGCCGGCGGCTCCCACCGGTGACGCCGTCGGCACGCCCGGATCCGACGTCTGACGCCTGCCTTGCAGCCCGTTGACGAATCCCATCGGTTGGCGCCTATCACATCGATATGAGCGAGGACGCAGAAGAGGAGTACCGCCTCGGCGCGGAGGCCTTTCAGGAAGGCCGCCCCGCTGAGGGAGCGGAGCACCTGCGCCGGGCGGCCTTTGCCGGCCACCCCGAGGCGCAGAACCAGCTGGCGCGCATCTACTTTGCGCAGACGCGCAGCCGCGAGGACGTCGCCAATCTCGAAGCCGCGGCTCAGGGCGGCGACCACGTCGCCATGTTCGTGCTGGCCATGTGCCTCATCGACGGCAAGCTCCTCGAAAAGGACACGGACAAGGCCCTCATCGCCCTGAAGCACGCCGCGGCCCGCGGCAACCTCATGGCCGAGGCCATGCTCCGCGGCCGCATGGACGGCTGAAGTGACGCACAAGACAGCGAACCCTTCCCAAGCCCCGCTCGGCACGCGCCCGGCGGGGCTTTTTTCGCATGAAAAACTCCTTTCGCGCGCAGAGGGGGGGGGCCGTCCCGTGTGCGCAGGAAGGGGCCGTTCGCAGAGGGTTTGCTCGTCCCCCTCACTGGCCGAGGCAGGGCCCGGCGAGCGACGCCCGGCGTCAGCCGCGCTGCACGCGAATGCTGCTCACCGAGCCCTCGCCGAGCTCGCGGTTGAGCGCTTGCATCAGCGCGGTGCGCAACATCACAATCTCGCGGTGCACCAGCGGGTGCATCGTGCGCAGCGTCGCCACGCCCTTCACCACTGAGACCAGCTGAGCCCGCGGCCCGAGCACCGGCCCCGCGGCGCGGCGCCAGGCCTCCTCGAGCACCTCAGGGGCCAGCTCCGCGACCTTGAGATCCATGCTGCTGAGCAGCTCCCCGAGCACCGAATCCACCGTGCGCATGTTCGCGCGCAGCGACAGCTCGGGGCGCACGCCGTAAAAATCAGAAAAGGCCTGCCCGTCGAAGCGCCGACGGCTGCTCACGCAGCGCACGGGCCGCTCGGAACCATCCTCATAGCGCACCATGCGGTAGCGCCTCGGCGCACTCGGCGAGGAAGGCAGCGGCGGGCGCTTTGCCCCACCGACCCCGGCGGCATCAGACTTGCGTGTGCGTCTCGGCATGCGTGAAAAAAGGGTCATTCATCCGACAAGCCCCACCCTCCCCGCCGACAAGAGCCGGCTCCCCGCTGAACGCGGGGACAGGAGCCGGAGCTAGAGAAAAAGGGCCCGGAGGCGTCTCCGTCCTCCGGGCCGCAGCAAAAGGATTCCGCTGCTCTTTACTCACCATCGTCACCGATGGCCTGCACGGGGCAGCCCTCGAGGGCCTCCTGGCAAAGAGCCACGTCCTGATCGCTCTCCGGCTGCTTCTTCACGTAGGAGACACCTTCGTCATCATCGCGAGCAAAGAAATCGGGAGCCGTCTCACGGCAGAGATCGCAGTCGATGCAGCTGCTGTCAACGTAGAACTTACCGGGAACATTCTTTTCTGTCTTTTCTTCAATATCGGCCATTTCGTGTATGTGGGGGGTGGATGCTTCCCCGTGCTATTTTCGCTTATTTTGCAGGGATTGCAATCATTTTTTATTGCAAGGGCGCTTTTTTCGGGTAAAAATAGCGCCGTGCAAAACGAAACAGACAGCCCGGAACGGCCCGCCTCCCGCCCCTCCGTCTTCCGCAACAAAAAGCTCATCGGACTCTGCATCGGCCTCCTCGTCGTGATTGCCGGCTTCATCCTTCTCTCCACCAACAGCCACCTGCGCAGCGACGGCGAGGGCGGCGCCCACAGCCCCTTTCCCTGGCGAGCGGCCGGCGTGAGCATCGCCGATGCGCGCGCCGCGTGGATTCCGGCCGCAGAGCACCCCAGGCTCAAGGATCGCCCGGACTACTTCGGCAAAATCGCCTACTTCCCCGCCGCCCGCCTTGAGCTGGGCGAGACCTCGGGCAGCGGGCGCCTCTACGTTTCCTTCCGCAACAGCGTGGGCAACCGCGTCGGCAACCTCGTCGTGCTGCGATACAGCAACGGGAGCTTCGAAGAGAAAAGGGAGCCCGGCATCGAGGTCTCGGGACAAAAAGCCCTCATCAGCATTGAATCCGGGCTGGAGGACGATGCTGCCCTCACCGAGCAGCGCTTGAGAGAGGGCAGCCCTCTCTGGACGCTGCGCGTCGACGTGCAACCCGACGGCGAATCCTTCGAAGAGCAGCTCGGCAGCACCACCCTCGCCCCCGTCCCCGCCGATCTCGACAGCCTGCGCGAGGAGTGAGAGCCCTGCCCCCTCCGCTTTTCCGCGCCGCGCCCGGCCCTGCGTTGAACCATCGTTGAACCAACACTAAACCGTCGCTAAACCGACGGGGAGCCGGCGTTGAGCCATCGTCATCAACGAACCGACGCGCCGACGCGAATCCGATACCCCCTTCCCGCGGCATCACGGGTTCCCCGCCTCGAACCCCGTCCGCCACCACCGGCTCCTTCCCCTCACCCATGAACGAAACATCTCCCGGCGCCCCCGCGCCAAAGACCTCCGACGCACCCCGAACCCCGGCACCCACCGCAGCCGCCGACGCCGCAACCGCTCTGCCCGGAGCTGACTCCGAGCGCGCCCATGAGGTCGCCCAAGGCAGCGGCATTCCCCTCCCGCACCCCGGCCGGACGCGACTGAACCGCCTGGGGCGCAGCCTCATCTGTCTGCTCGGCGGCGTCTTTACCGCCCTCGCCTACCCGCCCTATGACCTCTACCCCATCGTGTGGGTGGCGCTGATCCCGCTCATCGCCGTGCTCTGGAGCGGCCCGGCGCGCTTCTGGCCGAGCTTCCGCGCCGGCTGGCTCTACGGCATGGGCTGGTACTGCGTGAGCTTTTCATGGATCACCGAGGTGAGCGCCGTCTTCCCCCTGCTCAACAACTGCTTCGGGAGCCCCGCGGACATGCCGGCGCTGCTCCGCGACAACCCGGAGCTGCTCCCCCTGCTCAACCGCCTCTTTTTCGGCCTCATCGCCTTCCTGCCCCTGATGGCGCTCTACGCCCTCCTGCCTGCCCTCTGGGCCGGCGTGGCCGGACGCTGGCTCCGCCCGCGGACGGGGGCCGGCCCCGCCCGCGACCTCAGCGAGGCCACCCCTGATGAGCGCCGCAGCGCCTGGGCGGCCTGGGCTCACGCGGACATGCGCAGCTGGCTCGGCAGCGCCGTCGCCCTCGGGGCGCTGTGGGTCTGCATCGAGTGGCTGCGCGCCCACTTCCTCTGCCTCGGCTTCAGCTGGAACAGCCTCGGCAGCGCCCTCTACGGCGGCTACGCCTTCGCGCAGTGGGCCGAGTTCATCGGCACCAACGGCCTCTCGATCATCCCCGCGAGTTTCAGCATTCTGCTCTGGGGCGCCCTTCGCCGCGCCTACCTGCACCAGCGGGGAGCGAGCCGCATCAACCGCCCCTGGGACTTTTACGGCGCCGTCGTGCTGCTGATGCTGCTCTTCCTCGGTGGCCTCATCATGGCGCGCCAGTACTCTCCGGCGGGTATGCGCGCCGCCTCGCAGCGCGCCGAGGCGCGCGGGGAGAGCGCAAGCTGCCTCATGCTGCCCGTCATGGCCGCCCAGATCAACCTCGATCAGGTGGAGAAGATGCAGCAGGCGGCGGATCCGGCATTCCGCCGCCGCATCCGCGAGCGCTACCTCCGCCTCACCGGCGAGGCCTTCGAGGACATCCTGCGCCGCGGCATGGACGACGCCCGACGCAACCCCGAGCTGGGCATCATCCCGAAGCTGCCCCTCTGGGTCGTCTGGCCGGAGAGCGCCCTGCCCGACCACCTCTGGCGCGATACCGGCCGCAACGCCCTGTTGCAGGACCGCATCAACAGCGCCTGCCTCCTCGGCCCCGAGGGGCTGCCCGGGCTCCGCAGCAGCCTGGCGGATCGCCTCGGTGCGGCACCCTTCACCCTCTTCGCCGGCGGTGATGAGATTCTGCTGCGGGACGCCGACGGCACGGCGACGGACGCCTTCAACACCATCCTCATGCCCGACGGCCGGCGCCTGAGCCCTGCGGGCATGTACAACTCGCTCGTCGTCATCCCCGAGGGCTTCGATTCCGTCACCACCACCGCCAAGCAGCACCTCATGCCCTTCGGGGAATACATCCCCCTCGTCACCACCATATCCTGGATCGGCGACGCCTACTCTCAGCTCACCGGCACGCAGGTGGGCGACGGCATCATTCCGGGCAGCGGCAGCGATCCGCTCACGCTCTCCCTGCCCGACAGCGGCCGGCGCATCAGCGTCATCCCCGCCGTGTGTTATGAGGACACCGTCGGCGACCTCATCGCCAAGTTCGTGCGCCCGGAGCCGCAAGTCATCGTCAACGTCACCAACGACGCCTGGTTCCGCCGCTCTGCCTGCGGCGAGCAGCAGGCCCGCATGGCGGCCTTCCGCTGCATCGAGCTGCGCCGCCCCATGGTGCGCGCAGCCAACATGGGCGTCACCTGTAGCATAGCGCCCAACGGCGCGCCCATCGACGAGCTGCGCGATGCGGACGGCAAGCCTTGGCTTGAGGGCTACAGCTACGCCTTGCTCCCCGTCGATCTCAGCGGGCGCGTCACACTCTACGCCCGCTGGGGCGAGTGGTTCTGCGTCGTCTGCGCCGCCCTCGTCCTGCTGGCTCTGCTGCGCCGCCGTCTCAGCAGACGCGCCTCCGGGCCGCAGCCGTGCCGCTGAGCGCGCGTGAACGCGCGGACTCCCCGATTCTGCGGCGGCGCCGCCAAGCAGAAGCGGCGCGGCGCGAGAAAGCGGACGGTGAGAAGGCGGCGCGGGAGACGCGATGCAGGCGAAGGCTGCATGGGTGAAGCCATGCGTGAGGAAGCCGTCCCTCCGAAGCTGCGCGGGTGAGGCGATTTCGTCGGCTGCTGTCCGTTTTCAGTCTTGCCAAGCCAGGGGCAGCGCGCCTATAATGCGAGCCATGAAGATGAGTTTGTCAGGGGCGCTGGTGCTGCTGGCGCTGGCGGGGTTGTCGGCCTCGGCAACCGAAGAGGAGATGAAGGCCGCGATGCACCAGTGGGAGCAGCGCCTTGCGGAATACGAGGCCGCCCTCAGCAGTGCGGCCTCCCCCGAAGCCCGCGCGGCGGTGAAGGCGCCGTCCGGCAACGAAACGGCGGCGGCACTGTGGCGCTCCGTCTCCGGCAAGACCGGAACGCGGCTCAAGGTGACGCGCCCCGCGCAGGTGCCGACGACGGACGCCGGGCGCGAGGAGTCCCGCCGCGTGCCGACCTATGAATTCGAACAGCCTTGGGCAGCGCCGGCGGTCGTGTGGCTGCTGAGCCACCCGGCCGAGTTCGCGGCTCTCTTCAAGGGTCGCGAGCAGCAGCTGGCCGACTACGCCAATCTGATGCTCGACGCCATCGAGGAGGTGCACTACGCCAGCCCTCTGATGGCGGAGATGTGCCCCCTGCTCGCCGAGTCCCCCAGTGTGCGCCACTACGGGATTCTCAAAAAGATCTACGAGCAAAACACCGACAAAAACGCTCGCGGCGCAGCGGCCATGGGGCTGAGCATTCAGCTCGCCAGCCCCTTGGTGTCGGGAACGGTGGGCTCGCCGCAGATCGCGCGCAGCTATCGCCTGCACTACCTGAGGCAGGCCCTGACGCTCTCGAGCGACCAGCAGCGCTTCGGCTCCGTCAGCCTGACGGAAGCCGCAGCCGATCAGGCCTACATCCTGCGCCATCTGAGCGTGGGCTCCATCCCCCCGCCCTTGAAACTGGAGTCTCTGACGGGGCAGCAGGCCACCTTCCCCGCCCGTGACAAGGTATCGCTGCTCTTTTTCTGGGCGCCCGGGGAGAATGTGGGGAGCCGCATCATGGCCAAGCAGGAGGCCATCACCCGCCAGTACCCCGCCCTCGCCTTTTTCCCCGTGACGATGAAGCCGCAGGATGTCGACCTATTCCGCGCCGACCTCGAACAGCTCGGGGTCAAGGAAACTTGGACCGACGATGAGGCCGGCAGCGCCGCGCAGGCCTATCGCGTGCGCCAGCTTCCTCTGGCGGTGCTGGTGGATGAGAACTGCCGCATCCGCTACATCGGCTTCCCGGACATGAAATTGCAGGCGGCCATGGACTCCTGCCTGAGCCGCTCCGGCAGCTCCGGCAGCTCCGGGCGCGCCGTCGTGCTGCCGGAGACCGCGGACGGGGCCTCGGCGGAGGGAGAGCCGGAGGTCATCCTTCAGCCGGGCTCGCAGCCCACGCCGACGACAGCACCCGACGAGAACGCCGAGTCTCCGAACGCCGAACCCACGACCGGCTCTGCCGGACCAACCCAGGCAAGCGCAGACGGAACTCCGGCTGCGGAAGCCTCGAGCCCCGACGCAGGCAATCCGGCCACGGATGCTGCCCCGAGCGATGAGGCCCCGCCGCTGCGCGAGATGCCGGAGTTCTGATCGATCAGCTCGCGAGCCCCTGCTCTCCGGGTTTCGACGGGGCGCCGACGAGGCTCCGGGCGGGCTCCGCCTGTTCGCAACCGCAGCTTCTGAGGCGCAGAGACTTGGGCAAAAGCCCCCAATTTTAGACGTGACAATCCGCCCTCTTGTGATAGAATAGCGCAGAGCTATGAAATACCAGGGTCTCTACACGGCTATTGTGACGCCTTTCCGCGACGGCAAGGTGGATGTTGACGCTTTCAAGGCGCTTGTCGAAGCACAGATCGCCGGCGGCGTGGACGGCATCGTGCCGGTGGGCACGACGGGCGAGTCCCCGACGCTCAGCCATGAGGAACACATGGAGGTGATTCGCCTGGCCATCGAGTTTGCCGCAGGCCGATGCAGCGTGATTGCCGGCACGGGCTCGAACTCGACGCATGAGGCCATTCTGATGACGCAGGAGGCGGCCCGCCTCGGCGCCGACGGCACGCTTCAGGTTTGCCCCTATTACAACAAGCCCAGCCAGGAGGGTCTCTACCGCCACTTCCGCGCGGTGGCCGAGTGCTCGGATCTGCCCGTGCTGCTCTACAGCATCCCGAGCCGCAGCGGTGTGGAGATTGCCGTGGACACGGTGGCTCGCCTCGCTCAGGACTGCCCGACGATTACGGCTCTCAAGGAGGCCGGCGGCAGCGTCGACCGCGTCAACCAGCTCATGCAGAAGGTGCCGGAGGGCTTCGCCGTGCTCTGCGGCGATGACGGCCTGACGGTGCCCTTCATCGCCTGCGGCGCGGTGGGTCTCGTCTCGGTGACGGCGAATGTGGCTCCGGCTCAGATGAAGGCTCTGGTGGATGCGGCTCTCTCGGGAGACGGTCGCCGCGCTCTGGAGTTGCAGAAAAAGTATTACCCGCTGATGAAGGGGCTCATGAGTCTGGATGTGAACCCGGTGCCGATCAAGGCGGCTCTGGCCCAGCGCGGCGATATCTCGTGGGAGCTGCGCCTGCCTCTGGCTCCGCTGGCGGAGGAGAAGCGGACGGTGCTGGCGGATCTGCTGCGCCGCTACGATCTGATGTGAGACCGGAGAGGCTGCGGACCTCTCCCCCTGCATGATCATTTTACTGTTGATACCATGATGAAGATTCTGGTGACGGGCGCCTCGGGGCGCATGGGTCAGGCCGTTCAGCAGGCCGTGGCTCAGAACGCACAGACGGAGCTGGCGTCGACTCACGATGTGGGTCAGGATGTTGCCGAGGCCATTTCGGCGGCGGACATTGCGATTGACTTTTCGTTTCACGGCTTCACGCCCGAGCTGCTGAAGGTGGCGCTGGCGCAGAACAAGCCGCTGGTGATCGGCACGACGGGTCACACGGCGGAGGAGCGTGCGGCGATCGTTGAGGCTTCGTCGCAAATCCCGATTGTCTTCGCTTCGAACTACTCCGTCGGCGTCAACACGCTTTTCTGGCTGACGCGCAAGGCGACGCGCATTCTGCGCGACTACGATATCGAGATTGTGGAGATGCACCACCACCACAAGCTCGATGCGCCGAGCGGCACGGCCCGCACGCTCGCGGAGATTGTCTGCGAGGAGACGGGAATGGATCCGGAGAAGGATGTGATGCACGGCCGCGAGGGGCTGGTGGGCGCTCGCCCGCAGCGCCAGATTGGCATGCATTCGCTGCGCGGCGGCGATGTCGTGGGCGATCACACGGTGATCTTCGCGACGGACGGCGAGCGCGTGGAGCTGGCGCACAAGGCGTCGAGCCGCATGACCTTTGCGGCCGGTGCGGTGCGCGCGGCGCTCTGGCTGGCGGACAAGCCGGCCGGGCTCTACACGATGCAGGATGTGCTGGGCTTCGCCGACTGAGCGAGCCCTGCGTTCTCTCCTCAATTTAACCCGAGGCTGATCTGATGGCTGACGGGATGCAGCAGCTGCGCCGCGTGGGCATCGCCCTCGGCTCCAACATCGGTGATCGCTTGGCCTGCCTGGAGCGCGCCTGCGATGAGCTCAGCGAGCTCTTCGGCGCACTGCGGCTCTCTCAGGTGTACGAAACGGAGCCCGTGGGCTGTCCGGAGGGCTCCCCGGCCTACCTCAACGCCTGCGTGGAGGTGGAGTCGCCGCTGGAGCCGGAGCAGATTCTGCGGCACCTTCAGCGCATCGAGGAAGCGCTGGGACGGGTGCGCCACGGGGTGTACGGTGAGCCGCGCACTTGCGACTTGGATCTGCTGTACGTGGGCGACCTGCGGCGCGAGTCCGCGGAGCTGGTGCTGCCGCACCCGCGGGCTCACCTGCGCGAGTTCGTGCTGAGGCCGCTGGCGGACATTGACCCGCTGCTGATGCTGCCCGGGCAGACGCAGACGGTGGCCCGCCTGCTGGAGGCCCTGCCGAAGGACGGCCCCTCGGTGCGCCCCTTCCCCCTCTGAGCTCGTTTTTTCTGATGGCCATGAACAGCAAGATCGATGCAATTCTCGCCGCCAAGGGGCAGCGGCCTCTGGCGGAAATGACAGCCTACGATTACCCGACGGCGCGCCTGTTGGATGAGGCCGGCTATGACATGATTCTCGTCGGGGATTCGCTCGGCATGATGGTGCTGGGCTTCCCGGACACGACGCAGGTGACGCTGGCTCACATGCTTCACCACGGTGAGGCGGTGGCGCGCGCGGTCAAAAAGGCCGTGGTGATTCTCGACATGCCCATTCACACCTATGATACGCCCGAGCAGGCTCTGGAGACGGGCCGCCGCATGATGGAGACGGGCGTGGATGCGGTGAAGCTGGAGGGCGGCGCTGACAAGGAGGCGCAGATTGCGGCTCTGGTGCAGGCCGGCATTCCCGTTCAGGCTCACATCGGCCTGCTGCCGCAGAAGGTGCGCGAGGAGGGCGGCTTCCGCATGAAGGGGAAGACGGATGAGGAGGCGGAGGCCATCATGCGCGACATGGAGGCCGTGGTGCGCGCCGGGGCTTTTTCCGTGGTGATTGAGTGCACGAAGCACCGCGTGGCCGCCGAGGTGACGCGACGCTGCCCGATTCCGACGATCGGCATCGGCGCCGGACACGGCACCTGCGACGGCGAGGTGGCCGTCGTGCACGACGTCATCGGCGCCTATCCCTGGTTCGTGCCGGGCTTCGCCAAACCTCTGGCCGACGTGGCCGGCGAGATCACGCGCGCGGCGACGGCTTGGAAGACGGCGCTGACGCTGCCTCCTCGGGCCTGAGTTTTTTTGCCCCCCTCAACGCCGGGGCATATCCTCCTGCGTCCTCCGGCATCCCCCTGCTCTAGCTCGGTAGAGCACTCGGCACGGGCTGTGCGGGAGCGCTTCAGGCTATGACAGGGGCTCCACCGCTCCGCCGCATTCAGAGGCGGCGGGCGCGGAAGAGCCAGTCGCGCATGAACACGGCGAAGGGCTCCTGCGAGTTCGTATCCGCGGCGTAGGGGTTGGCGCGCTCGGCCTCATCCACGCGCCCCTGAAGCAGCAGCAACATCGTGTAAATTTCGGCGTCAAAGTGATCCCGGAGGCCTGAAGCGGCATCGCGGATGCGCTCCGGCGTCATCCCCGGGGCCGTCAGATGTCTTCCGGCGCCCTCCGCAGCGGCGAAGGCCGCCGTGAGCACCTCGCAGACTTCATGCATGAGCACGTAGCGGTCGCGCTCCGCTGCGGTGAGCGGCAGATTCCGGTCGGCGCGGATGTCGCTGAGAGCCTGAGCGATCTGCTCGACGTCGCAGCCCTTCTGAAGACTCTTGAGCCGCTCGACGGCGCGCTGCCCGGGGCTCGCGTCGCGGTCGGCGCTCGAGGAGGCGGCGGAATCGGGCTTGTTCGGCGCTGCATCCGAGCGGCCCGGAGGGGGAGGCGCGGGCTTGGCGCGAGGCGGCTCCGGCTTCGCCGGCGGCTTTGCGGCGGGCGCGGGCTTGGCGCGAGGCGGCTCCGGCTTCGCCGGCGGCTTTGCGGCGGGCGCGGCCTTTTCCGCCGCGGCAAAGCTCTCAATGGCCTCCGCGAGCCCGGGGTAGCGGTCGGCGCACTGCTTCGCGCAGTCGCGGGCTAGCTCCAGAAACTGCTCGGCGAGCGCTGGGTGGGCCATGTCCTGATGATAGCGGTAGCCGGCGATGCAGAGGAGGGCCAGCGTTGGGGCCGAGCCATCCGGCGCGTAGCTCTTCATGGCCTTGATGTCGCCCTCCGTCACCCAGGAGACCTGCTTGAGCGCCAGATTCATGCGCTCCCCCTTCTCTTCATCGAGCTTGATGTGGTGCAGCCACTCGCGCAGCTGACTGCGCACCTCGGCCAGTTTCTCGGCATCCCGGCGCAGCACGCAGATGGCGAGCGCCTGCAGGCCGACCCAAGCGTGGAAGCGTGGCTCCGTTCCGTCCGCCGTCATCATCCAGATGTACTCCTCCTGCACCTTCGGCGAGCAGCCCTGCGCCTGCAGCAGGCGCAGCTTGGAGGCAGCCGTATCATACATCGGCCAGTACAGCGGCGCCTGCGGGTGCACGACGAGCTGCTCGGGCTCCGGCGTGGAGAGGGCGGCCGTGATCGCCGCGGCCACGGCCCCGGCGCCGAGCGTGGCGGCGGAGCCCAGCAGCAGGCGGCGGCGGAAGCGGCGGCGCCCCTCCGGCGTGTCGAGGGCATCGCCCGTGCGCAGATCCGTCATCACGTCGTCGATTTCGCGCAGCAGGCTGTCGTAGGAGAGCGGGCGGCTCTCGGGGTCAAACTCCGTCATGTGATCCGCCAGATCGCAGAGCGAATCGGAGAGATAGTGGTGCCCGACGCGCAGGGACGGCAGGCGCCGCTTGTACTCGGCGAGCTCCTCGATACTCGACGGCGGGCGATCGCTGAACTCCTCCTCCCCCGTGAGCAGAAAGCGCAGCGTCATGCCCAGCGCATAGATATCCGTGCGCACGTCCTCCGCCTCGCGGAAAATCGTCTCGGGGGCGACGTAATACGGCGTCGCCCAGATCACCTGCTCGGTATCCTCGTCGCGCTGGGCCAGCGAGAGGCCGAAGTCGAGCACCTTGGCCTGCCCCTTCGGCGTCACCAGAATGTTGCCGGGCTTCATGTCGCGGTGCAGGAGCCCGGCGCGGTGGGCCGCGCGCAGGCCGAGCGCCACCTGGCGCGTCATGTTCAGGGCCTCCGCCTCGCGGATCGGGCCGAAATGCGACACGATGTATTCGAGATCCTGCCCCTCCACCAGCTCCATGGCGATGTAAAACTGCCCGTGAGCCCAGCCGGCCGAGTATACGCCGACGACGTTCTCGTGGCGCACCTTGGCCATCAGCGCGCACTCGCGCTCGAAGCGCTCGATGCGCTCCGGCTGGTTGCGGTACACGTCATTGAGCACCTTGATGGCCACCTTGCGGTTGAGCACCGGATCCACCGCCTTGAGCACAACGCTCATGCCGCCGACGCCCAGCACGCCCGTGAGCTGATAGTTCGCCAGCGTGGTGTGGACGATTTCCCGGTGCCCGCAGCTGGAGCAGGCGATCTCGGTGTAAAAGCCCACGCCGCTGAGATCCAGCTGCTGGCCGCACTCCGGGCACTCCCAAATATCTTCCGTCTCTTCGTCCATTCCTGTTCCGAATACTATACCGAATCACCGCGCCCATGAAAAGGAAAAACCGCCGCGGATTTTCACAAATCCGCGGCGGTTTCGTCGGGCAGAGAAGAGCCGAATCAGCCGATCTTCGGCAGCGAAGCCGCCGCAACGGCCTGGCCGTGGCGCTTCATCTGCTCGTCGGGAACGCAGAGGTTGATCTTGTCCTCGGGGAACTCGGCAGCCAGCACCTCGCGGGCCTTGTCGATGATGATCTGGCCGCCCTCGCCCGTGGCCACGCGGCCGAGGAAGAGGAGGTTGCGGACCGTGTAGAAGCGGGCAAAGTAGGCGATGGTGTAGCCGAACTCCACGCCGATGGTCTCATAGATGCGGCGGGCGCGCTCGTCGCCCTCGGCCATGGCGGCCTGCACCTTCTTAAGCTGCTCCGGGTAGGGCATGGTGCCGAAGTCGAAACCGGCGCGCGGTGCCAGGCGGGCCACCGCCTGCTGCGAGAAATACATCGCGCCCACGCCCATATCCTTCGACCACTCATCCACGCCGCCGTCGGCCTGATAGTCCACCGGCACGAAGGCCAGCTCATTGAGCCAAGGCATGATGTGACCCTCGGGATCCACATAGCCGGCGGCCAGAGAAGTGCCCATCGCGATGCCGAGCACGGCATCGTCATTCATCGCCATGGCGCCGGCAAGAGCCGTCACCTCGCCGTCGTTGACGACCTCAAAGGGAACCTCGTGCCCCATGCGCTCGCTCCAGCGATCCTTGAGCGTGTAGAACATGCGGCGAATCTTGTTCTTGAAGTCCTCGGGCGAAATGCCGCGGAAGAGGGAGCCGACGCGCGGCTCGCTGTTCACGTACACGCCGGCCGCAGAGCCGCCGATGGCGTCCACCTGCGGCAGGTGCTTGGCCGCGCGCAGCAGCGAATCATCCACGCCCTCGATCTGGTAATCGGGATCCGTCTGGTGGTAGGGGTCCCACACCACCTCTTCCGAGAACACGACGTCGCCGTTCACCACGGCGGCGCACTTGCGATCCGAGCCGCCGAGGTCAAAGCCGATGCGGTAGCCGTCGAGGTTGCGGCCCAGCGACACGGACGTCGACTTCTCCTCGGGCAGGTCCGCGGCCGAAGCCACCTTCTGCACCGTGATGGGCTGGTCGTAGATCTGGCGGCCGATGAAGTCCCAGTCAAACTCGCGGGCGCCGCCCTTGCAGTAGGTGGCCGCGAGCATGTCGGCGATGCGATCATCGCCGGCCACCATGATGGTGCAACCGCCCTTCATCCAGAGCAGGAACTTGACGATGCGCTCGACGTAGCGATCGTTGAGCGCGTCATTCTCACCCCCCTGGGGCAGAATCTTGCCGCTCCAGCGGAAGCAGGTGCCGTCCACACGCACGAGAGCCAGATCAATCTGGTGAGACTCGGGCGTCGCGGCCACCTTCTCTTCGAAAGCCTTATTCCAGAGCACCGGGGCGACAAAGCCCGGGTCCAGCACGGGAGTGAATTTCGGTTGGATATTCATGGTGTAACTGCCCTGTTCTAGCATGTTTGCGGCGCGGTGACAAGGAAAAACACGGGTTCTCTTCAAGAAAAAACACCGCCGCAGCGGCGCGAGTCGCGCACCCCCGAGCTGCCCGCCTCTTCGGCGCCGCCGCCGACCCCTTCCGCACGGCCCGCGGAGCGCGAGCGCGCCGGGCATATAACAAAGCGGCATCTCCTCACGTCCTCACGTCCTCACGTCCTCACGTCCTCACGTCCTCACGTCCTCACGTCCTCACGTCCTC
>URLZ01000049.1 GCA_900548895.1 uncultured Akkermansia sp.
GTGTACTCAAGTCGCGGTCAAAATGACCGCGACTTGAAACTTTGGGACACATGTGCCAAAGACCTCGAATCCCTTGTTTTTTGTGCTTGACTCCTCGAGCCATCTTGTGAGAGAATTCAACCGAGTGAGTTTTGCTGCACCCATGAAGTTATCGCATCTGGCCTATTTCTCGCTCTTCGGCGTGAGCACGATTTTGTTTCACCGCCGCCGCCCGATTCTCGGGACGATTATTGTGACGGATCGCTGCAATTTGCACTGCCGCCACTGTTCGGTGAACAATCTGACGGCGGTGATGCATCCCTTTGAGAAGATTCGCGGGGAGATGCGGCAGCTGTACGAGATGGGGGTGCGCATTCTCTTTTTCTGCGGAGGAGAGACTTTTCTCTGGCGCGACGGTGCTCTCGGTTTGCGGGATTTGGTGCGCGAGGCGAAGGCGATGGGCTTTTTCATCGTGAATGTGGTGACGAACGGAACGCAGCGCTTGGATCTGCCCGAGGCGGATCTGATTTTGCTGAGTCTGGACGGCGATGAGCGCCGCCACAACCTGATTCGCGGTGAGACTTATGCGCTCATCCGCCGCCACATAGCCGAGGCGACGTCGGACAATATCTGCCTCTACATGGCGATCAACCAGCTGAACAAGTCCTGCATTCGCTCGGTGTGCGAGGTGGCGCGCGACGAGCCGACGGTGCGGGCGGTGTCGTTCAATTTTCACACGCCTTATCCCGACACGGCGGAGCTGGCGCTGAGCCGCGATGAGAAGGCGGAGGCTTGCCGCGAGATTGAGGAGCTGATGGATGAGGGCTTCCCGATTTTCAACCTGCGCAGCGCCTTCCCGGCCATTGTGGACAATGCCTTCCCGACGCCTTGCCGGCAGTGCGTGGTGATGGAGGACGGCAAGCTTTCGGTCTGCGGCCGCTGCATTGATGTGCCGGGGCTCTGCGAGCGCTGCGGTTATTTCTTTGCGGCGGAGTATGCTCTGGTGTTTCGCGGCGAGGTGCGCGTGATTGCCGAGATGCTCAGAACTTACACGCGCTACGTTTGAAGACGATGAGTTGGTGGACGACAGCGGCGAGGACTTGGCTGACGGGCAGTTTATCGCCTTTTCTCTTTACGGATGAGAACGAGGAGTGTCTCGATTCTCGGGTGCCGGGCGCGCTGGGGCTGTATGTGCACGTGCCGTTCTGCCGCCGGATTTGCGATTTTTGCCCCTACTGCAAGGAGTTGTACCGCCCGAAGGCGGCCGAGGCCTATGCGGAGGCGCTGATCGGGGAGATTGAGATGGTGGGGCAGCGCGACGCGGGGCGCGTGCCCGGGCAGCGCCGGGCGGTGTCGAGTGTGTATGTGGGCGGCGGTTCTCCGGCGCTGCTGGCGGGCAGGATGGGCGAGGTGATGCGGGCGCTGGGGCGCTTTTACGAGGTGAGGGACGGGGTGGGGCTCGAGCTGCATCCCTCGGATGTGCGCCCGGAGGTGCTGGCGCAGCTGCGCGAGGCGGGGGTGACGCGGGTGAGCATCGGGGTGCAGTCCTTTTCGCCGCGTCTGGCTTCGCTGCTGGGGCGTCCGGCGCCGGATCCGCGGCGCCTGGAGGCGGCGCTGCGCGAGGTGCCCGTGCCGACGGTGAGCATGGATCTGATTTTTGCGCTGCCGGGCCAGTCGGTGCAGGATGTGATCGAGGATATGGAGCTGGCGATGGCCCACGGGGCGCACCACGTGGCGGTGTATCCCTTTATTGATTTCTCCTTCACGGCGTCTCGGGTGCCGGCGGCGCAGCACCGCCGCAAGCGCGAGATGATGGATGCGATTGCGGCGTACTGTGCGCGGCACGGTTATGAGCGCGATTCGATCTGGACCTTTGCCCGGCCGGGCGGCCACCGCTACTCGAGCATGACGCGCGACTGTTACTTGGGCTTCGGCTGCTCGGCGGTGACGCTGCTGCGCGATTCCTTCAAGGTGAATACCTTTTCGGTGCAGGGCTACGTGGAGCGCGTGCGCGAGGGCCGCATGCCGAGCTGCCTGACGCTGCGCTTCTCGCGCCGCCAGCGCATGCTGTATTACCTGTTCTGGCGCGCGTACGGGATGGTGGTGAGCGAGGCGGATTTTCGGGACTTTTTCGGCGTGGAGCTGGCGGAGGCCTTCGGACCGGAGCTGTGGGCGGCCTGCCGTCTGGGCCTGCTGGTGCACGAGCCGGGGGCGTACCGCCTGACGCGGCGCGGGGCCTTTTATTTTCACCGCTTTGAGAGTTATTACACGCTCTCCTACATCGACAAGATGTGGGGAGTGCTGCGCCGCGAGGCCTTTCCGCAGGAGTTGAGAATCTGAGATGTTTCGCCCCTTTTCGCTGTTTCTGGCTTGGAGGCTGCTGACGGGGCGCGGGCGCCGCTGGCTGCTGCTGCTTTGCGTGGCGGGGGTGGTGCTGGGGGTGGCGGGGCAGGTGCTGGTGGGCGGGGTGATGCAGGGGATGATGCGCGAGGTGGAGCGCGGGGTGCGCTCCTACTGCCCGCAGGTGCTCGTGTATTCGGAGCTCTGGTCGGCCCGCGAGCTGGCGCTGTTGCCGGGGGTGCGGCAGGTGCGGGAGGGAACGGCGGGGCAGGCGCTGGTCAACGGAGAGCTCTGCACGTATGTCTCGGGTCTGCCGCTGGAGGCCTGGCCGGGGGCTGTGCCGGAGGGGGAAGGCTGCTGGCTGAGCCGGAGCTGCGCGGAGCGCCTGAACTTTCCGCAGGAGCTGGCGGCGGTCTTTCCGCCGCGCGGGGAGTTTTGCCGCCTGAAGGTGCAGGGGGTGTTTCACGTGCCGGGGCGCATGCACACGCCGGATGTGGTGAGCGGCCGGGTGCTGCCGGGCCTGCCGGTTCTCGGCCTGCAGCTGGAGGACGGCGCGTCGCTCCGCGCGCTGGAGGAGCAGCTGCGGCAGCGCGATGCCGGCGCTCAGGTGATCGATGGTCGGGAGGACGGGCGCGCGTGGCTGGCGATGCTGGCCCAGTTTCGCGCCTCAGTGGGTTTTCTCTTTGCGGTGGGCGTGATGGCCTCGGCCTTCGGCGCGGGCGCTATTCTGCTGGTGGCCGGCTGGAAGAGCCGGGGCTCGATGGCGGTGTGTCTCGCCATGGGGGCGCGCCCGGCGTGGATGGTGGCGGTGTATGGCTGGCAGGCTCTGCTGCTGATGGCGGCCGCCGTGCCGGCGGGGCTGCTGACGGGCTATCTGGCGCTGCTGGGGCGCGAGCAGCTCGCCGCCCTCTTCGAGGCCTGCGGCCTCGGGATGTATGATGCCCGGGCGCTCGATATGCCCCTGCCGGCGGCTGTCTGGCCGGGTCTGTTCGTCTACGCCGGGCTCTCGGGCTGTCTGGCGCTGGCGCTCTCCGTGTTGCCGGCGGCCTGCGCGGCGCTGCGGGCCGATGCGCCCCGCATGCTCGCGGGCCCGGGCAGCTGAGCGGCTCGGCGTCAGCCGTCAGAGCCAGCGCAACACGAGGCGGCCGTCGCTGTCTCGGAAGCTGCCGAACAGGATGAGGACGATGTCGATGACCGTCCAGATGCCGAAGAGACCGGCCGTGAAGAGCATGATGATGCCGCTGATGTAGCGCCGGCAGATGAGGCGGTGCAGGCCGGGCACGATGAGCGCGCAGATGATGAGCAGAATGCGGCTCTGCCCGGAGATGGCGTTGTAGGGTGACAGGGGAGGGTACATGGGGGATGTTGGGTGTGCTCGCTTGCGGGAGAGGGTGCGGGGGTGTTCGCGGGCAGGCGGTGTGTCAGGCAGACTGGTGCGAAAAGGGAACGCAGGAAGAGGGGGGTGACTCAAAGCGCGCGGCGGTCGCGCAGGGCGCGCATGACGGTGATGGCGTCGGTATGCGTGAGGGCGGCCCCGGCGGGCATGCCCTGCGCGAGGCGCGTGATGCGGCAGTCGAGCGAGCCGAGCTGCTCGCCGAGGTAGAGCGCGGTGGCCTCGCCCTCGACGTCCGAACTGAGCGCGAGGATGACCTCGCAGCCCGGGTGCCGGCGCACGCGCGCCAGCAGCGGCTCGATGGAGAGATCCTCGGGCATGACGCCGTCGAGCGGGGAGATCTTGCCGCCGAGGCAGTGGTAGAGCCCGCGGTAGCTGCCCGAGCGCTCGATGGGCAGCACGTCCGTCGGCTGCTCGACGACGCAGAGCAGGGCGGCGTCGCGCGCGGGGTCACTGCAGGCGGTGCAGAGCTCGCCCTTCGCCGCGAAGAAGCCGCACTGCGGGCAGTAGCCGACCTCCTCCGCAGCCCGCGTGAGGGCCTCGGCGAGGTGGAGGGCCTCCTGCCGCCCCTGGCGCAGAAACCACAGCGCGTGGCGCTCCGCCCCGCGGCTGCCGATGCCCGGCATGCTGCGCAGCGCGGCGATGAGGTCGAGAACGGCCGGCGGGTAATCCTGAGCTTTCATGAGCCTCGGTTGCAGTAAAAGGGGATGAGGGAGGTGGCGAGCCAGAGCAGGGCGATGCAGAGGACGGGGGCCGCCGGGTTGAAGAGCCCGCCCCAGAAGACGCAGAGCAGGCCCGGCAGCGCCGCCGTCACGGCAGCCAGAAAGCTCAGCTGCGTGCGCCTCCCCCACGAGGGCTCGCGCAGCAGCACGAGGCTGAGGTAGAGCGTGAGAGCCACGCAGAGCCCGAACAGGCCGCCTGGGCTGAGCAGGGGCTGCTGAATCTTCTCCGCCTCCATGAGGAAGGGCTCGTTGCAGAGCAGCATGAGCTGCCGGTGCTCCAGCGCCTCGGGCCAGCCGCTGAGCAGGAAGAGCATCAGCAAGAGCAGCGTGAGCAGGCAGAGGCTCATCCAGCGCAGCAGAAAGAGGTTGCCGTGCTGCGTGCTGCCCGGCTCGCCCTTGAGCAGCGAGGCCGCCGCCTCGCGCAGCCGGGGGCCGAGATGTTGGTGACGCAGGCGGCTCAGGCGCACGAGGCGCAGAATGTGGCTGAGGCGGCGCAGCGTGGGGTCATCGCTGCCCGCCCCGCCTCTCGCGGAGTTCCGTGCAGAGCCCTGCTCGGCACCCTGTGGCTGCGTCGCCGCTCCGTCCCGCGCTTGCTGCGTCACCTCGGCAGCGTAGACCCTCCACGCCGGCTCGGCCGGGGAACTCTCGGCTGCCTTCGGGCGGCCGTCTGTCGGGGAGGTGTTCATGGGGAGGGCGGATAAAGGAGGGGAAAGAGGGGAAAGGAGCGGGAGAAGGGGCAGGGGGGCAGGGGGGCAGGAGAATCGTGAGTCGGGGGAGTCGGTGGCACGCAGCCGGGGAAGATCGGGGCTGCCGGGCCCTCCCCCGAGCGACACGAAACGGCGGGGGGTGTCTCTCCCCGCCGCCGCTGCGTGTGAATTGCCGGGGCTGAGCCGGAATCAGGCCTCGAAGCGCTTGACAATCAGCGAGGCGTTGTGACCGCCGAAGCCGAAGGAGTTGCTCAGCGCCACATCGACCTTCATCGAGCGGCCGACATTCGGGCAGACATCCAGATCGCACTCCGGATCCTGATTGAAGACGTTGATCGTCGGCGGAACGAAATTGTCGCGGATCGCCATGACGCAGGCGAGCAGCTCAATGCCGCCGGCAGCGCCCAGCAGGTGACCCGTCATCGACTTCGTCGAGCTGACGACGAGGCCGTTTTTGGCGTAATCGCCGAAGGTGCGCTTGATGGCGCGCGTCTCGCAGATATCGCCGAGGTGCGTCGAGGTGCCGTGCGTGTTGATGTAGTCCACATCCGTCGGCTTGAGTCCGGCGTGATCGAGAGCCATCTGCATGCAGCGGCTGGCGCCTTCGCCCTCAGGCAGCGGAGAGGTGAGGTGATAGGCGTCGGCACTCAGGCCGTAGCCGACAAGCTCGGCAAGAATGCGAGCACCGCGTGCTTGTGCATGCTCGAGCGTTTCGAGCACGATCACGCTGGCACCCTCTCCCATCACGAAGCCGTCGCGGTCCATATCGTAGGGGCGGGAAGCCGTGGCGGGATCGTCGTTGCGCGTCGAGAGAGCCTTCATGTTCGAGAAGCCCGCAATGCCGATGGGCAGAATCGTCGCCTCCGCACCGCCGCAGAGCATCACGTCCGCATCGCCGAACTTCATGATGCGCCAAGCCTCACCGATGGAGTGGTTGGAGGTCGCACAGGCCGTCGAGATGCTCATGTTCGGGCCGCCGAAGCCGTACTCGATGCTGATCATGCCGCTGGCCATGTTCGTGATCATGTACGGAATGCAGAAGGGAGACACGCGGCGCGGGCCACTCTTGATGAGCGTCTCGCAGTTCGCACTGTGAATGCCGAGACCGCCGATGCCCGAGCCGATCATCACACCGACGCGATTCTTGTCCACCTTCTCGGGATCGAGGGCGGCATCTTCAAGAGCCATGACAGCCGCACCCATCGCAAGCTGCTCAAAGCGGTCGCAGCGGCGCACGGCCTTGGGGTCAGACTTGAAGTAGGGAGTGGGGTCGTAGTCGCGCACCTCGCCCGCAATCTGTGACGGGAAGGCGGAGGCGTCAATGCTCTGAATGCGGGTGATGCCGGAGCGACCCGCCTTCATGCCCTCCCACGTTTCGGCGGCACTGTTGCCGAGGGGGGAGATGGCTCCAATACCAGTGATAACGATTCGTCGGTCTGTCATAGCAGTGGGCTAACCTTAGCGAATATGTAGAGTGAAGTCAAGCCTAAATGCACGGGGAACGGCATGATTTCAACGCGCTGCGCGCACCGCCTTCGCGTGCTGAGAGGCATGCGAAGGCGGTGCAGAGGCGGTGTTACTTCTCAAGGTTGATGTTGATGGTGCCGCGCGTGTCGAGCGCGCGATCGCATCCGAAGATGATGAAAAGGTGCGGATCTCGCACTTCGCTGTCAACCTTCAGGTGGTAGAAGTTGCCGCGCGTGTTGTGCGGAGCACCGGCGTTGCCCTCATGCATGTCCTCGGCGATGAGCTTCTCGCCGTCGTAGAGGCGCACGCCCTTAATCGGCAGAGCATCGTTGCCGCCCTTGTAGATGAAGGAGACCACGTATTTTCCGGCCTCGCGGATGGGCAGCTCACCGTTGAGTTCAATGGGCGTGTTATCGCGGGGCAGCGACGATCTATTCCAACCCTTCTCATAGGTCAGCCCCTGAGCCCAAGCCTTCACCGCCACGTCGGCCGCCATGCCGAGCGTGCTCTCGGGATCCAGCTCCTTCATGCGCGCGGCGTATTTTTTCATGAGCCCGAGCTTCGTCACATCGCCCTTGCGGTGAATCGCGCCAATCGCATTCGCGCAGAAAACCTGCCGCTGCTCCGGCGTGTAGCCCGGCTCATCGAGCTTCGCATCCAGCGCCGCGAGAATCTCATCCAGCGTCGCATCGCGCATCTTGCCGCCCTCGCCCGGCACCTGATACTTGAGCATCTTCTCGGTAAAGCCCCAGGGATTGAACTCCAGACTGCGGATGTAGCCCGTCTCATCCTTCGGATCCGCCTTCTTGAGCTTGCCCATCACATCGGGGCGGTTCGCCCCCTCCACGCGCGCCGCCTGCCCCAGCAGGCGAGCCTGCGCCAAGCCCTTTTCCTTTTCCGCCTGCTCCACCAGCGCGTTCTGCTTCTTCATCGCACTGATGTGCCCGGCGATGCGCTTCGCGATATCCGCCTCATCGGCCTTCACCATCGCCGGGCCGCAAATCGTCGCGATATGGCGGCAGCCCGGCCCGTAGAGAATAATCGCCGGATACGACTCCGGCTTGACGCGCGGCAGCTTGCCCAGCGTCGCCGCAATCGCCTTGTTCTCCTTCTCACCGGTGAACTGCGGCACACCCAGCGGAATAAAAATGGCGTCGCCCGCAGCCTTGTTCACGCGCTCACTCTTCATGAGGCGCTCGCACACCCCCTTGCTCAGGCGATCCCAGCCGTCGGCATAGGCGAACACAATGTAGCCATTGTCCTTCACCCGGGCAGAAGCCTGCTCAAAATTCTCAGCCTTCGTCGCGGCCGAAGCACCAGCGGCGCAGAGCGTCAGCACGGACATGGCTGCAAGACCGGTAGACAGAAACGTATTCATGGATATAAGAGAGAAAAGAGAGAAATAAGAGATCAAAAAACGAATCGGGACAGCGGAACCGCCGGAACCGCCCGGCAGTTCCGAATGACTCAGGAAGACTGCCTGCCGTAAACGTAAATGCCGTTCAGATGCATGAAATTCTTGCCCGGGCGCAGAATGCGCACATAGCGAGCACGCGGCATCTCCGCCTGCAAATCGAAGCGCGTCACGCGATCCGGCACCTTGCCGGCAGGCTGCCCGACATCCTTCCAGTCATCATCGCGACCGCTCTCCGACACCTGTACGCGCAGACCGCTGAGGCGGTTGCGGTGATCCGGCGTCGCCACCACCACAACGCCCGACACATTGATGAGACGCGGCAGCTCCACCGTCGCCCAGGCATTCTCCTCATTTTTCGTATGGAAGTGACCGCCGCCCGGCATCAGCAGGCCCGGGTGAGCGCAGGCATTGTCATACTGCTCCGCAATGCTGCTGAAGTACACCATACCCTCTCGCGACCAGAGCTTGCCCGGGAAGGGCTCGAACTTCGGCATCTTGTTATCAGGATCGCGATAGCGCTTCGAGAGCATCGAAACAATGTTGCGATACGACACAATATCGCGCATCTGCTCCGCATTGCGAAGCGAAGCACCCAGCATCTTATCGCGATCATCTGCTGAAAGATCCTCACCGCCGCTGATACTCTCAATCGTCGCCGCCATCAGCTTGCGCTTGCCATCCTCACCCATCCCCTCGGAAAGCTTCGTACCCCAAGCGAGCACCGGCGTCGCATAGACCGGCTTCGCCGCCACCGTACTCAGCACCGAGCGGTAAAAATTGCACTTTTCATCCTCCGTCAGCTTGCCGTTTTTCTTGAAGAAATCAAGCTGCCTGCCGAGGAACTGCTCCAAGCGCCAGCGATCAGGCCCCATCCCGTCCACCGCCTTCCAGAAACTCGCGAAAGCCGTGTAGCGCTCACTGTCATCATCCCCCAGCTTCTTGTTCATCTCGGGGTAAACATGATTGCTCAGAATCTGCGCCGCCATCTCCGGGAAATCGCCCGCCAGCTTCTTGCACACCAAGCCATTGAGCGCCTTCCAACGGCCCTTGTCCCCCAGCTCCGTGCTGCTCAGCAGCTTCGCATAATCGCGCCAAGCCAGATAATTCGCCGGCTGGAAGCTCACCGCGCTGTTGTAGCAGGAGAGCGCCTTGCGCAGCCCCTCCTTATCCTTTTGCGCCGCGAACAAAGCCGCCAGACTCCGGTAGCCGTTCGACACAATCGTCTTCTTGAGCTCACCCTTTGAGTACAGCTTGTCAGCCATGTGCAGCGAACTGTACTCCCACGTATTGCGCCAGGGCGTCCAGTGCAAACTGCGCTCCCAAGTCAGCGAATACGACGGCACCCACTTATCCTTCACGCGCAGCACAAAGGCGCAGTGCCCCGGCTCGCCCGCCGTCAGCGCCGGAATCCCGTTCGCACAGGCCGAATACGCGCCGAAGTGAGAGAGACCGCCGCAGACGGCACCCACCTTGCTCGTAAACAGCATCGAATTGTTGAACAGCCCGTTGAAAGGATCCCAGTAACCCGAGCCGTGAATAATCTCGCCGAACAAATTGTAGAGCTTGTAGCCATTGCGCCAGCAGCAGCCACTGTACTCCTCCGCCGGCAAATGCACGTGATCCAGCGCCCACTCCAGCGACTCGCGCGAGCAAAAATCATTCTCACCCTTGCAACCCGTCACAATGCGGCGTTGCCAGAACGGCAGAGAATCAAAAACCGTATTGAGACGCTGAGAACGAATCGCCGTAATATAATAATCCGCACGATCCAGCGCATTCTTCGTCGGCCAGCTATTGAGCGCAAACTCCAGCGCCGTCGCCGTCAGCGTATCACGCTCCAGCACATTGTAAAGCATCTGCGGATCCTTGCGCAGCATCTCAGCCATCAGCGCCACCGCGCGGCCCGGTTGCACACACTCACCCGTGTAAACCATCTGCTCCACCCAATCGAGATTATTCGTCAGGCGGCCCAGCAAATCACTACCCTCCGGCGTCGACGCCAGCTGCGCCATACTCTCCGTCTCGGCAGCAAGCTCCTCCTGCTCCGCCAACTGATCCTTAATCTCCGCCAGCTGGCGATTAATCGCCGCCGCGCGCACGGAATTCGCCGTGCGCTGCTCCGTGAGCAGCTCCTCGCGGCGCTTCTTGAGCTGATTCGACTTATCCTCCACCTTCTTCGCGCGAGCCTTGATCGCATCAGCCGACTGAATCTCAAAAGTCGCAAGCTGCCACTGCGCCAGCAGCAGGCGATTCTCGCGCTCATTGAGGAACGCAACCACACTGTGTTTATCCGTCCCCTTCAGGCGCTTGAGAATCTCCTCACCCAAGCGCGCGCGCAGCGTCTCCGGCGACTGCCACTCCTCCCCCTTCACCGTCGAGCCATTGTAACTGCCGGGCAGCGGCGGAATGCCCGGCTCCTCGGCGAGAAGCTTCTCCTCCAGGAACGGATGCAGGTAAGGCTTGGCGAAATAAGCCCCCACCCCGAGAACCGCCAGAATACCGATCACCGTCAGAGCGCGGCGACCCCCCGAAGCTCGCCGGGCAGGCGCGGCAGCAGCCGCCGGCGAAGCGGCAGCGGAACGATTGGCAGAAGCAAGGCGAGCACCGGCCGCGGGCCGGCGAGAGCTGGGTTGAGGAGTCCTAGGTTTCATGAAAGCAGACAGCCGTGAGGCGTCTTGCATTCTAGCCGTTGGCCGCGGGTAAGGTCAAGCACAAAATGTGTCCTCCCAACAGCCTGCAAAACAACTATCATCGGTAAATTTACCGATCATTTACCGATGATTTACACATCGCTTGCGCATCGCTTACCGATCATGCACCCATCAACCCCACCGCGCGCCCGCCGCCGCACGCCGCGCGGCCCGGCCAGCCCCCCTCTCCGCCACCGCCGCCGCACTAGCGGCTCAGCTGATCAAGGAAGTGAGGTGCCGGGCTGAACACATCCGTCCGAGACTGGCGCCTGCTGATCAAATACCCCATCTCCACCAGCTGCATCATGTCCGCGCGCGCCGTCTGCTTTGAGACCATATGCTGGCGAGCATGAGCCGCCACCGTCACGGAAACATCGGGATGCTTGAGGAAGCCGACCAGCACATCCTTCTGGCGATGATTCAGATCGAGAGACTCGCGCAAGCGACTGCACAGAGCCTCGTGTTCGCCCTGCTTGCGCCTCACCTGAGCCATCAGCGCATCGACCGACTTGCAAATTGCATCGAGTTGATTAATGATAAAGTAGTTCAGATCATTCTCATCCTCCTCGGAATTGAGGAAAGCCTCGAAGTAGCGCGCCGCGTGGTTGAAAATCTCATGAGAAATCGAAATATACTCAAACACCCAGTAGCCATGGCGCAGCATCGCCCAGTAAAACAGCGCACGTGCCGTGCGGCCGTTGCCGTCGACAAAAGGATGATCATAGGCCAGCTGAAAGTGAAGAGCAATCGCCCGAATCACCGGGTGAATATAATCCCCCTCATACTCCTCATTGGCGAAGCGGCACAGCGCCTCCAAGCGCTCACGAAGCTCCCCCGCAGGCGGTGGCGTGTGCACCAGCTCACCGCTGCGATCATCCTCCACGCGCACGCGATCGTCCTCACAGCGCAAGCGCCCCACCTTCGACACATCCTCAAAAGTCCCCTCGACCAGACTGCGGTGCAGCGCCAGAATAAAATCAGGCGTCAGCGCCTCACTCTGCCGGTCCACAATCATCTGCATCGTCAGATAATTATTGAGAATCATCCGCTCATCCACCCCCACCGGCGCCCTGTTGCTCTTGAGCATCTTCCTCGCCTCCGAGCGCGTCACAGCAGCACCCTCCAGCATACTCGACATCACCGACTCCTCGACCAGAGAATTGATCAGGTAGCGCTTCTGCTCATCACCCCAGAAATTCCGCGACGAAGGCGCCGCCACATTGCCGCCGGCCTTCAGATCCACCTCGCGCAGCAACATCTGAATCATCCCCGTGCTCGCCAGCGTAAAACAACGCCCCCGCGCATCGCAGAGCGGCAACTTCATGCGAGCCTGGCGGCGGTGCAGCTTGATACCCAGCCACCACTGCTCCAAACTCAAACCATCGGGCCCGTGCTGATAACGCCTCCGCAAATCCTGCCAGCTCAGGTAGCGCTGCGTATTCATCGCCTCCTTCGCAGACTTCTCCATCACATCGAGAATCTCAACACCGCCATCCGCCAAAATCGCATCAGGCTTGGGCACAGGGTAGCGTCTGGACATGCCGATACCCTACCACGGCCCTCACATAATGTCAACTATCATCGGTAAATTTACCGACCATTTACCGATGATTTACACATCGCTTACCGATGACGCACATCCCACCGCCCCCACCGCCACTCGCCGCCCCCACCGCCACCCGCCGCACGGCCCGGCCTCGTCCTCTAACACGCCCCTCTGCCGCCGCCCCTTGCGGGTTGACAGCCGAGCCGACTTGGGGTAGCATGAGCGGCAGAACAACACACACAGACCACCCGCCATTATGGAAACCCTCGTCTCGCGCGGCATCATCGAATCCTACTTCGCCAAACTCAACTCCTGCCTCGAGCTCGACGCCGCCATCGTCGGCGGCGGCCCCTCCGGCATCGTCGCCGCCTACTACCTCGCCAAAGCCGGCTGCAAAGTCGCCCTGCTCGATCGCAAACTCTCCCCCGGCGGCGGCATGTGGGGCGGCGCCATGATGTTCAACGACATCGTCGTCCAGCAGGAAGCCCTGCCCATCGTCGAAGAACTCGGCCTCACCCACCGCCCCTACCGCGACGGCGCCAGCATCATCGACTCCGTCCACGCCACCGCCGGCCTCCTCTACCGCGCCACCCAAGCCGGCGCCACCATCTTCAACTGCTACTCCGTCGAAGACGTCGTCTACAAGCAGGGCCGCGTCGGCGGCGTCGTCGTCAACTGGACCCCCGTCCTGCGCGAAGGCCTGCACGTCGACCCCCTCACCCTCATCTCCAAAACCGTCCTCGACGCCACCGGGCACGACTGTGAAATCGCCCGCACCGTCGCCCGCAAAAACAACGTCCGCCTCAACACCCCCACCGGCGGCGTCATCGGAGAAATGAGCATGGACGCCGCCGAAGGCGAGCGCACCACCATCGACAACACCAAAGAAATCTACCCCGGCCTCTTCGTCTCCGGCATGGCCGCCAACGGCGTCAGCGGCAGCTTCCGCATGGGCCCCATCTTCGGCGGCATGCTCATGAGCGGCAAAAAAGTCGCCGAACTCATGCTCCAGTCCATCAAAGAACAATCCTGACCCTTCGGCCCCATCGGCCACCCGCCGGCAGCAACACCGCCGGCCAACCCGCCGCCCCCGCCCGCAGCACCGCGAGCCGGGGCGGCTCTTTGCATACCCCACAGCCCCCGGCGCATCCTCCCCCCGGCACCACCCCACGCCCATCCTCCCCCTGAGACCCGCCCGCCTCCGGCACCACACACGAAGCCTACACACAGCACCCCGTCCGCCCCCGGCGCCACACGCACAGCCCACAGCAGCACCCCGCCACACGCGCCCTCGCTGCCCCCGTCCCCTCCGGCGGCACCTCACCACGCGCCCCCGCTGCCCGCGCAGACCCGCCCCGCCGCCGCAAAAAAGCCCGCGTGCCACCCCCGAAAGAGCAGCACGCGGGCCAAAACTACGCGAAAAGGCGGGGCTCACATCGTCATCCCGCCGTCGCACACCAGCACCTGCCCCGTCACATAGCGCGCCTCATCGGACGCCAAGAACAGAGCACAGTTGGCCACATCCTCCGGGCGACCCATATCGCCCAGCGGAATCCGCGCCAGCAGCGCCTCGCGAGCCTTCTCCGGAATCGCATCCGTCATCTCCGTCGCGATAAAACCGGGAGCAATCGCATTGCAGGTCACCCGGCGGCTCGCAAGCTCCTGCGCCACCGCCTTCGTGAAACCAATCACACCCGCCTTCGACGCCGCATAATTCGCCTGACCCGCATTACCCGTCATCCCCACAATCGAGCTCATATTGATAATGCGACCCGCCGCGCTGCGCATCAGCGTGCGCTGGAAAGCCTTCACGAACAGGAACACACTCTTCAAATTCGTATTCAGCACCGCATCCCAATCCGCCTCCTTCATGCGCATCAGCAGCCCATCCTTCGTAATACCCGCATTATTCACCAGAATATCAACCGTCGGATACTCCGCCAGCACCTCCTTCGCGCAAGCCTCAACCGCCGCCGCATCGGAAACATCGCAGGCGAACGCCTTGCAACTGCCGGGGAACTCAGCATTAATCGCCTCAGCAGCAGCACCGCACGAAGCCGGATTGCGAGAAATAAGCACCACCTTCGCCCCCTCGGAAGCAAAACGGTGCGCAACAGCCTGACCAATGCCGCGACCGGCACCCGTCACCACAGCAATTTTACCAGAAAGTCTGTCCATGACAGCCCCATTCTACCCGAGCCCGATAAACTTGGCAAGCTCTTAAGCCCCCGCCCCCGCGAAAAAAACACCCCAC
>URLZ01000050.1 GCA_900548895.1 uncultured Akkermansia sp.
TAACGGGTGTTACAAAGACAAGCAAGGCTGAACTGCTACTTTTTTTGTCATCCGAGGCCGCCCAAAGCTTCAGCAGATCTGAAACAGACCCGTCGCGCCCCGCCCGTTCTTCGCATGGACGTCGGCTCCGGCCTCCACCAGCAAGCGCACCGCGCCCGTGTGGCCTCTCCTCGCCGCTTCGTGCAGAGGGGTTGCGCCGTTCTGAGCCTTCGCGTTGACGTCGGCACCCGCTGCCAGCAGTCGGCGAACGGCCTCCTCATCACCTTTCTCGGCGGCGGTCAGAAGGGATTGGTCAAGGAACGGTGCGGAGTCAGAGGCCTGCACGGCAAATTCGTCGGCCCGGCAGATGCCGACGGCCGTGCCGAGGGCGAGCCCGATGAGCGGGAGAGCCATGAGAGTGGTGGCTTTCATGCGTGAGAGGATTCGGTTATGGGTGAAATATCGCGGGCTTGGGGAGCTTCGTCGCCGGCAACGGGGCCAGCCGCCGCCCGAAGAGCCGCGGCACGCGGCGCTCGCAGCAGCTGCCTAACCAGCGCTTTCTCTTTTTATCAAGTTTCCGCGACGAAGGCAAGGATGCAGACACCTTTCACGCTCCTGATGACACAAATGATGACACAAGCTCCCCGACCCGACCATCGGCAGCGCCGCGCGCGGAGCGGGGCTCAACAGAAGGCGCTGCCGTTCGCACGGAGCGCTCTCGTTACTCCTTGGCTCCGTGCGCCCGCAGCAGATCAACGACGTCCGTGTGCCCCCGCATGCCGGCTGCTTGCAGCGGAGTTTCGCCGACCTTATTCTTCGCGTTGACGTCGGCGCCGGACTCCAGCAGCAGACGCACCATGTCCGCATGGCCCTGCTGCGCCGCCATGTGCAGCGGGCGCAGCTCCCTCCTGCCCTTCGCGTTGACGTCGGCGCCGGCCTCCAGCAGCAGGCGGACGACATCCGCATGCCCCTTCACGGCAGCGACGTGCAGCGGGCACCAGCCCAACTGATCCGTCGCGTTGACATCGGCGCCGGATTCCAACAGCAGGCGCACCGCATCCGCACGGCCCAGCCAGACTGCCCCGTGCAGCGGAGTCCGGCCATCCTTGCCATCCCTCGCGTTGACATCGGCGCCGGATTTCAGCAGAAGGCGCATCGCGTCCAACTGCCCATCGCAGGCAGCCCTGTGCAGTGGGGAGCAGCCCCACTGATCCGTTGCCATGACGTTCGCACCGGCCTCCAGCAGAAGGCGCACCGCGTCCGCGCGGTCAGACAAAGCAGCCATGTGCAGCGGGGTGCTGCCCCATTGATCCTTCGCGTTGACCTCTGCCCCGGCCGCCAGCAATTCGCGAACTCTGTCCGTCAAGCCGGCGGAAACGGCGAAGTGTAATTCACTCCGTCCGTCGCGCAGAGCAGCCCTCAGGTCGGCTCCCGCGGCCAGCAGCAGACGCACCGCATCCGTGTGCCCATGCCAGGCAGCCATGTACAGCGGGGTATAGCCGATCTCATCCTTCGCGTTCGCGTCGGCGCCGGCCTCCAGCAGCAGGCGCACTGCATCCGCGTGCCCCTCGCAGGCAGCCTCGCGCAGCGGGGTACCGCCCCATCGATTCTTCGCGTTGACCTCTGCCCCGGCCGCCAACAGCGCGCGCATCACGTCCGCGTGCCCCTCGTGGGCAGCCCAGTGCAGCGGAGTCGAGCCGGACTCCGCCTTCGAGTTGACATCGGCGCCCGCGGCCAGCAGCAGGCGTACCGCATCCGTGTGCCCATGCCAGGCAGCCCCTAACAGCGGGGTATAGCCGTGCTCTTCCTTCGCGTCAACATCGGAGCCCGCCTCCAACAGCAGGCGCACCGCGTCCGCATGACCTCTCCTCGCCGCCTTGTGCAGCGGCGTCTCGCCGTTCTGAGCCTTCGCGTTGACGTCGGCACCCGCCTTCAGCAATTCGCGAACCCTGTCCGTTAAACCGGCAGAGGCGGCAAAGTGCAATTCGCTCCAACCTCCGCTCAGCGCAGCCTTCACATCGGATCCCGCGGACAGCAGCAGACAAACCGTGTCCGTGTGACCATTCTCAGCCGCCCCGCGCAGCGGAGTCGCGCCCCACTCGTCCTCCGCATGGACGTCAGCTCCGGCCTCCACCAGCAAGCGCACCGCTTCCGTGTGACCACACCAGGCAGCACTGTGCAGCGGGGTGCTATCCCAGGAGTTCTTCGCGTTGACATCGGCGCCACCCGACAGCAGTCGGCGGATGTCCGACACGTTGCCCATCGCTGCGGCGCTCATAAGAGCTTGGTTGAGAGACGGGTCGGAGACGCGGGCTTGAGCGGCGTTCGGTGCCGTGGTTTCGGCCCGGCAGATGCCGACGGCCGTGCCGAGGGCGAGCCCGATGAGCGGGAGAGCAATGAGGGTGGTGGCTTTCATGAGTGAGAAGATTCGGTTATGGATGAAATGTCGCGGGCTTGGGGAGCTTCGTCGCCGAGCAACGCCCGGCAACGGGGCCAGCCGCCGCCCGAAGAGCCGCGGCACGCGGCGCTCGCCGCAGCCGTCTAACCAGCGCTTTCTCTTTTTATCAAGTTTCCGCGGCGAAGGCAAGGATGCGGACACCCGAAGGCAAGGATGCAGACACCACTCGCGCTCCTGATGACACAAATGATGACACAAGCTCCCCGACCCGATCATCGGCAGCGCCGCGCGCGGAGCGGGGCTCAACAGGAGGCGCAGCCGTTCGAGCGGAGCGTTCTCGTTATACCTTGGCCCCGTGCTCCCGCAACTTCTGGACGACGTTGCGGAACCCCCTCTCCAGAGCCAAGCGCAGCGGAGTCCGACCGTCGTCATCTTTTGCGTTGATATCGGCGCCAGCCTCCAGCAGCTGAGGAATTGCATCCGGGCGCCCGGACATGGCAATATAGTACAGAGGAGTGTACCCCTCGCCCCCCTTCATGTTAGCGTCAGCTCCCGCCTCCAGCAGCAAGCGAACCACCCCTGTGAAACCACCCGAGGCTGCCCAATGCAGCGGAGCGATGTTACTGTTGCTTCTTGCGTTAACATCGGCGCCGGCCTCCAGCAGCAGACGCACCGCCTCCTCTTGTCCTCGCCTTGCAGCCACATGAAGCGGTGTTTTTCCTTCCTTATCCCTCGCTCTGACATCGGCTCCCCCTGCCAGCAGGTCTTGGACTTTTTCCGTCAAGCCGGCTGAGGCGACGAGGTGCAATTCGCTCCATCCGCCACGCAGGGCAGCCTGTATACCTGCTCCCGACGCCAACAGCAGCCGTGCGGCCTCCGTGTGCCCCGCCTCAGCAGCGTCGGAGAGTGGCGTTCTGCGATTGTCATCCTTTGCGTTAACGTCGGCTCCGCCTTTCACCAGCAGGCGCATCACGTCCAGATGACCGTTCTTCGCGGCCAAGTGCAGCGGGGTCTCGTCCGGCCTGTTCTCATCGTGCACGTCGGCTCCCGCCGCCAGCAATTCTTGAACTTTGTCCGCCAGTCCTATTGCGGCGACGAGGTGCAATTCACTCCATGCTTCCTTCTGAGCCGCCTTGATGTCGGCCCCGGACTCGAGCAACAGGCGCGCGGTTTCCGCCTGTCCCTCCGCAGCAGCCTCGAATAGCGGAGTTCTGTTATACTTGTCTTTCGCATTGACGTCAGCCCCCGCTTCTAGCAGCACACGAGCGAAGTCGGTGCATCCGGCAGAGACAGCAACATGAAGGGGAGTCCGGCCGGACTCATCCGTCACGTTGACATTGGCTCCCGCCGCCAGAAGCAGGCGAGCAATGTCGGTGTAACCGCGAATGGCAGCCATGTGCAGCGGGGTAGCGCCCCACTGCTCATTCTTCGCGTTGACGTCTGCCCCCGCCTCCAGAAGCAGACGCACGACGTCTGCGCTGCCAAGCGAAGCTCGATGCAGAGGAGTAGAGTCTGAATAATCCTTTGCGTTGACGCTCGCCCCCTCCTCTAGCAACAGGCGCACCACGTCTGCGTTCCACACCTCAGCAGCCTCGTGCAACGGGGTGGGGCCGCTCCCCACATTCGCGTTGACATCGGCTCCCGCCGTCAGAAGCAGGCGGATAAACTCCACATCTCCCTTTTCTGCGGCATATGAAAGTGACGTTTGGTATTCCTCACGGGCAATACCCAACTCCGACAGAAGTTTGCTCGCCCTTGTCCTCAAACTCCGAGCGAGCAATCTGGTAACAGAGGAATCGCGATCTTGAGCCTCGGCCACGGCCAAGGGGGTTTCCCCATTTTTATCCTTCATCGACGCATCGGCTCCGGCCTCCAGCAAAGCGAGAACAACTTCGATGTGACCGTTGCGCGCCGCCCAGTGCAGCGCGGTGCAGCCATTGTTATCCTGTGCATTGACCTTCGCCCCTTGGCTCAGCAGCTCCTTCACCGTATCCACGGAGCCTTTTTGGGCAGCAATCATCAGCGCCTCATTCATTTGGGTATCTTCCGCCGAGCTAGTGGAGGGGACCTCTGATGAAGAGTCTCCCTCTCCGCAGCTGCTGAGAAGGGAGCAGAGCGCGAGCCCGGCGACGGGCACGAAAAGCAAGGATTTGTTGTACATCACAGTGCGGTGAAGGGTTGTGTTCGGCATCAGTTACCCGAGATGAGACCCGCTGACACCTCTGTTTGGAGAGATGTTCGGTTACCTTCTATCAAGTCTCGCCTGAAGAATCAAGCTTAAAACACTTGAAACAAGGATTACCTCAGTCTCATACCCCCATGCCGGGCAAACTGGCACCCGACAGAAAAGCGAGGAGGAGAGCCAAGCCGGCTCCGAAAGAGGTACTCGGCAGCCCCCTCACTCCTTGCCACCGTGCGCGCGCAGCAGCGCGGCAGCCTCGGGGCGAGCGTAGAGCGTGGCGCGCCGCAGCGGCGTCACGCCGGCATCATTGGTTGCATTGACATCAGCCCCCGCCTCCAGCAGCAGGCGGACGACATCCGCATGCCCCTTCTCGGAGGCAGCGTGCAGCGGGCACCAGCCCCACAGATCCGTCGCGCTGACGTCAGCACCGGCCGCGAGCAGCAGGCTCGCCACCTCGGCATTCCCCCGCTGAGCCGCCCAATGCAGCGGACTCGAACCGTTGCCGGCCTTGGCCTTCACGTCGGCCCCAGCCGCCAGCAAGCGGCGCACAGCATCGGCATGACCCTCCCAGACGGCCATATGCAGCGGCGAGGAGCCGTTCTCGGACTGCGCCTGCACATCTGCCCCTTGCTCCAGCAAGCGGCCGATGGCCTCCACGTCACCTTTCCCGGCGGCCTCCAGCAGGGCCTTGTTGAGTGACGGCTGCGCTGCAGCCGGCACTTCCTGAGGAGCGACCGTTTCCGCGCGGCAGTCGCCGACGAGCATTCCGAACGAGAGCCCCGCCAGGGGCAGCATGAGCAGGTGAGAGAACTTCATTCTTTTCATAACGTATGGATAAAAGCAGCGGGGTCTCGCGCCGTGTCGCTCCACGGCAAAGGCCGATATCACCCGGGCCCGACCGGTTACCCGGGTTTCGAGAGGGAGCGGGAGCTCCGGCAGGCGCGCGAACGGCGTGCGAGAGCCGAAGGGCTCGCGCATGACAACGCGGCATCCGAGACTCACCGAATGTCCCTCTTCCAGCAGCTTTCAGCCGCGCGTACAAGTCAAAAGCCCGTCTTCGGCCGCTCATGACGCGATTCAGCGCGGCGCAGCAGCTCCGCCACGGCGGTGCGTCCGTTGAGGATCGCCTCTTGCAGAGGCGTTCGCCCGACGCAATTGCGGCGGGTCGCATCTGCCCCCCTCTGCAACAGGCAAGCGGCGACCTCGGCGTGCCCCCTCACCGCCGCCGCATGCAGAGGCGTCCAGCCTCGGTTGTTCGCGGCATTCACATCCGCCCCTCGGGCCATCAGCAGGCGCGCTACGTCGGCATGCCCCCACGCTGCGGCGGCGTGCAGCGGGGTGTTGAGGCAGCGATCCGCGGCGTCAACCTCCGCGCCGTGAGCCAGCAGCAGACGCGCGGTTTCCATCTGCCCCCTCGCGGCCGCGCCGTGAAGCGGGCTATCCCCGCAGGCATCCCGCGCCTTCGCGTCCGCTTCGGCCTCCAGCAAGAGCAGGGCCGCAGAGGCATGCCCGTTGCGCGCCGCCGCATGCAGGGGCGTCGCGCCGTCGTCAGCCTTTGATCCGGCATCGGCCCCGGAGGCCAACAGCTCGCGAACCTCTTCGGTGAGCCCCGCCGAGGCTGCCAGATGCAGAGCCGTCCACCCGCCCGACAGTGCCGGCCGGCGGCAGGCGCCCGCCGCCAGCAGGAGGCGCACGACGACCGTATGCCCCTCGCCGGCGGCGAGACGCAGGGGAGGCGGCCCACCCTCAACACGGGCATTGACCTCGGCCCCGGCCAGCAGGAGCGCGAGCGTCGCGGGCGCGTCTCCCTCGGTTGCGGCAACGCACAGGGCAGCATTCAGCGGGGCTTGTCTGCCGCAGGTGCTGTCAGCCGCACCGCCTTCCTCGGGCGATCCCATCCGGGCTACCGACATCCGGCCCACCGAGCCGCCGGTGGGATTCACCGAGGTCGCCGAGTCCTTGACAAGCCCCGGCCCTGACGGCCATGAAGCAAGGCCCGAGGCTGCCACGGTATCGGAGAGAAGGCAAACCGAAGCGAAGAGGGAGAGTGTACAGTTCATCATGAGATCAAAACTGCCAAGATCGAGGAGGCCGGGATCCACATGCTCGCGAACGGCGCAGCTCTCGCGCTCCGATGGGGACGGGCCTGTCGTCCCCGCCGCGCGGCGACGAGTGTACACCGGATCAGCGGCCGATGACGCGGCGCGCCTCTTCGCGGGCCCAGGCGTCATCCTCGAGAATCGCCGTCAGGCGGCCCTCATAGTCGCGGGGGTGCGCCGCCGAGAGCACGCTCTCCACCGTCTCCCAGATGCCCGGGAAGGAGAGGCGCCCGTCGATGAAGGCCTGCACCGCCACCTCGTTGGCCGCATTGAACATCGCCGGCATCGTGCCGCCCGTCATTCCCACGCGGCGCGCCAAACCCAGCGCCGGGAAGTCATCCCAGCGCGGCGCCTCAAATTGCAGCCCCGCTAGCTGGGCCAAATCGAGGTGAGGAAGGGAATTCGGCGTGCGATCCGGCCAAGTCACCGCGTACTGGATCGGGAAGCACATGTCGCTCGCGCTCAGCTGCGCGAGGATCGAGCCGTCGCAGTACTCCACCAGCGAGTGCACGATGCTCTGCGGATGCACGATAACGTCCACGCGCTCCATCGGGATGCCGAAGAGCCAGCGCGCCTCAATCATCTCCAGTCCCTTGTTGAAGAGCGTCGCCGAGTCAATCGTGATCTTGCGGCCCATCTTCCACGTCGGGTGCCGCAGCGCCTGCTCCAGCGTCACATGCGCCAGCTGCTCGCGAGGGAGCTGGCGGAAAGGCCCTCCGCTGGCCGTGAGAATGAGGCGGCGCACCTCATCGGGCCCGCCGCGGTGCCCTTGCAGGCACTGAAAAATGGCATTGTGTTCGCTGTCCACGGGCAGCACGCTGATGCCGCGCGCGGCCGCGCGCTTCATCACCAGCTCGCCCGCCATCACCAAAATCTCCTTCGAGGCAATCGCCAGATCCTTGCCGGCCTCAATCGCCTCGAGTGTCGGCCGCAGCCCCGCCGTGCCGATGATCGACACCAGCACCATGTCCGCCTCGGCCGAGGTCGCCAGTTCGCAGAGACCGTCAAGCCCCGTCAGCACGCGCGACCCCGCCGGCAGCATCGCCTCGAGCTCGGCGGCGTGCGTCGGGTCAAACAGGCAGACCTGCCGCACCCCAAACTCCCGTGCCTGCGCCGCCAAAGCCTCATAGCTGCCGTGAGCCGCCAGACCCACCACCTCCATGCGCTCGGGAATATCACGCGCCACCTTGAGGGCGCTGGTGCCAATGCTGCCGGTAGATCCCAGAATAACGACGCGACGCTTCTTCATGCGGCCGCCATTATAGCAAATGTACGTCCAAAATCAAGAGCGAAGCTCACCGCTCGCGCATCACCCAGTCAAAGCCCTCAAAGCGCTCGCGGACGCAGCGGCGGGGGAACTGGGCCTCAAAGGCGGGGAAAAAGGTGTCCGCCTCGTGGCGTCCGTGCACCTCCGACACGCTGAGGCGCTGCATGCGCGGCAGCAGCAGCTCGTAGATCTGCGCCCCGCCAATCACCATCACCTCGCCGTCCATCAGTTCGAGGCCCGCCAGCTCGGCAAGATCGTGAATCACCACCGCCCCCGGCGCCTCGTAGCCCGAGCGGCGCGTCAGCACGATATTCTGACGGCCGGGCAGCGGGCGACCGAGAGACTCCCACGTTCGCCGCCCCATGAGCACCGGGTGCCCCATCGTGAGGCGCTTGAACAGCTTCATGTCCTCCGGCAGGCGCCACGGAATCGAGCCGCGCAGGCCAATGCCCCGCTGCTCATCCATCGCCACCACCCCCGTGAAGCGCAGCTGCTCGACGGACGCCACGATCATACCGACACCTCCGCCTTGATGTGGGGATGGGGATTGTAGTTGCAGAGCTCGAAGTCCTCGAAGCGGAACTCGTCCAGTGAGCGCACCGACGGATTGAGCTTCATCTGCGGCAGGGGGCGCGGCTCGCGCGTGAGCTGCAGGCGCGCCTGCTCCAAGTGATTGCGGTAGAGGTGCAAATCGCCGTAGGTGTGGATGAACTCCCGCGCCTCATAGCCGCAGACCTGCGCCACCATCATCAGCAGCAGCGCATAGCTCGCGATGTTGAACGGCACCCCGAGAAAGAGATCGCAGCTGCGCTGATAGAGCTGCAAGCTCAGCCCGGGGCGCTCCCCCTCCCGCTGCGGCGGGATCACGCAGAACTGAAAGAGGCAGTGGCAGGGCGGCAGAGCCATCTCATCCACCTCCGCCACGTTCCAGGCCGAGACAATATGGCGACGGCTCCAGGGATCCTTCTTCAGCCCCTCGACGAGGCGGGCAATCTGGTCGATAGTGCCCCCCTTCCCGTCCGGCCACTTGCGCCACTGCGTGCCGTAAACCGGACCAAGCTCGCCGTTCTCATCGGCCCACTCGTCCCAGATGCTCACGCCGTGCTCCTGAAGGTAGTGCACATTCGAGCTTCCCTTGAGGAACCAGAGCAGCTCATAGATGATCGAGCGCAGGTGCAGCTTCTTCGTCGTCAGGCAGGGGAAGCCCTCGCGCAGATCAAAGCGCGCCTGTCGGCCAAAGACGCCGATGGTGCCGGTGCCGGTGCGATCCTGCCGCCCGACACCATTCTCCAGCACGTCGCGAAGCAAATCCAGATACTGTCTCATCGGCGCGTCGCAGCAGATCAGAATCAGGTGAAAACCCTCACAGGCCCAGCGCCCGGCGGATGCTCTCCGCGTAGCGCGCCGCCTTGTCGGCAAAACTCAACTCAGGCTCGCGGTAGAGGATGCCGCGCGACACATTGACAACGGAGGGAGCCGCCCGACGGCTGCCGGCCAGCGCCTCAATGTCACCGCCCTGTGCCCCGAAGCCCGGGATGAGCAGCGGAGCATCCGGCAGCTGCTCCAGCAGCTCGCCGCTGGCATTCGTCAGACCGACGACCATGCCCACATCCGTCGCGCAGCCCTCGGCCTTCGCGCGGTCGACCATGTCGCCCACCAGCTGATACACCCGGCGACCGTCCGCCAGCGTGCGGCGCTCGATATCCGCCGCGCCGGCGTTCGACGTCACCGCCAGCAGGTAAACACCCTTGCCGGGACGATCGAGGAAGGGCTGGAGGATGTCATAGCCCATGAAGGGATTGAGCGTCACCGCGTCCACATCCCAGCGATCGAAGTAGGCCTGCGCGTAATACTTCTGCGTCTCGCCGATATCCCCGCGCTTCGCGTCGAGAATCACCGGGATGTCCTTCGGCATCTCCGGCAGCAGCTCCTCCAGCACGCGGAGGCCGGCGAGCCCCATCGCCTCAAAATAGGCAATGTTGGGCTTGTAGGCAGCGGCATAGGGAGCCGTCTCCTCCACCACGCGGCGCAGCCAGTCGGCCAGCTCGGTCATGTTATCCGAATCGGGGCGGGGATCGAGGCCGACGCAGAGCATGGAGCGCGTCGCCTGAATACGAGCCTGAAGCTTCTCAGAGTATCTCATCGCGCTGCGTATGGTAGCAAACTTGCGGCGGCATGACAAGCAAAATGCCGCCTGCGAGCGGCCTGCCCGGGCAAGCCGCTGAGACGGCGCCGTCCCCTCAGCCGCGCGAGCGACGGATGAAATACAACCCGGTGTACACGCGCGGATCGACCGCCACGCCCTGCTTCATCTGCTCGGCCAGCCACGTATCCACCTCATCCAGAGGAACCTCGCGCACCACAATGCGCTCCGACTCCACGCCGCCGCCCTTCCCCACGCGCTCCAGACCATCCGCCAGATAAAAGCTGAGCGTCTCCGAGGTCAGCCCGGGGGACGACGGCCCGACGAAGAGGAGGGTCATCGTCGCGGCGCGGTAGCCGGACTCCTCCTCCAGCTCGCGGCGCGCGGCCTCCTCGGCACTCTCAGCGTGCTCGTCGCCGATGAGACCGGCCGGGAAGCAGAGGCAGCGGCGCCCGATCGGCGGGCGGAACTCCTCCACCAGAATCACACGCCCCTCGGGCGTGCACGCAAAAATCATCGCAGCGCGCGTCTCGCGCACGCGCTCGCAGTACTCCCAATGCCCCTCGCGCACGAGATTGAGGAACTTGCCGGCATACAAACACTCTTTCATCGCAAATAAAAAAAGATGAAGGCGGAGCCAGCGCCTGCGGCCCCGCCTTCGGAGAGTTTAAGACTTCGTCATCGGCGCATCACTCGCGCACCAGCTCCTTGTAGCGGGCCAGAATGCGCATCGTCACCGGGCCGGCGTGGCCCGTGCCGATCGTGCGACCGTCCAGCGACGACACCGCAATCACCTCAGCGGCCGTGCCCGTCAGGAAGCACTCGTCAGCGCTGAGCACATCGTAGCGGTTCATCACGCGCTCCTCGCAGGGAATGCCCAGCTCGGCGCAGATATCCATCACCGCATGGCGCGTGATACCGCCGAGAGCCGACTCCGTCAGCGGAGGCGTCATCACCACGCCCTTGCTGACAATGAAGATATTATCGCCCGTGCACTCGGCCACGTTGCCGCGACCGTTGAGCATCAAAGCCTCGCCCGCGCCCTGCTGCACAGCCTCGAGCTTCGCGCTGATGCTGTTGAGGTAGTTGAGGCTCTTGACCTGCTGGCAGATCGCATCAGGATCCGGGCGGCGATACGAGCTCGTGATGAGGCTCAGGCCGTTCTCGTACATCTCCTTGGGATACAGGGCGATGTCCTCCACGATGATGAACATGCTCGGCGTCGGGCAGTTGCGGGGATTGAGACCCAGATCGCCCACGCCGCGCGTCACCACCAAGCGGATGTAGCCGTCGCTCATCCCGCTGGCCGCCACCGTCTCCTCCGTCGCCTTGCACACCTCGTCAAAGGACCAAGGAAGATCGATCATGAGGTAGCGCATGCCGTTGAAGAGGCGCTCGATGTGCTCCTGAAGGCGGAACACCTTGCCGGAATAAAAGCGGATACCCTCAAAGCAACCATCACCGTACAGAATCGCGTGATCGAAGACAGAGACCTTCGCCTCGTCGCGATCCACCAACTTGCCGTCGAGCCAGATTTTCATGTGAATCAAAGAATTGTTGTCGCGGGTTATTATAAACCGATTTGACCGTATGTGAAGCAGAAAAAAAGCGCAGCGTCACTTTTTCGCGCGCTCCTTCACCCAGAGACGCCGGCGCAGCGCCTCCGCCGCCGCCTCCATCTCCGCCGCATGCTTGCTGGAACCGAGCGCCTCGCCCAGCAGGCGGCCCCGCCAGGAAACCGTGGCGCGGAAGGGCCCGGCCGGAGCATCGGCGCGCACCGCCGCCGTCTCATACACCGGGCCCTCGGGGCCGATGGCCTGAAGCGTCTCCAGCAACTCGCCCTTCGAATTCACCGCCGACAGCGAGCGAGCTTTCGCGATGCTCTCCCCGAGCAGGCGCAGCGACACCTTGCGCGCCGCGTTGTAGTTGGAATCCATCATCACCGCGCCGATCACGCTCTCAAAGGTGTTGGCCAAAATGGAGAGCGTCTCGCGCCCGCCGCTCTTCTCCAGCTGCGCGCTCATCAGCAGCTGCTCGCCCCAGCCGAGGGCGCGGCAGCGCTCCGCCAGATGGCGACGGCTCACCACCGCCGCGCGCCACTTCGTCAGCTCACCCTCATCCGCCTTCGGGTGCAGGCGAAACAGCTCGCAGCTCACCACGAGCTCCAGCACGGCATCCCCGAGATACTCGAGGCGCTCGTAGGCGATATTCGTGCTGCGCTTCTGATCCGCGCTGGGATGCGTCAGCGCCTGCCGCAGCCAAGTCTCATCCGAAAAGCGGTACCCGAGCGTGTTCTCGACCGTCTCTCTGTCCATGACCCCAGTGTAACACAGAGCGCGATGACTGGCGAGTCGAAACTCAGGACGAGGAAGCAGACCCGGTAGTTCAGCGACCTCCGTCCACCCGCCACGCCGCTCCAAGCTCGGCAACACCTGCGCGCCGACACGAGACCGAGCACCCCCCACCCGACGGCAAGCAGCCCTGCCGGAGTTGCTCCGGCAGGGCCGCGAATATCCTCAGGCCTCGTGGGCCCGGTGGCTCAGGCGCCT
>URLZ01000051.1 GCA_900548895.1 uncultured Akkermansia sp.
TCTTCTTCTCTCTGCTCCGTTGCAACGTCATTCCACACAATTAGCAGAAGAGCCGAGACGCAGCCCCCTCAGGCTCTTCCCTGAGCTCATAGGCCGGGCGGGACTTCATGACTCCGCCCCTCAACGCACACGAGCAAGCTCTGACATATCGCCACCGGCATGCGTCTCCACCGTGGGGAGCGGGCTCAGACCTGCTCATCGGGCAGCGGAGGCAGCGTGGGGTACTCCGGAGCCTTCTGTTGGGATGAAGATCCGCCGAGGAGGTATTCAAGCATGGACTCACAGGAGCTGAGGCCGAACAGCATTCCGGCAGCGGAGAGCACGAGGAAAAGGCGACGCATCATGGTCATACCTTAATCGACCTGCACGCCGCCGTCAAGTTGAAAGCGCTGCCGTTCCCCGGCGGAGAGCCGTTATCTCTCCCCCGCTCTGCTCCCCGCCTGCCGTAAAACAAGAAAGCCCGAGGCGATGACCTCGGGCTTTCTCAGCATCCCCACACGGATTCGAACCGTGGTTCTATGACTGAGAATCATATGTCCTAACCCCTAGACGATGGGGACATTGACTCACACTCGCTCAGTTGAGCTGCGTGGCAACGCAGCGATTATACAAGAGAACAGCCTCCGCGTCAAGACAATTTTTCTCTCTTTGCTCACTTTTTTCGATTTTTTTCGGCACCATCGCGCACCGTGCTTCCGGAAACAGTGCTGCCGACAGGCGATAGTTGCGCATCGCCCGGCCGTTTTCCCCGTCCAAAACCAAGCTGCAACCTTTTGAGCATCATTGAACGAAACTCTCGGCGGCAACTCGCTTCTCAGAACTCTCCCCCGCAGGATGCGGAGACTGGGGAGCCGTTGTGCGAGGCGCGGGCAGATGGAGGATGCGAGCCATTGCGAGGTCAGCGTGAAACACGGGCTGCCAGCTTGACGCGATGTGGCGGGGATTACGCTGCCCCTTCTGCCAGACCAGTAGCTCATCCCGTATTGCCTCGGCAAAGGAGCGAGGCGTATCCTGCGCGGCAACACGCCCGGACTCCCGCGTCGTGTACCAGCAGACAACGGCCAAGTCCCGCGGCCGAGCCGCCGCGACAACGGATGCGCCGCAACACAAAGCCTCGGCCGAAACGATGTGCGTACTCTCATGGCGAGACGGGCAACCCAGCACGGATGCGCGGTTGTAGAAGCTCGGCAGGAGGGCATTGTCTACATAGCCCACAAGAGTAATCGCGGCGCGGACCAACTCAGGTAAGGCAGCGTGCCAAGCGCGCAACTCCGGTGTCAACGTACCGCAGATCTCGACCTTTGTCCCGGCAGGCAGTTCTGAGGAAAGGGAGCCGAAGAGCTCATCGAGAGCCGCCATCATGTACTCGGGCCTCTTCGGTTCCGGATCATCCCAACGACCGATGAAGAGAATCAAAGGCTCTTTCGGCGTGCCGTCATAGGCGCATTCCCTCGCGACAGGGCAGGGCATGATCTGCACCTTATCCGCAATAGCCGCACCATAGAGGTAGTGGTGGCGAAGGATTTCCTGAACGGGAGGTGAAGTCGTGATGACATCGGCGCATCGCAGATGACGGGCTCTCAGGAAATCCGTAACAGGCATGCGCCAGCAAAGTTCAAGTTTCTTGAACAAGCCAGCCGTCTTCCACGTGTCACCCCAGAAATTGCCGCTGGTGTCCAGATGGATCAACAGCCAGAGTCCGGCGCGGTGAATGGCACGTGCAATGGCTCCGTAGCGCGGAGCGGCCCACGAATAAAGCACCACACCTTCGATGCCCAGCGATCGCCACCACGACGGGTCACGCAGCTTCTCCATTTCGACGCGGATGAGATTGTCGAGCTCCGTATCATCGTCGTAGTAAGGCAGAGGCATGATGCACTTGCTCTCGAACCCGAGCAGGCGCAGATGCCGTGCGATGAGCCCCGTATCGCGAATGTGAAAGCCCCGATTGGCGTGGAAGGCCACGGGCGTGCACGTGTAGATCGCGCGGAAACGCCGCTCAACCGGCTTCGCCTCCCCCGCTTCAGATGACACCTTGCATGTGCTAGCTGCGCTTGGCGTTGCGGCGACGGGGGGACAAAAGTCTTTCTGATTCTCAAAGGTAGGTGTTGTCAGGGGATTCTCGGCAGCAGCAGTCACGGCATGCCGATCTTAACACCGACCTCGACTCTGTCAAGCCCAAAGCACGGCGCCTCCCCACGCCCTCCGGACATCTCGTGCACCCGAGCTTTGGCGCGCGCCCGAGAGTCCGGGAAAACGTCCGCGCCGATCTTCTCACTTGAAGCGCCCCGCTTCAAGTGCTACACTGAGAGTACACTGAGCGAAGCAAATCGCGCCCTCGCCCTCCCCTCGGCTGCGTCCGCGACAGCCTCCCGCAGGCTCCGAGACGGCGCAACACATCCCTGCCCCATGCCCGGACGGTCGCCTCGACCACGCACCATTCTCTCCTCTCCCCCACCCCTACCGCCTTCTTTACCGCCGTGCCCCCGCTCCTCCCCGCTTCGGACGCGGAATCGCGCCGTTCTCTCAAGCCCGGCGCAGCACCGGTGACGGGTACGCTGACCACCTACTACTACGACCCGGTGTCTCAAGACAGTTTCATCATCGTGCAGGATGATCGGGACGTACTCTACTTGCTCACGCCGCGCTTCGGCGCGCGCATCCCGCAGCTTTCGCCCAACGCGCATCGAATGGCGCGCAACGCCCGCGAGTTTCGGAGCACGCGCGCCAGTTTTCCGTGGGTGTGGAAATCCTTCGGCTCCCATGACCCGAGAGCCTTCCCCTCCGAGGCTCACGGCGCCCCCCTGCTCTGCGGCTTCCGCTCGCGAGAACGCAGCGTCTACCTTCTGGAAGGAGGGGCCTCCATTCTCTTCCGACGCCGCGAGACACTTGCCGACAGCGCGTACGCCTGGGAAGAGTGCTTTGACGTCGCCTACCTCTCCCCCATGGACGGCGCCTATGAAAACTTTTCCCTTGAGGCGCTGCTCGAGCACCCGGACTTTGAGCCGATGGACTGGCACCCCGAGGGCAAGGAGGGTCTGTACCCTCTGGAGGGAGGCTTCATCATCGAGCCCGGTGCCTGTGTGCAGAACAAGATCGAAGATCTGAGTCTCTTCCCGCTGCATGAGATCGAGAGCCCCCGAAGTGTCGACTTTGTGCACCTCTCATTCAGCTGGGAGGAGTTCCCCGAGGAGTGGCAGCCCTTTCGCGAGCTGCCCGCCGCCCTCGCCGAGCGGCTCGGCGCACGCTTCGATCGCGCAGCTTGGGAGCGGGCCATGCTTTGCGGGGCGGAGATCAGGATGGAGCAAGGCCCGCCCTGCGTGCATCCCCTTTTCTGCGGAAGCGACTGCGTGGCGGAATTTAGCCTCATGATCGGCATGGGCTCAGGCGAGCCGCATTACGAGGATTCGGATACCATCATGCTGCGCTACGCGCCCTGTGCCGAAGAGGCGGTGCAGCAGTTGCTCCGCGAGCTGGCGGAAGCTCATCCGACCCTCCGGCGCCTTCGCTCCCGTCCCTGATGAAGCGGATGCGGGGGAAACCCTTCGGCGTGTGCAGGCCCGCAGGCCTTACGGCGCCGAGCCTTCCGCTTCGCGAACGCGCAGCCCGGTCCTCACTGCTCTCACGGCCCACTCCGCCACCGCCGCCCGAGCTTCACGGCAGGGTTCAGGGCAGCACCGCATCACCTGCCGGGACTTCCCCGTCCAGCAGCGCCGCGAGATCCGGCGGCAGAGGGCTGCGCACGCACTGCATCCGGTCGCCGAGCGGGAAGCTCAGCTCGCAGGCGTGCAGCGCGTGGCGCGGCAAGATGAGGCGCTCGGCCAGCTCAGGCGTCCACCCGCCGGCGATGAAGTCGAGGTAGCAGCTTTCATCACCGCCGTAGATTTTGTCGCCGATGAGCGGGTAGCCCAAGTGGGCGAGATGCGCGCGGATCTGGTGCATGCGCCCCGTCCGCGGGCTGCACTCCAGCAGCGCCATGGGCGGCAGCTTGCCGCGAGCCCCGACGCGGCGCAGCACGCGAAAAGCCGTCTCGCAGCTCTTGCCGCCCGGGTCGCAGCACTGGCGGACGTGGATGCGCGTGGCGGCGACTTCCTCCATGCGGCGCAGGGGCTCGGCACAGAGGGCCGTTTCCCAGAGCGGGCAGCCGCGCACCACCGCCAGATAGCGCTTGTGCATGCGGCGCTGCTGCATAGCCTTGCCGAGCTCGCGCGCCGCCGCGGCACTCTTGGCCACGAGCACGATGCCGCTTGTCTCGCGATCCAGCCGGTTGATCAGCGAGACCTGGCCCCCGCAGGCCAGCTCATAGGCCAGCAGAAGCTCGAGCCCGTGCAGCAGCGTCGGCTCGCGCTTGGGGCCCGTGGGGTGCATCAGCAGAGGGGCTGCCTTGTCCACCGCCAAGACCTCCTCATCTTCGTAGAGCACCGAGAACTCGGCGCGCACGGCAATCGGCATCTCCGTCGCCTCTGCCGCACGGGCAGCCGCGCGCGCGGCTGCCGATGAGTCTGCCCCTCCTGAGCGCACTCGGTCGCCTCCCTTCTCAGTCAAAAATCGTCGGATCAATCGCGCACCACTCGCCGGGCGCCAGATGCAGCTCCTCGAGGCTCAGCGGCCCGATGGCCAGACGATGCAAACGCACGACGGGGGCCCCGACGGCAGCGAGCATGCGGCGCACCTGGTGGTAGCGGCCCTCGTGCAGCGTCAGCCGCCCCGTGAGGGCTGTCTCGCGAACGAGCTCGGCGGGCAGGCAGGGCGTCGTCTCGCCCTCCAGCATCAGGCTGCCGGAGGCGAAGAGCTCGGTGGCCGACTCGGGCACGGGGGCGGAGCACTCGTAGGCGTAGAGCTTGGGCACGTGGCGCTTCGGGCTGGTGAGCGCGTGCACGAAGGCGCCGTCATCCGTGAGCAGCAGCAGGCCGCTCGTCTCTTTGTCCAACCGCCCGACGCTGCTCACGCCGCCGTTGCGGCGCTGCCACTGCTCCGGCAGCAGGTCGTAGATGAGCCTGCCCTCCTCGCGGTGGCTGCAGGTGCAGCCCAGAGGCTTGTGAAAGGCCACGTAGAGGCCGTTGGCGAAGGGCACGGGCGCGCCGTCCACCAGCACCTCGCCGGGCTCCACCCGGTCGGCCGGGCGCCGCAGCACCTCGCCGCGATAACTCACGCGCCCCGCGCGTATCCACTGCGGCGCCTCGCGCCGCGAACAGTAGCCGTAGCGGCTCAGAACTGCATCTGCTCTCATGCCGTCGGTATTTTGCCATGATTTTCCTGAAAAACAAGGTTGAAATCGCAGCCGCTTTATGTTAAATAAAGAGAAAGCAAAGTCGCGTCGGCCCGAAGCTGCCGCGACGGGACTCTCTCACCGCAGCACGTTCTGCATTCCAACGCTTTTGCATATGATCACGATTATCACCGACCGGGAGTTGAACGCCGAGCAACAGGCCCTGTGGCTGAAGGCCAGACAGGCCGTCGGCACCAAAAACTACAAGTATGCCGTCAGTATTCTCAAGACGCTGGTGAAGCGCGCGCCCGGCTTCCTCGAGGGGCGCAAGATTCTGCGAGCCTGCGAAATCAAGAGCGTGCCGGATGCGGGGCGCCGCTCGTCCATCTTCTCGGGCATGCGCGGCATTTCGACCTCGCGCAAGGATCCGGAGACGACGCTGAGCAGCGTGGAGGATGATCTGGAGCGCGACCCCTACTCCGTCTCGGCCAACGAGGCTCTCTATGCGGCGGCCATCGATCTGAATCTGCCTGACATCGCGGCCTTCGCGCTCGAGACGATTTGCCAGGGCGCGACCTCGCCCAAAAAGCACCTGCAGATGCTGGCCAAACACTACATCAAGTATGAGCAGTTCTCGCAGGCGGCGGACACCTACCGCCGCATCCTCAAGATCGACCCGACGGATGCCGATGCCATTCGCGCCGAGAAGGACTGCTCGGCCCGCGCGTCGATGAAGCAGGGCAACTGGGAGGGCTCGGGCGACTTCCGCACGAAGATGAAGAATCAGAATGCGACGACGGATCTCGAGAGTCAGGACAAGGTGGGCCTGACGGCAGCCGAGCTTCAGGATCGCCTGGCGCAGCTCTCCGCGCAGTACGAGGCGGATCAGACGAACATGCAGGTGGTCAAGGACATCGCCTCGGTCTACGAGCAGCTCGAGGACTACGCGAACGCCTACTCCTTCTACGCCTACGCCTACCAGCTCAGTGGCGGCGCCGACGTCGCCATCAATGACAAGGCCATTGAGATGCACGAGCGTGCCATGCAGGCGGAGATCGCGTACTACGAGCAGGTGGTGGCGGCCAACCCGAATGACGAGGAGGCCAAGGCCTACCTGAGCGCCCGCAAGAAGGAGGTCAGCGAGGCAATCGTGGCCGATGCGAAGGCGCGCGTGGACGCGAACCCGACGGATGCCCAGCTGCAGTTCAAGTACGGCGAGGCGCTCTTCAACGCCGGGCACTTCACCGAGGCCATTCCGGCGCTTCAGCGCGCGCGCACGAACCCGAATCTGCGCGTGAAGGCCATGATGATGCTCGGCAAGTGCTACGCCTCCAAGAAGATGAACGACATGGCGATCCGCCAGCTCGAGGAGGCGAACAAGGAGCTGCTCTCCATGGACGACACCAAGAAGGAGATCCTCTACCTCATCGGCAACCTCTACGAGGAGGCCGGCAACAAGCAGGAGGCTCTCAAGTGCTACCAGAGCATCTACGAGGTGGACTACGGCTACCGCGACGTCGCGCAGCGCGTGGAGTCCGCCTACGCCCAGCAATAAGGCCGCAGGGCGCCCGTTCCTCACCCGGGAGCCCTACCCTTTACAACAGCGCAGCCCCGGCCCGCCGTCAGGCGGTGCCGGGGCTGTGTGCGTCCCGAGCTCCCCATGAGGGGAAGCGCTGCGGGAAGCCGATGCGCAACGGCTGAGCGCAACGGAATGGGGCGGGAAGAGCCCGCAGAGGCGGCGGCTTCCCTTCGTCCGGCGCCGTGATGGGTTGGAGCGGGCGTTCAGCGTGTCAGCCGGCCGAGCGCTTGAGGAAGTCGTCGAGCTCCTCGAGCTCGCGGCGCTGCGTCGGGCAGGCGCGGCGGCGATTGCCGAGCAGCAGACTGCTCTCCTTTTTGCCGGTGAAGCGGTAGTGATTCACGCCCAAGCGGCGCAGCTCGTCCATGCGGTGCTGCAGCTCGGTGTAAAAGAAAAGCGGCAGCGGCTGCTGCTGCGCCAGCGAGCCGAGGTCGATATCCACAGGGGGCGTCTGCGTGCGCAGGTGGAGAGCCACAGCGCTGAGCCCCACCTCATCGAGCATCCGCCGCATGCGCGCGAAGAGAAAATCCAGCGGCACCGAGGGCAGCGGGCAGAGTTTTTCCAGATAGAGCAGAACGGCGCGCGCGATCTCCGCGCGGAAGGGCAGGCGCACGCCTGCAGCATCCGCCGCCTCTTGAAGCACGGATTCAATCCATCGCTCATCGTAGTCCGAGACGACGCAGTAGCCCGTCTGCAGCAGCGGGCGAAAGTTTCGGGTAGCGATCATTCGAGTGACAGTTTGCGTTGCAGGGGATCGTTGATACTCTTGCGCTCCATGCGCCGAATCAGCTCGATGAACTCATCGACGTTCTGAAATTGGCGATACACGGACACGTAGCGGATGTAGGCGACGGGGTCAATCTGCTGCAACTTCTCGATCACCTTCATCCCGATGATGGACGAAGGCACCTCGCGCTGGTGATCGCGGTGCAGCTCCGCGATGATCGCATCGGCCGCCATGTCGAGCACATCCATGCTCACCGGGCGCTTCTCGCAAGCCTTGATCATGCCGCGCAGAATCTTCTCGCGATCCAGCGCCTCATACATGTTGTCGCGCTTGACGACGCGCAGCTCCGTACGCTCAATCTGCTCGTAGGTCGTGTAGCGATAATTGCAGCGCAGGCATTCGCGACGGCGGCGAATGCAAGTGCCGTCCCTCGACACGCGAGAGTCGATCACCTTGTCTTCAAGCCATCCGCACTGAATGCACCGCATGCCCCTATGCTACCACAAGATCATGTACGGTCAAGCCGCATTTGCCCGTATATATTGAAGATCGGCACATAACATACGCTTTCCCTCCCTCGGTGGAGCTGATAGTCAGGAAAAGTGAAGCATTTATTTTTGAATAATTCCAGATTAGCCTTGACTAACACACTGAGGAGCTGATAAAGTGCGAACGTGCCTGCGGCATACACCAACAGCACAGCAACACAACAGAAAGAGAAAAAGACCATGAAATACGTTTGCACCATCTGCGGCGAAGTCATCGAGAGCGACACCATGCCTGAAGTCTGCCCCGTTTGCGGCGCCACCACTTTTGAAGAGCTCAAGGACACCGACAAGAACTACGCTGACGAACATCGCGTGGGCGTGGCCCAGGGCCTTGACGCCGAAGTCGTCGAGGGCCTGCGCGCCAACTTCACGGGCGAGTGCTGCGAGGTCGGCATGTACCTGGCCATGAGCCGTCAGGCCGAGCGCGAGGGCTACCCCGAGGTCGCTGAGGCCTTCAAGCGCTACGCCTTCGAAGAGGCTGAGCACGCCGCCAAGTTCGCCGAGCTGCTCGGCGAAGTCCTCACGGCTGACACGGCCAAGAACGTGGCCATGCGCGCCGAGGCTGAGTTCGGCGCCTGCGCCGGCAAGCTGGCCATCGCCAAGCGCGCCAAGGAGCTGGGCTACGACGCCATCCACGACACGGTGCACGAGATGTGCAAGGACGAGGCTCGCCACGGCAAGGGCTTCGACGGCCTCCTCAAGCGCTACTTCTCCAAGTAAGCAACTGCCGACGCGAGCCCGCGGGCAGAGTCCCCGGGCTCGCATCCATTCCCCAGCCGAAGCACCCTGCACGGGGCGCTTCGGCTGCTGCGTGCATTCATCTCTCCATCCCAAACAACTCCATCATGCTCAATATCTGGGAAGTGCTCATCGTCGGCCTCGCGCTGGCCGTGGACGCCATGGTCTTCTCCTTCAGCTACGGCCTCATTCTGCGCGAGCGGCGCCGAAGCGGCGCCCTCAAGCTCGCCCTCTGCGTCGGGCTCTTTCAGGCCCTCATGCCGCTCATCGGCTATGCGGGCGGACTGAGAGTCAAGGACTGGGTGGAGACATGGGATCACTGGATCGTGCTGCTCGTCTTCGGCGTGCTGGGCGTCGTGCAGATCCGCAACGCCTGGTCGGGCGAAGAGGAGGAGGGGCCCTGCGCCGAGCCGCTGCGCCTGCCCGCCCTGCTGCTCGTCGGGCTGGCCACCAGCATTGACGCCCTGGCCGTCGGCGTCTGCATGGCCATCGGCAGCCTCTGCGGCAGCAACCTGAGCACGCCGCAAATCCTGCTCGCCGTCAGCCTCATCGGCCTCATCACCTTTACCGGCTCCCTGGGCTGCTTCAGCGGCGCCAAGCTCCTCCGCCACCTGCCGCGCCGCGGGCTGGAGACCTGCGCCGGCCTGCTGCTCATCGGCCTCGGCCTGCAAAACGTGCTGCGCGAACTGCTCTGAGCCGTCGCGCAAGGCAAGAGCGAAAGACAGAAGCCGGGCACGAATCGCCCTCAAGCGCAGCGTGCGCCCGAGCAAATCCCGGATAGGGGAGGAGGGGGCACTCCGCAAGCCCGCGCCGGAACCCTCTCCGGCAAAAAAAGGACGGCGACAGCCGGACGTCAACAAGCCGCCTTACTCAGGCTTTCCGCCGCCCAGCAGACGCTCCAGCGCGGCCTCGGCCGAGGGCACCACCGCCGAGCCCCAGCGGCTGAGATCGCCGCCGTAGCCCCAGCTCAGCAAGAGCAGTCCGCAGCCGGCATTCTCCGCCGTGAGGGCATCATAGCGCGAATCGCCCACCATCACCAACTGCGGCAAAGCAACGCCCCAGCCCTCCGCAATGCAGCGCAGCGCCGCCGGATCGGGCTTGCGGGGGAAGCGCCCGGTGAAGCCGAAAATCGGGTCGAAGGGCACCTCGGGGAAGAGGGTGCGCACCATCGGCAGCGTCACCTCGTGCGGCTTGTTTGAGAGCACCGCCAAGCGAGCCCCCTGCCCCGCCAGCGCCAGCAGCATCTCGCGCACGCCGGGATACGGGCGAGTAAAATTCCCCTGCCAGCAGTGGGCATACTCGCGGGCGAAGGCCTGCTGCATCGGCGCCAGTTCCTCCGCCGGCGCCAGCGAGGCATCGGCGTAGCCGATGGCCGCCGCGCAGAGATTGGCTGCCCCGCGCCCGATCATCCCGCGCACTGCCTCGGGCGTGTGACGGGGGCGCCCCAGCGAAGCCAGTGCGCGGTTCACCCCCTCGGCAATGCCGGGCAGCGAATCGACGAGCGTGCCGTCGAGATCAAAGACGAGGTAGCGGTGCATCAGTGAATGAAGCCGCGCTCGGAGCTGCGCAGGAAGTTCACGAGGTGAAGGATGTGGGGATTCTTGCCATAGGTCTCATCGGCCAGCACGAGATCCATCGCCGCCTCCTTGTCATTGTTTTTGTAGAGGAAGATCTTGCGATACGCGAACTTCAGCGCCTTGATATCCTCCTCCGCGAAGCCGCGGCGCGTCAGCCCCACCGTGTTGATGGCGCGCACCACGGCGGGGAAGCCCTCGGCAATGACGTAGGGGGGCACGTCCTGCGGCACGCGGGCGCAGCCGCCCACCATGGCGTGAGCCCCGATGTGCACGAACTGGTGCAGCGCCGCGAAGCCCGAGATAATGGCCCAGTCGTCGATGTGGCAGTGCCCGGCCACGCCGGCATATCCCGAGAGAATCACATGGTCGCCCACCACGCACTCATGTCCGCAGTGGCTGTTGATCAGGAAGTGGTTGTAGTTGCCGATCACCGTCTTCGTCTCGGGCGTCGTCGAGCGGTTGATGTTGCAATTCTCGCGGAAGACGTTGAAATCGCCGACTTCGAGGAAGGTCGGCTCGCCCTTGTACTTCAGATCCTGCGAGCGCAGGCCGATGACGGCGAAGGGGTAAAACTCATTACCCTTGCCGAAGACAGAGGGCCCACCCAGCACCACATGGCTGTGCAGCACACAGCCGGCGCCCAGCCGCACATGGGGACCGACCACGCAGTACGGTCCGATTTTCACGTCATCCGCCAATTCGGCGGTGGGGTCTACGATAGCGGTTGGATGGATCTCTGCCATGGGCTTATTTTACGCGACCGGCGACAATATTCAAGAAGAAAGTCCCGCGAAACGCGAAGTTGGGGGCCAAAATAACCGCGAACGTTCTCCTCCCGTCTGACGCGCGCACGGGGAGCGCGTCTGCTGCCGACTCCACGGCAAGCGCATGCCGGGCGGCACCGCCCCCCGTCCGCCGCGGCTCCTACCGCCGCCCCTCCCGTCGGCAGGCCCGCGGACACCTGCGGCGCGGGATAGCGTCGCAGCGTCACGCTTTCGCCTTGATTCCAACGACAGGCATGGTACACTATCACGCGTGCGGCGTGAGTCGTGAGTGTTGTTTTGCCTTGATTCCAACGACAGGCATGGTACACTCGGAACGTGAAGCTCTTGCTCCCCTATTTTGTTTTGCCTTGATTCCAACGACAGGCATGGTACACTGACTCAAACGGCAAAGCGTGGTATAATTCGGTTTTGCCTTGATTCCAACGACAGGCATGGTACACTTGTTCGAGCTCCACAGCCCCCTCATTTTCGGTTTTGCCTTGATTCCAACGACAGGCATGGTACACTCGGAATGTGGTTACCCCGTAAGCGGACAAAAATCCGCACCATATGCGTAGCGGACAATAATGCGCACCGT
>URLZ01000052.1 GCA_900548895.1 uncultured Akkermansia sp.
TCGGCTACGCCGCCGCCTCCTTCACCGCCCCCGCGGAGGAGCAGAAGGACAGCGCACAGGACGGAGAGGAGGATGAAGGAGACGAAGGCGCGAGAAATGGGGGAGACGCCCCGGAAACGCCCGCCGAAGAGGCGCACGGCAGCGCTGCCCTGAGCACCGCCGCCCCCGCGCCGTCCGATGATTCACCCCAGCCCCACCCGGCGCGATGAAGGGGGACTGGCAGATACACCCCGCCGTCAAGCGCCTCGCCACGGCGCTGGCCTGGGGCGGTGTGGGCATGGCTGTCATCACCGTGGCGGGCTCGGTGCTGGAGCTGCTCGTCGCGCTGTTCGGCGGCGGCACCGTGGCCATCGCCTTCGGGCTGACGGCGCAGCTCTCCATGATCTACCTCATCTGCATCTGCTGTTGGCTGATGCCCTGGTGCCACGATGTGCTGCTGGCGGGCCGCGGGCTCGTCGAGACGCGCCTCATCGCGCAACTGAGCAGCATCGCCGCCCTGCTGCTCGCAGCGCTCACCACCGCCGGCCTGGGCAGCGGGCGCTACCTGCACCCCTGGCAGGCTGATCTGCCCTGCGTCTGCGCCTCGGCCCTCGCCGTCGTGATCATCACCAATCTGCCGAACATGGGCGCCGCCGAGCGCTTTCACCGCCTCGCCATCGTGATGCTCCCCCTGCTCATGCTGGGCAGCTACATCACCAACGCGCCCGAGTTCTTTCTCTGGAATGACCTCTGCAACATCGCCTGCGGCCTTCTGGCCCTGGGCCACCTGAGGCGCCTCGGGCAGAGCGCGCCCTACATCGCCGGCATGCCCCCGACCCGCGAGTGAGGGGCGGCCGCGCAAGGCGCTCCCGCACGGCGCACCGCTCCGCCGGACAACTTGACATAGGGCGCACCTCCTGCCGCGAAGCCTCCGGACGCCACCGACGCGGCACCCAAGCCCGCGCCCTCCCCTCAGCTCGACACCTCCGGCCCACCCCTCCGGCCCACCCCTCCAGCCGACACCGTGAGCAACGCCCCTCGGCGCGCCCTCCTGCCCCTCTGAGGAGAGAGCATGGCAACGCAGCAAAGAGGATACCGCATCGCCCCCCCTGAAAACAAAGAACCCGGCGCCATCGAGGGCGCCGGGTTCATCACGGAGCGGGGGGGATTCGAACCCCCGGTACGGCTTTATAACCGTACGACCATTTAGCAAACGGTTGCTTTCAGCCTCTCAGCCACCGCTCCATCTGCCGTGTGGGGGTGATCGTATCACAAACCGATGCACAGGTCAACAGCAAAATACAGCAACAGCAAAATAACTTCATCTTTTTCGCAGCGGTCCCGCCCTCACCCCTCCGAGACCGAAAAAAAGCGAGAGGCGCGGGGCTCCATGCATCACTTTGGGATTGACTTGAACGCGCTCTCAGGCATAATGAGGGTCGTTATGAAGAAACCCGTAACCGTGACTGTGACCGGCGCCGCCGGCAATATTGCTTACTCTCTGCTGTTCCGCATTGCGGCCGGCGATATGCTGGGCGCGGATCAGCCCGTGATTCTCAAGCTCCTCGAGATCACGCCCTGCCTCGACAAGCTCAAGGGTGTCGTGATGGAGCTGGATGACTGCGCCTTCCCGCTGGTGCAGCAGATCGTCGCCACGGATGACCCCGATGTGGCCTTCAAGGACGCCAACTGGTGCATGCTCGTCGGCTCCGTCCCCCGCAAGGCCGGTATGGAGCGCAAGGACCTTCTGGGCATCAACGGCAAGGTCTTCGTCGGCCAGGGCAAGGCCATCGCCGCCAACGCCGCCAAGGATTGCAAGGTCTTCGTCGTCGGCAACCCCTGCAACACGAACTGCCTCATCGCCCTGCACAATGCGACGGGCCTGCCCAAGGAGAACTTCTTTGCCATGACAATGCTCGATGAGTACCGCGCCAAGAGCCAGCTGGCCGCCAAGGCCGGCGTGCCCGTCTCTGCGGTGACGAACATGGTCATCTGGGGCAACCACTCCTCCACGCAGTATCCCGACTTCACGAACGCCAAGATCAACGGCAAGCCCGTGACGGAGGTCATCAGCGACCACGAGTGGCTCAAGACGGACTTCATCAAGACCGTGCAGCAGCGCGGCGCCGCCATCATTCAGGCTCGCGGCGCTTCCTCCGCCGCCTCGGCCGCCAATGCGGCTCTCATGACGGTGAAGAACCTCGTGACGCCGACGCCGGAGGGTGACTGGTACTCCGTCTCCTCCTACTCCGACGGCACGAAGTACGGCCTGCCCGAGGGCATCATCTGCTCGATGCCGACCCGCACGAACGCCGACGGCAGCATCAGCATCGTCGAGGGCCTGCCCATTGACGAGTTCTCGCGCGCCAAGATTGACGCCACCTGCCAGGAGCTTCTGGCAGAGCGCGCTGACGTGGAGCACCTTGTGTAATATGCGGATCAACTGACACGCTCATTCTGACGGAGCCGGTTCCCGCTGCGGGGACCGGCTCTCTTTTCTCCCCAGAATGCCGGAGGAAAGAGCGCAGGGCGAGACCGCCCTCTGCGTCATCAGGCGAGAGCCTCACAACTCTGAACTTGACTTACAGAGTCAGCCATGCTAAACTGACCAACACCCCGAACAGAATTATGGGAAAGACACTTTACCAGAAAGTATGGGATGCCCACACCGTGGGCACCTTGCCCGACGGGCGCACGCAGCTCTTCATCGCGACGATGTACCTCCACGAGGTGACGTCGCCCCAGGCCTTCGCCATGCTGCGCGACCTCAACCTGCCGGTGCGGCATCCCGAGCGCATTTTCGCCACGCCTGATCACATCGTGCCGACGGATGACCAGACGGAGCCCTACGCGGATCCCCGCGCCGCCGCGATGCTCGCGGCGCTGCGCCGCAACTGCGCGGAGAACGGCATCCGCCTCTTCGACCTGCCGAGCGGCCAGCAGGGCATCGTGCACATGGTCGGCCCGGAGCTGGGCATCAGCCAGCCGGGCATGACCATCGTCTGCGGTGACTCGCACACGGCGACGCACGGCGCCATGGGCGCCATCGCCATGGGCATCGGCACGACGCAGGTGCGCGACGTGCTGGCGACGCAGACGCTCGCCATGGCCCCGCTGAAGGTGCGCAATGTGCGCGTGGAGGGCAAGCTGCGCCCCGGCGTGACGGCCAAGGACGTCGCGCTGCACATCATCCGCGTGCTCGGGGCGGACGGCGGCATCGGCTACGCCTACGAGTTCGGCGGCTCCGTCATCGACGAGATGGAGATGGACGGCCGCCTGACGATCTGCAACCTCGCCATCGAGGGCGCGGCGCGCTGCGGCTACATCAACCCCGATGAAAAAACCTTCGCCTACCTCAAGGGTCGCCCCTACGCACCGAAGGGTGCGGACTGGGACGCGGCCGTCGAGCGCTGGAAGAGCTTTGCGAGCGATGCCGACGCCGTCTACGACGACGTGGTGGTCATCCGCGGCGAGGAGATCGAGCCGACGGTGACCTGGGGCATCTCGCCGGACATGAACATCGGCATCAGCGAAGCCATCCCCTCCCCCGACGACGCGCCCGATGAAGAGACGCGCAAGGCGCGCCGCACGGCGCTGGAGTACATGAAGCTCACGCCCGGCAGCCCCATCAAGGGCCTGCCCGTGGACGTCGTCTTCGTCGGCTCCTGCACCAACGGCCGCATCAGCGACTTCCGCGCCGTGGCCCGCGTGATTCAGGGGCACCGCGTGGCCCCGGGCATCAAGGCTCTGGCCGTTCCCGGCTCGCAGATGACGGCGCGCCAGTGCGAGGAGGAAGGGCTGGCGGACATCTTCCGCGCGGCGGGCTTCGAGTGGCGCCATGCGGGCTGCTCGATGTGCCTCGCGATGAACCCCGACAAGCTCGTCGGCGACCAGATCTGCGCGAGCACGAGCAACCGCAACTTCAAGGGCCGACAGGGCAGCCCGACGGGCCGCACCCTGCTCATGAGCCCGATCATGGCCGCCGCCGCCGCCCTGACGGGGCGCGTGAGCGATGCGCGCGAAGTCTTCGGCATCACCGAATGAGCCGCCACCGAATCGCAAGCGATTAACAAACATCACTTTCCATACCATGCCTCTCAACAAAATCATCACCATCACCGGCAAGGCCGTTCCCGTTCCGGGAGCAGATATGGATACGGACCGCATCATCCCGGCGCGCTTCCTCAAGTGCCTCACCTTCGATGAGCTGGCCGGCACCATGTTCTACGACGAGCGCTTCAATGCTGACGGCAGCTCGAAGGGCCACCCCATCGACAACCCGGCTCATGCCGGTGCCTGCATCATCCTCGGCGGAGAAAACTTCGGCTGCGGCTCGTCTCGCGAGCACGCGCCGCAGGCCATCAAGCGCTCGGGCATCCGCGCCATCGTCGCGGCCTCCTTCGCGGAGATCTTCATCGGCAACTGCAGCGGCATCGGCCTGCCCTGCCTCTGCGCCTCGATGAAGGACATCGAAGCGGCCTCGGCCATCACCGAGCAGAAGCCCGAGACCATCTGGACGGTCGACCTCGCCAAGCTCACGCTGAGCTGCGACGAGGCGAGCTTCCCGCTGACGATGGCGGACGGCTTCCGCGAGGCGCTGATGCAGGGCCGCTGGGATGCCGTCGTCGAGCTCATGAACGCGACAGACGCCGTCGAGCGCCTCGCCGCGAGCCTGCCGGCCCCGCGCTGCTGCTGACGCCTCTCCGGCCGCCCACCGCCGACGGTGCCCAAGGGCGCTGAACCGATGGGCGGCCACCCCCTCCTCAAAAAGACCTTCCCGCCCCCCTGCGGGGCGCGCGCCGCTTCAGGCGGCGCAGGGCGCGAATCCCCCCTTCCCACGGCTTCCCTGCCGCGGCGGCGGCCTCTGCCTCCGCCGCAGCACCAACCCCAACCCAAACATACCCTCATGTTCGCCATCATCACCCCTCTGATCCTCCGAGGCGTCATCGACAACACCCTCGAAGACCTCATCGACCTGCGCCTGTGGTGCGTGGACGGCGCCGAGCCGATCCGCTACCGCATGCGCGGCAACTGCCTGCGCGACATCGCCGGCTGCCGAGTCGAATTTCACCGCACGGAGGAGAACAACATTCAAGCAACGGATCGGGAACACGGCATCCTCAACCTCCTGCGCCAGTCCGCAGGCGACATCACCGCCGGCGACATCACGCTCTCCCAGCGCATTCGGAATCGCCAGGGTGACGGCCTGCTGGAAAACGCCCTCTCCATCGAATTCTTCATCGGCCCGCGGATCCGCGTGCTGATCGAGACCCCGCAGGTCGAGTTCACCATCAGCCCGCCGCAGTGGCAGATGAGCCCGGAGCAGGAAAACGCCCAGCTCTTCCTCAACAAGGAAGCGCTGCGCGACCACGTCGCGTGGAACGTCGCCAACTTCCGCGGCCCGAGCCTCGCCGCCCTCACCTCCAAGTTCCCCGTCTGCGAATGGGATTACCGCCTCAACCGGGCAGAAGCCTGCATGGCCATCTACCCCTCCGTGCGCGAGAAATACGCCGGCCGGCCGCGGGGCTACCTCGACTGCGCCTACGTGATGGACCGCTTGGACTACCTCGGCGAACTAGCCGCCGAGCAAGAGGCCCACATGCCGCCGGATCCCGCCCTCACGAACACTGAATGCGAAGTGCTCGACTTCATGGCCCCCGGCCAGGCCCGCGCCATGAACATCGCCATGCACCACCCGCTCTTCCGCCGCGCCTCGCACATGACGGCCGCCGTTCAGCGGCGCCTCATGAGCAACCTCGATTCGCAGCCGGAGGAGAGCCGCCACGCCTCCGAGCGCTACGTGAGCACCTACGCGGGCATCGTCTCGCACATCCTCTCCACCATCCTGCTCACCCAGCAGGACGAGTATGACGCCGGCGTGGCCTCCACGCGCGTGCGCATGCTCGAGATGCGCGTGGCCGATCTCGACACGCTCGGCGCGCAGCTGCCGCCGGACGTCCGCAACGAACTCGCCGCCGAAGGGCGCCAGCTCATCGAAGGGCTCGACGAATTCTTCACCGGCATCAGCCGGAGGTAAGAGCGCATCGTCACCCCCTCTCCGTTGAAACAGCGGTTACCTGTTTCCTTACTGCCAGCTCTCTCCAAGGCCAACCCGCGCCGAGCCCCTCGGCGCTCCACCCCCCACCTTGCGGCCGGCGCCAGCCCCGAAGGCTCGCCGGCCGCCGAACCCACCACAGCCACACCACTGCCATGTACATGGCCGACGAGAGACGGCGCTACATTCTGCGCCTGCTGGAAGAGCGCGGACGCCTGCGCTCCGCATCCCTGGCCGCCGAGCTCGGCGTGACCGATGAAACCATCCGCACCGACTTCGTGCTCATGCAGCAGCAAGGCCTGCTCAAGCGCGTGCACGGCGGTGCCGTCTATCAGCCCCCCTCCGCCCGCCCGGGCGACGCCGATGCCGAGCGGCTCGACATGCGCCTCTGCGCCCCGCTGGCCGAGCGCATCAGCGCCGGCATGCGCCTCGCCGGCGACAGCACCCCGCTCTTCTTCGCCCTCGCCCTGCTGCTGCGCGACAAGCCCTGCACCATCATCTGCGCCTCGCCGAAGCTCATCCTCGTGCTGGCCGCGCACCACCTGCCCCACCAAGTCATCTGCCCGGGCGGCACCTTCGACAGCGACGCCCGCCTGCTGATACCGCCCCGCATGCCGGACGTCCTGCGCGACCTGCGCCCCGACCTCGCCCTCCTCTTCCCCGACGCCCTCACCCCCCGCGGCGTCGCCTACCGCCAGCGCGCCCGCATGCAGTGGGCCAAAGCCGCCACCGACGCCGCGCCGCAGATCCTCATCGCCGCGCCCTCCGCCGAGCAGCCCCCCGAAGCAGCCCACCACCTCCCCGTCTGCGCCGACCTCCTCGTCGCCGAAGCCCCCGCCGTCGGCGAGCCGCCCGCCACCCCCGCCCGGCAGCGCCACATCCTCTCGCGGCCCGAACCCCCGGTGCCCGACGGCGATGAAGCTGCGGGCTGGGGCCCCTGAGCCCCTGCACCCGACGCAGCCACGGGACAGCAGCACCCCCGTCCCGCGCCGCCGCCTCAGTCCCGGTGCAGCCTCAGTCCCGGTGATAGGGCGAGCCCGCCAGCAGCGTGTGCACGCGATAAACCTGCTCGAGCAGCACCACCAGCGCCAGCTCGTGCTGCATCGTGTGGCGGCCCAGCGAAATCACCGCATCGCAAGCCTCGCGCAGCTCCGGCGTATGCCCGTCCGCCGCGCCGATGAGCAGCGCCACGCGCTTCACGGCGCGCAGCTGCCAGCTGCGAAAGTGGCTCTCCCACTCGCGCGTGCTCCAATTTGCGCCCCGCTCATCCATCGCCAGGCGCAGGCGGCCGCGGCTCGCCTCCAGCAGGCGGCGCGACACCTCCTCCGAGCTCCCCGCCTTCACATAGCGCAGCTCCACTCGCCCCAGCGGGCGCAGCCTCTGCTCAAAAAACTGCACCCCCTCGCGCGCGTAGGCGATCGACGGCTTCGCCGCCGCCAGAATGAGAATCTCCATACCCCGCAGCCTACACGAAAAGCCGGCGGCAGGCAAGCGCAAACCGCCCGCGCAGCCCCCGCCCCGCCCGGCGCACCGCGCCGCGGCCGTCACCGCCCGCGCACCGCCGCGAAAAGCCTTGAATTCTCGCCCTGCTGCGCTATAATGCACCCGTTGAAACGATGGCCGAATCCGCCAGCCTCAGCCCCATGATGGAGCAGTACCTGCGCATGAAGCAGTCACTGCCGCCCGACGTCTGGCTCTTTTTCCGCATCGGCGACTTCTACGAAATGTTCTTTGAAGACGCCATCGAGTGCTCCGCCGCCCTCGGCCTCACCCTCACCAAGCGGCAGACCATCCCCATGTGCGGCGTCCCCTACCACGCCGCGGAAGGCTACATCGGCCAGATCGTCAAACTGGGCAAGCGCGTCGCCATCGCCGATCAGATGACGACCCCCGTGCCCGGCAAACTCGTCGAGCGCGAAATCACGCGCATCGTCTCCGCCGGCACCCTGGCCGACCTCAGCCTGCTCAACGCCGGCGAGCACAACTACATCGCCGCCTGCTACCGCGACAAAAAGACCTGGGGTCTCGCCTGCGCCGACCACAGCACCGGCGAATTCACCGTCGCGGACTACGGCAGCCTCGACGAACTGCGCGAAGAAGTCATGCGCATCAACCCGCGCGAGCTGCTCATCAGCGACGAGCAACGCGAAGACTTCCCCGGGCTGCCCGTCACCCTCTACTACGACGCCTACACCTTCCTGCCGGGCATCGCGCGCCCGACACTCGAAGCGCACTTCCGCGTCCACAGCCTCGACGGCTTCGGCTGCTCACACCTCGGCCCCGCCCTCGGCGCCGCCGCCGCCATCCTGCACTACCTGCGCAACCAACTGCGCCGCGGCACCGAGCACCTGCGCACCCTCTCCCTGCGCCGCACCGAAGGCACCGTGCTGCTCGACGCCGCCAGCCGCCGCAACCTCGACCTCGTCGAATCGCGCAGCGGCGCCAAGGGCACCCTGCTGGCCACGCTGGACACCACCACCACGCCCATGGGCGCGCGCCTCATGCGCGAATGGCTCCTGCACCCCATCTGCGACGCCGCCGAGCTGGGGCGCCGGCAGGACATCATCGCCGCCTTCCTGCAAGAGCCCTTTGCCATGGGCAAACTGCGCGACTCCCTGCGGCGCGTGCGCGACATGGAGCGCCTCACCTCGCGCCTCGCGCAGGGAGCAGGCAACGCCCGCGACCTGCTGGCCCTCGGCAACTCGCTGGAGAGCCTGCCCTCCATCGCCGAAAACCTGCACGCCATCGCCCTGCGGGAAGCCAAGCTCGCCCCCCTGCGCGACGCCCTGGGCAACTTTCAGGAGCTCACGGACCTGCTCACCCGTGCCATCGTCGACGAGCCCCCCGTCACCCTCAAAGAGGGCGGCATGATCCGCGACGGCTACGACGAGCAGCTCGACGAACTGCGCCGCGCCTCGCGCGAAGGCAAAAACTGGCTCGCCGAGCTCGAAGCCCGCGAGCGCGCCGACACCGGCATCGACTCCCTCAAAGTGCGCTACAACAGCGTCTTCGGCTACTACATCGAAGTCACCAAGGCCAACTACGCCAAAGTGCCCGACCGCTACGTGCGCAAACAAACCCTCGCCAACGCCGAGCGCTACATCACCGACGAACTCAAGAAGATGGAGGGCACCATCCTCGGCGCCGACGAGCGCGCGCGGCAGACCGAATACGAGCTCTTCTGCCGGCTGCGCGACGACGTGCGCCGCTACATCGACCCCATCCAAGCCGCCTCGCGCGCGCTGGCGGAAATCGACGTCCTGCTCTCCCTCGCCGAAAGCGCGCAGCTGCACCGTTACTGCCGCCCCGTGCTCGACAACTCGCGGCGCCTGCACATCGTCAACGGGCGCCATCCCGTCATCGAGCAAGCCCCGAGCGCCGGCAACTTCGTGCCCAACGACACCGTGATGGAGGAGCAGACCGACCGCGTCCTCATCATCACCGGGCCGAACATGGCCGGCAAGAGCACCTACATCCGCCAGGTGGCCCTCATCACCCTCATGGCGCAGATGGGCTCCTACGTGCCCGCCGACGAGGCCCACATCGGACTCGTGGACCGCATCTTCTGCCGCGTCGGCGCCAGCGACGACATCGCGCGCGGGCAGTCCACCTTCATGGTTGAAATGAGCGAAACCGCGCTCATCCTCAACAACGCCACCGAGCGCTCGCTGGTCATCCTCGACGAAATCGGCCGCGGCACCGCCACCTTCGACGGCCTCTCCATCGCCTGGGCCGTCGCCGAGCACCTGCACGACGTCATCGGCGCGCGCACCCTCTTCGCCACGCACTACCACGAGCTCGTCGACCTCCAGCACACGCACCCGGCCGTGAGCAACTGGCACGTCGAAGTGCGCGAATGGAAAGACGAAATCGTCTTTTTGCGCAAAGTCCTGCCCGGCCCCGCCGACAAATCCTACGGCATCCAAGTCGCCCGCCTCGCCGGGCTCCCCGAGCCCATCATCAACCGCGCCCGGCAGATCCTCACCCACCTGGAGATGACAGCCGCCGCCCGCGAGCCCAAAGCCGCCCGACGCAAGCGCGCCCGGGACACCGGCATGCCCGCCGCGCAGGACGCCGACGTCACCCAGCTGGACATGTTCGACCTGCTCGATCCCGGCACCGATTAAAAGCCTCGCGGCCGCGGCGCGATTCTCCGCCCAAAAAGCTCGATTCTCCGCAGAAAAAGCTCGCGGAGCCCCCGGCACCGCCGAAACCCGCCGCCGAGACCCTCCGCCGAAGCCGCCGAAAAAACAGCGGGCATCCCCGGCGGCGCACACCGAAGCGGCGCATGCGGGAATGCCCGAACCAAGAGACCGAGCCCGGAAAGCCCGGCCACAACACCCGAGGCCGTCTCAGCCAACAGCCGCTGTGCGAGGACTCAGGGCTGCAAGCGCTCAATCGACCAGCTGCCGTCCGCCTCCAGCGTATACATGAAGCGGTCGTGCACGCGGCCGGGGCCGCCCTGCCAGAACTCCATGTGATGGGGCACAATGCGGTAGCCGCCCCAGAAATCGGGCAGCGGCACCTTGCCCTCGGCAAACTTGTTCTTCAACTCCGCCAGCTTCATCATCAGAAGCTTGCGCGTCGAAATCACCTGACTCTGGTGCGAGACCCAAGCACCGAGCTGAGACTCGCGCGGACGCGTCAGGAAATACTTGAGCGTCTCCATGCGCGAAATCTTCTCCGCGCGGCCGTAAACAATAATCTGCCGCTCCAGCGTCACCCAAGGCAGCAGCATGCACATCTCGGGATTCGCCTCAATCTCGCGCGCCTTGCGGCTCGTGTAATTCGTGAAAAACACATAGCCGCGCTCATCATAATACTTGAGCAGCACCGTGCGCAGCGAGGGATGCCCGTCGGGCGTACTCGTCGCAATGCTCATCGCATTGGGCTCAGGGATGGCCGCCTTGAGCGCCTGCTTGAACCAACGGTCGAACTGCTCAAAGGGCGACGCCGCCAAATCCTTGCGATGCAGCGTATCCTTGAGATACTCTTCGCGGAAAGCCGATAAATCCATACCCTGAGTCTAGCACCCTTCGGCGCGCAGCGCAAGAGCGAAGACAAGCCCGCGCACCAACAGACCGCGCGCCTCACTCATAGCGGCGCACAAAAGTCACGCAAAACACACTCTTCTCGCCGGAGAGCAGGCGAATATCAATGCGCCCGGGGCTGATGCGCACGCGATACGCATCGTGCTCCGCCGGCGGGCGCGGCTGAAAACGGCCGGCTCGCTCCGGAGTCAGCACCTCAGAGCGCAGAAGAGCCACGAGATGAGAGCGGCTCATGTGCATCATCTCATCAAACCCATCAGTTGGCAGAGTCAGCTGCGGAATATTCTTGTCGGTCATAAGGGCACTATACACCCGAATCTCTCAAAGTCAAGGAGCTTTGTCACCTCCGCGCCGCCGCTGTCGGACTTTCCACGCAGTGCCTCCCGCAGCCCCTCCCGAGCCGCCCTCCACACCCCCTTTCACACCC
>URLZ01000053.1 GCA_900548895.1 uncultured Akkermansia sp.
ATACTCCCCTATAAAAATGGCTATTTATCAACTGTTTGTTGTGACATAGCCTTTTCAAAAAAACTCCGCGGACCAGCAGCCGGCCGCGGAGCGAGAGGCTCGCGCAGCACGGCGCGAGCGCGATACCTTGTGAGCCCCCGCGCCTCCCTCAGCCGAGAACGGCACCGGAGGCCTCCTCTCCCCCACCCCGGCGGCGGAGCCCTGCGGACCGGACGTCCCCCGAGGGGGCGAGCCGGACGCTAAACCGATCGCCGGGAGCGGCTTCGTGGCTGCGCGAGAGGGCCTTCGGGCAGAGCAGCGAAGCGACTCAGGCGGGCCCCGATGACAGACCCCGCACTGCGGGATTTTTTTGCTGTTTTTGAGATGAGTTGTTGACGACGGCTGGCGCATCGTGTAGAGTAAGGAGCTGACGCGAACTCTCTCTCGCGTTGCCATAACTTTCTCACCGATCAGACCCGTGTACTCGAACGAAAATTACCTGCTTGAGCTGCTCAAGGAAGCCGGAGCCATCGACGACGCCACCATCGAAAACGCCCGCCAGCAAATCTCCCCCATCGACAGCGTCATCGACTACTTGGTGGAGCACAATGTCATCTCCGGCGAATACGTCGCCCAGGTAGCCGCCGAGCGCTCGGGCATGGAGTACGTCGACCTCTCCGGCATTGACATCGCCCCGGACATCATCGCCAAGGTCAAGGGACCGCTCGCGCGCCGCGTCGGCTTCATCCCCATCGGCGATGACGGCTATTACCTGCAGGTGGCCATTGCAGACCCCTTCAACATGGAGAACCTCGACAGCCTGCCGCAGTTCCTCGGGCGAGACATCGACTTCTTCGTCGTCTCCGAGGCCGGGCTGAAGAAGGCGCTCGACAAATATTACCCCGAGCAGAAAAAGTTCGCCAAGGGCGACAGCGAGGCCCCCATCATCGAGCTCATCGACAACATGTTCAACGAGGCGCACCAGATGCGCGCCTCCGATATCCACATTGAGCCGATGGAAGACCGCGTGCGCATCCGCTACCGCATTGACGGCCGCCTCGTCGAAGTGGCCAACCACCCCAAAAAGCTGCTCGGGCCCATCGTGGCGCGCCTCAAGGTCATGAGCTCCACCATGAGCATCGCCGAGAAGCGCGTCCCGCAGGACGGCCGCATCGAGCTCGACCTGCGCGACGGCGTGCACATCGACCTGCGTGTCAGCACCGTGCCCTCCAACCACGGAGAATCCGTCGTCATGCGAATTCTCGACAAGTCGGCCCTGGCACTCGGTCTGCCGCAGCTCGGCTTCCTCTCCGATGACGAAGCCACCTTCGACAACCTCGTCACCCAGCCCGACGGCGTCATCCTCGTGACCGGCCCCACCGGCTCCGGCAAAACGACCACCCTCTACGCCTGCCTCAACCACCTCAACCGCCCCGACAAAAAGATCATCACGGCGGAAGACCCGGTGGAATACGAGTTCTCGGGCATCAACCAAGTCATGATCCGCTCCGAAATCGGCATGACCTTCGCCGCCGCCCTGCGAGCCATGCTCCGTCAGGCCCCCAACATCATCATGATCGGTGAAATTCGAGACGGGGAAACCGCCGGCATCGCCATTCAGGCCGCCATGACGGGCCACCTCGTCCTCTCCACCCTGCACACCAATGACGCCCCCTCCTCCGTCGCCCGACTGGCCGACATGGGCGTGGACCGCTTCCTCATCGCCTCCGCCGTGCGCGCCATCATGGCGCAGCGCCTCTGCCGCCGCCTCTGCGACTGCAAGGTCGACGGTCACGTCACGCCCAAGGAGGCCGAAGTGCTCGGCATCGACATCAACCGCGTCGTCAAGGTCCCCCGCCGCGGCGGCTGCGAGAAGTGCCACGGCAAGGGCATGCGAGGCCGCCTCGGCATCTTTGAGATCTTCCGCGTGACGGACGACGTGCGCGAGCTCATCAACTCAAACCTCACCTCCGCCCAGCTGCGCAAGCGCGCGCGCGAACTCGGCATGCGCACCCTGCGCGAAGACGGCGTGCGCAAGGTCATGGCCGGTCTCACCTCCGCCGACGAAGTGCTGCGCGTCACCACCGGCGACGCCAGCTGACGACTTGGATCAGCCGACCTCGACCGCACACACACTCCCCCTTTCTCTCTCCCCACCCCCGCACCGCAGAATTTCAGCACTATGGATACAGACGTTGCACTTGATGTGTTCATCAACAACGGCATGCTCGACACCTCCGTCGCCAAGGATGTCAAAGAAGAGATGGCCAACAGCGGCAAAGAGCTCTGGGAAACGCTCATCGACTTCGGCGTCATCAGCGCTCCGGAAGACTTCTGGAGCATCATCGCCACCGAAGTCGGCGCCCAGTACATCTCGCTGGCGGACTTCACCCCGCCGGAAGACGTCCTCGCCAAACTCACCCCGGCTCAAGCCCGCATGCACGGCGCCTTCCCCGTCGAATACCGCAGCGGAGAAGGACTCTACGTCTGCCTCGAAGACCCGCTCAACCCGCAGACCGTCGACGACCTGCGCGCCGCCACCGGCTACGACATCTACCTCTACGTGGCGGCGGACTACGAAGTGCGCGCCCGCATCACCGAATTTTACGGCGGCACCGAAGCCGCCATGAGCGACCTGCTCGGCGAGCTCAGCAACATGAGCGTCGGCAGCATCGACGGCACGGACGAAGCCAACGCCGCGCCCATCATCAAGTTCGTCAACCTCGTCATCACGCAGGCCATCAAAGAGAAAGCCTCCGACATCCACCTTGAGCCCTTCGAAAAAGAGTTCAAGATCCGCTACCGCGTCGACGGCTCGCTCTATGAAATGTCGCCGCCCCCGGTGCACCTCGCCAACCCCGTCATCTCGCGCGTCAAGGTCATGGCCGGCATGAACATCGCCGAGCGCCGCGTGCCGCAGGACGGACGCATCGTCATGAAGATCGGCGACAACAGCGTCGACATGCGTGTCAACTCCCTGCCCACCCAGTACGGCGAGTCCGTCGTGATCCGTGTGCTTGACCGCAACAGCGTCAGCCTTGACCTCAACAACCTCAACCTCTCCCCGAAGATCCACGACTACATCCTCGACACCGTCAACAAACCCAATGGCATCTTCGTGGTGACCGGCCCCACCGGCTCCGGTAAAACGACCACCCTCTACGCCGCCCTGCGCGAAGTCAACACCGAAGACTCCAAGATGCTCACGGCAGAAGACCCCGTGGAATACGACATCGACGGCATCGTTCAGGTCCCCATCAACGAGGCCATCGGCGTCACCTTCCCGCGCGTGCTGCGCGCCTTCCTGCGCCAGGATCCGGACCGCATCCTCGTGGGCGAAATTCGAGATCAGGACACCGCGCAGATCGCCATTCAGGCCGCTCTGACGGGTCACCTCGTGCTCTCCACCCTGCACACGAACGACTCCGCCGGCGCCGTGACGCGCTTCGTCGACATGGGTGTGCAGCCCTTCCTGCTCTCCGCGACCCTGCTCGGCGTGCTCGCCCAGCGACTCGTGCGCACCATCTGCCCCTACTGCAAGACCCCCTACACGCCCTCCCACACCCTGCTGCACCAGCTCGGCATCGACCCCTCGCTCATCGGCCAGCAGCAGTTCTTCACGGGGGCGCGCTGCGACAAGTGCGCCAACACCGGCTACAAGGGCCGCAAGGGCATCCACGAGCTCCTCCACGCATCGGACCCCATCAAAGAGCTCATCACGCAGAACGTCCCCTCCATCGTCCTGCGCCAGAAAGCCATCGAGCTGGGCATGACAACCCTGCGCGAAGACGGCATTCAAAACATCTTTGAAGGCAACACCACCATCGAAGAAGTCCTTAAGTACACCTAAGAGCTTGACGGAGCCTCCCCCATCTGCTAATCTACAGAAAGTTCGTCAATCCCCTCCTTCACCACCACAACTTTCCACTTAACAAACTCGAGACATATGCCGAATTTCAAATACACTGCGCTGGATCAGAACGGCGTAGAGAAGACTGGCATCGTTGCGGCCGAGAGCAAAATCGCCGCGATGGAGATGGTGCGATCCCAAGGCCTGCTGCTGCGCGAATGCGTTGAAGCCGGCAAGGGAGCCAAGCCCACCGCCGCCAAGGAGAAACCCAAGAAGGACGCCAAGGGCAAAAAGCCGAAGAGCAAGGGCAAGGCCGGCGCCTCCGTCAGCTCCAAGGAGCTCATGGTGTTCACCCGACAGCTCGCCACCCTGATTGACGCAGGCCTTCCCCTGCTGCAAAGTCTCAACGTGCTCGCCAAGCAGGAGCCCAACCCCAACCTGCGCGCCACCATCGTCGCGCTCGGCGAATCCGTCCAAGGCGGCTCGACCTTCTCGGAAGCCCTCGCGGCCTACCCCAAACTCTTCAACAAGCTCTTCGTCAACATGGTGAAGGCCGGTGAAATCGGCGGTGTGCTCGAAGTCGTCCTCAAGCGACTGGCCGAGTACCATGAAAAGGCGAACAAGCTGCGCAGCAAGGTCATCTCCGCCATGATCTACCCGCTGGTCATCCTCGTCATCGCGGTGGGCATCCTCATCTTCCTGATGCTCTCCATCGTGCCGAAGTTCAAGGAGACCTTCGCCAGCCAGAACATGGAGCTGCCGGCCCTCTCGGAGTTCGTCTTCAACTTCTCCGACAACTGCATGGCGGCCTCCGTCATTCCGGGCATCCCGAACGCCTTCGTTGGCCTGCTCGTCATCTTCGGCATCGTAGCCGGTCTCTCGGCGTGGAAGCGCACGCCCAAGGGTGCGCGCGCCGTCGACACCATGATGCTCCGCCTGCCCAAACTCGGCCAGCTCACGCGCGTCAGCGCCGTGGCTCGCTTCTCGCGCACCTTCGGCACTCTCGTTGCCTCAGGCGTTCCGATCCTGCAGGCCCTCATCATCACGCGTGACACCGCCGGCAACATGGTCGTCTCCGACGCCGTCATGAAAGTGCACGACGCCGTGCGCGAGGGTGAGTCCATCGTCACCCCCCTGAGCGCCTGCAACGTCTTCCCGCCGATGATGATCTCGATGGTGGACGTGGGTGAAGAGACGGGCCGCCTGCCCGAAATGCTCATGAAGGTGGCTGAAGTCTACGATGAAGAAGTGGACAACGCCGTCACGGCCCTCACCGCCGTGCTCGAGCCGCTCATGATCGTCATCCTCGCCGTCATCGTCGGCGGCATCGTCATCTCCATGTTCCTGCCGATGATGGAAATCATCCAGAACATCTGACGCCGCCATGAAAGCCCACCTCAGCACCCCTGCCCGAGGCTTCACCCTCGTTGAACTGCTCGTCGTCATCGGCATCGTGGCCATGCTGGCCGCCGCCGTCCTCGTGCTCACAAACGTCGTCGGCGAGCGCGGCAGCGAAACGCGGGCCAAGACCGACATCCGCTCCCTCAAGACGGCTCTGGACACCTACCGCTCCGACGGCGGCAAGCTTGAGGACGGCAACGGCAACGTCGCCAGCTCCCACGCGCTCTACTGTATGGTCTCCGGCGACTACGACGAGGACGGCATCCCGGACAAGGACAAAAAGACCGGCAAGGAGCGCAAGATGTATTGCACGAGTCTCGTCATCATCGACGAGACCGACTCGGCTCCAGCCGAGGGCATCCCCGTGATGAAGTCCCAGATGAGACTGCCCGGCGTCGGCCCGACGCGCAAGGAGAAAAAGGCGACGCGCTACGTCATCATCGACCCATGGGGCAACCCCTACCGCTATCGCTTGGGCTTTGAACAGAAAGATAGCCAGAAAAAATCCGGCAAGGGCAACAACCCGGACTTCGACATCTTCTCCCAAGGGCCGGACGGCCTCGGCAATGGCCTTGACAACAAGGGGGAGAATGAAGACAACGTGAGCAACGTCGTCTTCGGCCGATAAGCGTCCTCTGCCCCGCTTCATCCTGATAACGCCCCGCCTCCGCAACGGACGGCGGGGCGTTCTGCCCTGCCCCCTCGGGGCATGACCGCTCGGCACTCCGGCAGAGGAGAAACGGGAAAAAGGACCATGCGTATTCGTGGACTCGGGAGAGGTCCGTGCCGGCGGCGGGAACATCCGTCAGGGCGCCTCCTCTGAGAGCCGCATACACGAGGTCCCGAGATCTGCAGCGCGGGGTCACTATGGCACGTACCCGGAGAGCGCGCCGAAGGGGAAGATCGCGTCGGAGGAAGCGCGCATTTCCCCGCCCTCGCGCGCAGCCTCCCGAGCAGAGGGACAGGCCGCTCGCGGTCGTCACGACGAAGCCTCACCGCCCCGCCTGTTGCCCGCTTGAGCGGCGCACTTCCAGGAAGCGCCGGCGCATGCTGCGGCGCAGCTGTTCATCGTGGCGGCTGATGATCTCGTCGAGGCGCGAGCGGTGCTCGGCGACGGAGCTGTCGCTCCGGGCCATCTGATCCACCAAATCGAGAAGCTGGCGTCGCGACTCCTCGGGGAACTCATCGCGGGCCGTCAGCAGTTGCACAATGCCTCGCAGGCCCTCGCGCTCCACGCGAGCGGACTCGGCCTGCCCGGACATTTGCAGGCGGCGAATCAACTGCTCTCGGCAGAGAATGCAGCGCATCAGCTCGTAGTCATCATCCGGGTTCGAAGCCAGAAGCTCGCGCGCGTAGAGATCCGCGCGGCGAAGCAGAGCCACGTCCGCCTGCGGGGCGTAGTCCGGGTGCGACACCAGACGAATAAAGGCGCGCTTCGCTGCCTCGGAGTCCGGGTGCTCCTCCAGCAGCCCCTCGAGGATCGCGAGCGGCTCCTGCCCCTCCGGGCAGAGCAGGCGTCGCAGCCCGGCATCCTGCGTCCGCTCCATCAGCGAGACCTGGCAGAGCACCGCCTGCTCATTGTTGGGCTGGTCCTTCAACACGCGGGACAGCAGCTCGGCCGCCCGACGCAGCACCGGCTCCATCACCTCGCGATCGCGGCGGCTGCGCTCGATAGCGCGCTGCAAACTGTCTGAGGACTTGGCGGGTGCTGCCGCTGCGGCGGCATCGGAGCGGCTCGCCCCCCTCGGCTGAGGCGGCGACTCTGCATACATCAGCAACTGCAAACTCCGCACCAGCGCGAGACACAGCTCACCCTCCGCCGAAGGGCCGTACCCATCCACCAAGCGGCACAGCAGGGCCTTGCCTTCGCGCCGCCGGCCCTCGTCGCGCTGGGCGAAAAGCGCTGCAGCCAGACCATTCACGGCGCGCACCCGTGACTCCGGCGAGTCCTGAGGAAAGCGCAGCGCCCGGCGGAAATAATCCTCCGCCACCGCGAACTCGCGCACGCGCAGCGAAATAATCGCAAGCACGTAGCAGGCATTGCCGACCTTGCTGTCCGCTCCGTCGGCATCCTGAGCCGCAATCTCCTCATAATAGGGCATCAGATCATGAATCAGGCGCGCATCCTCCTTTGTCACATGCACCTCGGACAAATCCGCCGTCGGCGAATGAAGCATGCTGCTGAAGATGCGCTGCATGGCCGCATCCGCAATCTTCGCATTTTTCTCCGCTCGCTCGCGCTGCTCGCTGACTTGGCGGAGCGAGTGGTTGACGCGCAGGTAGCCCACGCCCATGCTCGCCAGCAGCAGCAGCACCAGCAGGCCGGCCGCGTGGCTCCAGATCGCCACCGCCGGGCGGCGCCGCAGCCACATCGCGTAGCGCCGCAGATGCGACGCCGGACGAGCCTGCACGGGCTCACCTCGCAGGAAGCGGCGCAGATCGCGAGCCACATCCTCCATCGAGCCGTAGCGGTCGCGCGGCGAGAAGCTGATGCACTTGTTGATGATGGCCCCGAGCTCACCCTCGCCCTTCAGAGGCGGCAGAGGCCGCGAGCAAATGCGGTGAATGAGCTGACCGGGCTCCGCCTCGCGGAAGGCCGCACGTCGCGTCAGCAGCTCATAGAGCGTCACGCCGAGCGAATACTGATCACAGGCGAAGGAATTCTCCCCGCGCAGCAGGCGCTCCGGCGCCATGTAGCGCAGCGTGCCATCGTGGCACTGCGTCACGAGAGGCGCAGTCTCGCCCGCGTTGAGCACCGTCGCCAGACCGAAGTCGCTCACATGAAGCACGCCCTGGTCATCCAGCAGCAAGTTCCCCGGCTTCACATCGCGGTGCAGCACCCCGTGCGCATGGGCAAAGGCCAGCCCCTCCGCCGCCTGCCGTCCGACCTCCGCCACCGCGCGGGCATAGGGCACGCCGGGGAAGCTGCGCTGCAGCAGCTCAGGGCTCAGACCCTTGCCCTGCACGAGACTCATCACATAGTAGCGATACTCCCCCTCACAGCCCGCACCGTATACCTCGACGATGTTCGTGTGGCGCAGCGCCGCAATCACGCGCGACTCATTCTCAAAGGCCAGCAGGTGGCGCGTCTCCGCATTCCAAGAAGGCGAGAGGATCTTCACCGCCACCTCGCGATTCAGCGACACCTGCAGCGCGCGGAACACCGTTCCCATGCCCCCCGAGCCGATCTTCTCCAGCAGGCGGTAATCGCCCAGCTGCTCGGGGTAGCTCACCTCCACGTTTGAAGCGGGATTCGTCGAGCGGCTCAGCCCCTCCATCTCCAGCATCGTCGGCAGCAGATCGAGCAGCTCACGGCAGCACTCAGAATGAGCCTCGGCAAAAGAGCGCACGTCAAGAGACTCACCCCCGCGCACGCGGGTGAGGAACTCCTCCACGAGCTGCGCCAGCAGCTCCTCCTGATCCGGCCCGTCCGTCATCCCTTCATCATCAGCTCATCTCCATCAGCATCGCTCCGCGACGTTGTCCCCCCACCACCCGTCACCACTCCCGAAGCCTGCGCCCGCGCCGAGCAAGTGCGGCGGGGAAGCCTCCGCTCCGAGGAGCGAACAGCGCAGAGTTCAATAGAGAGACGCCCCCTCCAGCAGATCGCGCAGGCGCTTCAGGGCGCGAACGTAGCGAATACTGGCTGCCTTGGGCGCGATACCGAGCACCATCGCGCACTCCGTATTGCCCAGATCCTCAAAGTGGCGCAGCTCCAGAATCTCGCGGTCGGCAGGGGAAAGCTCCCCGAGCACCCGGCGCGTCAGCGCCTGCCGCTCCAGCCGCACCATATGCGTGCGAGGGCTCGACATCGTGTCCACGAACTGTGCCCAGGCCTCCATCGAGCGATCATCAGACTCCGGCAGCTCACTCTCCTTCATCGCGTCGCGCTTGCCGGCGCCGAGGTGGTGGCGCTGCTGATCCGCGAGCACCTGCAGCGCAATGCGCCGCAGCTTGAGATACATCGGCACCTCAGGCTCCGCCTTGAGGAACTCCATGCGGCGCCCGCAGGCAACGTAGGTCTCCTGCATCAGGTCATCCACACTGAGGCGGCGCATCAACACCTCCGGCATCCGCACCGCGAGCAGCTTGCGCAAGCGCTCGCGATACATCTGCCACTGCTCCGCCAGCCACAAATTTTCAGCATCCGTACTCATCAGACATAGCCTTTCACCCTCTGAGAACGCAGGACAGAGCGCGACATCCACTCATTCCGCCATACTTTCCTCGCGCAAATCGCGGCTCATGAGCTCCTGAAGCGCCGTTTTCACCGGCTTGTCGCGGTAGAGGATATCGTACATCGCATCCGTCAAGGGCGTACGAACCCCGAGCTTGCGAGCCAGCTGCCACGTCGAAAGAGTGTTGGGGATCCCTTCCACCACCTGACCGATGCGCGCCTGACACTCGCTGCCCGGCACACCCGAAGCCAGCAGGCGCCCTGCCGTCAGATTGCGGCTGTGTTCAGAATAACACGTCACCACCAAATCTCCCATGCCCGAGAGCCCCATAAAGGTCTCCATGCGACCGCCGTAGGCCAGACCGAGGCGCGTCATCTCCGCGAGACCTCGCGTCGCCAGCGCCGCCCGGGCATTGTCGCCCAGCCCCAGACCGGCCACGATTCCGCTGGCCAGCGCAAAAACGTTCTTGATCGCCCCGCCCAGCTGCATGCTCACCACGTCCGTCGTCGTGTACACGCGCAGGAACGACGTGCTGAGGCGCCGCTGCACCGCCGAGGCCAGCGCCAGATCCGCAAAGCCGACCAGCGTCAGGCTCGGAAGCTCCAGCACAATATCCTCCGCGTGGTTCGGGCCGGAGAGCGCACCGACGGGGAAGCTGAGGTACTCCTCGAGAATCTGCGTCATGAGCAGATTCGAATCCTTTTCAATGCCCTTCGTGCAGCTCACCACAACGGCATCCTCAGCGAGCGAGGCCTTGCTGAGGCTCTCGGCCACCGAGCGCATCGCCACGCTCGGCACCACCACAATCACGAGGTCCGAGCCCGCCACATCCTGCCAGCGGCTCGTCACCAGCACGTTGTCGGGCAGCGGGCGCGCGCCCTCAACCGGGCAGAGGCTCATGCGCATCTCGCGAATGCGCGCAGCCTCCTCTTCCCGGTAGGTCCAGAGGACAACAGGTTGCCCATTTTGGGCCGCCGTCAGCGCGAGAGCCGTTCCCCACGCACCGGACCCGATCACAGCCGTCTTCTTGAATTGCCGTTCCATACCCGAAAAATATCATGATTTTCTGCCTGAGAAAGCCCGCGGCTCCGTCCCGTTGCAAAGCCGCACGATGTTGGCGCGGTGCTTGTAGACCACCAGCAGAAAGATCAGCAGCATCATGGCCGGCACCAGCACATTGGCCACCGCCACATGATCCGGCAGCACGAGGAACTCCACCACGGAGGCCACCAGCATCGCCAGCCCGGCCACCATGCTCGAGAGAGACACGTAGCGCGTCAGCAGCATGCAAAGCACCCAAGTCAGCAGCGCCACCCCCCCCATCGCCGGGGAAAGAGCCAACAGGCAGCCGGCGGCCGTCGCCACGCCCTTGCCGCCGCGAAACTTCAGAAAACACGTGAAGGTGTGCCCGAGGATGAGCGCATCCATCACCAGCAGCAGCCAGATGACCTGCTCCGTCGTGCAATCCGCCACGGATCCGCCGAACTGCATCTTGAGCCAGAGCAGCGGCAGAAAGCCCTTCAGAAAATCACAGAGGAACACCGGAATTCCCCAGCGCTTGCCGAGCACACGCACCGCATTCGTCGCGCCGATGTTGTGCGAACCATGCTCGCGCAGATCGATACCATTGAGGCGCCCGGCCAGATAACCGAACGGAACCGAGCCGATGAGGTAGGCCACAACAAGGTAAAGAACATACTCCAGCATGCGCGGTCATTATACGCGCAGGGGGCCTTCATTGCAATCATATTTTTCCGTTGCTCCGCGCCCCGTTCATCACGGATCCGCGACCGACTGAAACTGGCTCTTCTGCTAATTGTGTGGAATGACGTTGCAACGGAGCAGAGAGAAGAA
>URLZ01000054.1 GCA_900548895.1 uncultured Akkermansia sp.
AAGTCTGCATGAAAAGTTATTTCCTCTTTGTCGCATTTGGTCTTGCAATTCAGCAGCATCGCCACCGCCCGGCCGGGCGCATGAGCCCTCGCGCACGCGCGCCTCTCTCTGAAAGGAGCATCCGGGGGAAGCTCGGGGCGCCGAGGCAGGAGGAGAGGCCGCAGCATACGGCGCTTCCGGGAGGGAGGCAGGATATCGGGGCAAGGCGATCGGAGGCGAGGGCTCGCCGATTTTGTCGGCTCTGACGCTGATTTGACTTTCCGCCCGGGGCATGAGACGGTATAATATCCCCGTGCCGATTTGTCCGAAATGTTTTGCCTCCATCCACGTCGGAGCGCTGGATCAGTGCCCCGCGTGCGGCTACAGCCTGAGGCGGGCTGATCGGATCTTCGGGCGTGGGCAAGTCGAGTTCCCGCGCGTGCTCGACGCCGCCGGCGCGCTCACCCGCGACCAGCGCCGCGAAATGCTCGCCTTTCTGGAGCGGCTGGAGCGCAACATCAGCCCCGTTGCCCTCGGCATCTACATCACGGACAAGGGCAAGCCTCAGGACTTTTGCACCCTCGCCCACTGGATTCTCAACCACGCCCACATTCACCAGCCCTCCTTCGGCAAGCGCGAGAAGATCCGCGCCGTTGAGAGCTCGGAGATCCGAGTGCGTCGCCCCGGCGAGCCGGAAGAGGAGGCCGAGCCGGCTCCCTCGCGCTTCCGGCAGTTGCTGCATGAGGTCGGCGGCCTGTTTCTCGATTATTTCCGCCCGCTGCCGCCCTCGGTTCGCCACGAGTGGATGCTGCTTCTGGTTCTCGACGTGCAGCTCGAAGTCGCCTGCTTCAGCTGGGGCTACATGCTCGATCCCTACATCAACCCCGACCGCATCAACACCTGCATCATCAAGGGGCAGCTGAGCTTCCGCGAGCGCGAGCTCGTCTCGGGGCTCAAAACCGTCATGCGCGCCGCCGTGCGCCAGATCGCCTCGCACAGCCGGGCCGTGACGAAGAAGCTTCGCAATAAATATGACACCTGGCCCGTGCTGATCGGCGGCGCGCTTGCCCTCAGCCTCGCGGCGGCAACGGCCCCGGCGCAGGCGCAGGAGGCCCTGCCGGCCCCGGCTGCGCCGCAGGTGCTCGATGAGGACGTGGCCGTCGATCCCGATGCGGAGGATGTGGCGGTGGATCCTGATGCGGAGGACGTAGCCGTCGACCCGGAGGCGGAGGATGTGGCGGTGGATCCCGACGCGGAGGACGTGGCTGTCGACCCAGATGAGGCGGGGCATGCCGATGGGGATGCCGCCGATGGTGCCGCAGCCGATTCTCCCGGAGCGTCGGAGGGCGGGGCTGAAGGGACGCCCGGCGAAAAACCGGGCACCGAGACGCCGGCTCCCGCTCCTGCGGCGCCGAGTGCGGATTTGCCCGCTCCCTGGAAGGATGAGGATTATCGCCGCCTGATGACGGGTGAGCTGGCTGAGGGCTATGCGGCCCTCATTCCGGCCCGGCGCGCGGAGGCGCTCAAGCTTCCGCAGGCGACGGATCGCCCGGAGAGCGACAGCGAAGTGCCGCTGCGCTACACCACGGCCTACACGACGCCGCCCGCCGACGGGCTGATTGATCCCCAGCACCTGCTGAGCACGGCTGAGCGCGAGGACCTCCTCCACGTGCTCTCGCGCGAGAATGCCGATTCTCTCTGCCGCATCAACGTCGCCGTCTTCAAGAGCAGCCAGAAGCTCAGCCCCGAGCTCGGCATCGCCAACCTGACGCTCGTCACCTCGGAGCCCTGCCGCTACACGCTGCTCATCAGCTACCCGCTGGGGGCACCCGCGGAGCTTGAGCTGGGGCTGCATGAGCTACGCCTCAGCGATGAGCAGCGGCACGCCTGGCTGCTCGCCATGCGAGCTGAGGCTGCCCGCTGCGGCAGCGGGGTCGAGGGCATCATGGCAGCGGTGCGCTCTCTGGCGCAGTCCGCCGCCCCCGTGGTGGCCGGTCTCAAGCCTCTGGAGGCCGAGGTCTCGGGCAAGATGCCGCTCATTGATCTGCCGATGCGGCAGCGGGCCGATGAGGAGAAACAGGGCACGATGGACAAGATGCGGGCTGCTCTCAGCAATCCCGACAATCTGCCGATGTTTGTGGCCGTTGGCGTATTCGCGCTGGCGATTGTTTTGTATGGTCTCTTCAGGCTGATCCGGAACAGTCATGGCGTGCTCATTGACTCGGAGCCCGATCGCCGCTTGGCTTCGCCCTACGGAGCGGGCGTCAGCCGCCTCGTGCGCTACCTCCACGGGCGCGAGGATCACGACGAGGCACCTCCGTTCTGAGCCGGTGCCGCTGTTCCGCACAGACGGAGCAATGCGGCAGGCGGGGACGTTGAGGCGATGGGGTTTCGCAGGCGGCTCTTTTGCAGGCGGTTCTCCGGGAGGGCGCCGCGGTGTTGGGGGAGGAGTAGGGGGAGGTCTCGGATGCAGCCGGAATGAAGCCGGAAGGACGTCTCTGAACGCTGTGCTGTCGGCGGAGGTATGCTCTGCTGCTCTGCGTGGTGCATGACAAAACCCCCGCAGAACGCGTGCTCTGCGGGGGTGAGGGAGGAGCTGTTCACAGCGTGAGTGACTCCGTCAGCGCTCTCCGAACGCGCCGTTAGTGGCGGTGAGGCGGAGGTACCGGGCGCCGATGTGGCGGAGGTACCGGGCGCCGATGTGGCGGAGGCACCGGGCGACCGTGGTGGCGGGGCTCTTCAATCCGGTAGCCGCGGGCCGCGGCGTTGCGCTGGCATTTGCCGCACTCGGGCACGTAGTACTGATGCACCGGGCAGGAGCGGTTGTTGCGCTGGCACTTGCCGCATTCCGGCACGTAGTGCTTGTGCACCGGGCAGGAGTTTTGCAGGCGAATGACGGGTGCCGCTTCAGCCGGAGCGGCGGCGAATCCCAGAGCCAGAGCGGCTCCGGCCAGAATCATGCTGAGATAATGTTTCATTGTTGTTTCGGGGGTTGGTTGTTTCGTTGACCCTTCGCCTCTGAGAACGCAGAGCCTAGTTCCAGTCTACAAAAAAGTTTCAAAAAGGCAACTTTTTTCGTATATAAATTAGTTCGGCCGCATGAAGGCTGTGAAGCGTATTGAAACAGAAAGGGGAAGCGCTTTGCAGCGCTTCCCCTCTGAGGAGATCCGGCCGAAGCCGGCGGGAGCTTGGATCAGGCGTTCGCAGGGGCCGGAGCCGGTGCAGGAGCAGGAGCCGGGGCGGGTGCCGGAGCGGGAGCGGGGGCCGGAGCGGGGGCCGGAGCGGGGGCCGGAGCGGGGGCCTGAGGAGCCGGGCAGGCGACACTCGGGCAGGGAGCGCCCTTGGCGCGGCGCTGCTCGCGGGCGGCGCGCATGGCCTCGCGCTCCTGATCGTCGAGCTGGCCGTCCTTGTTGGTGTCAAACTTCTCGAGCATGCGGGGATTGGGCCCGCGGCGCTTGCCGTCGGGGCGGAAGCCGGGCGCATTCGCATCAGCCGAGGCGGCGGGGGCTGCCTGCGGGTTGGCGGGGGGAGCGGGAGGCATCGGGGCTGCGGGAGCGGCGTCTTGAGCGCAGAGCGGCATAGCCGCTGCCAGGAGAATCAGTAGGGTGCTTTTCATGGTTTGAATGGGGGTTGAATGGGAGTTTGGTGAGGTTGTTACCTGTCCTCAGCTCAGAGAACACAAGTCCCCGCTGCGCATCTACAGCACAGCGGGGATTTACGGAAAAAATAGAGAGCCGGCAAAGCTCGCGGCTGCGGAAAGAGGAGCAGTCGCGCGCAGCTCGGCGCCGGGAAGGGCAGAACTCAGCGCAGATAATCGAGCAGTTGGCGGAGGGCGCGGCTGCGGTGCGAGATGCGGTTTTTCGCCTCGGCAGGCATGTCCGCAAAGGTCTCGTCATGCCCCTCAGGCACAAAGAGCGGGTCGTAGCCGAAGCCGCCCTTGCCCGACGGGGTGAGGGTGATGTGCCCCTCGACGCGTCCGTCGAAAGCCGCCAGCTCGCGCCCGCCCTCGGCGAGGCTCATGGCACAGACGAAGCGCGCGCGGAAGGGCTCTTCACCCGGGCGCTCCGAGAGCTCGGCGAGCAGCTTGCGGTTGTTGGCGGCATCATCGCCGTGCACGCCGGCGAAGCGAGCCGAGTGCACGCCGGGCGCCCCGCCGAGGGCATCGACGCAGAGCCCCGAGTCATCGGCCAGCACAAGGCCGGGCAGCAGAGCCGAAATGCCGCAGGACTTCAGCCGCGCATTCTCGGCGAAGCTCGTGCCGTTTTCTTCAATCTCCGGCGCCTGCGGAAAATCGGCCAGCGTGAGCACCTCGTAGCGGGCGGGCAGCAGCGCGGCGATTTCCTGCGCCTTGTGCGCGTTGCGCGTGGCGACAATGAGGCGGATGCGGTCAGCGGGTGTTGAAGTTTGTGTCATGGCGAATATCGGGTCTCAGATGGCGGTGAAAAACGAAGGGCGGGCCCGCGGCTCAAGCTGTTGTGGCGGAGCCGTCGGACTCCTCGTTTTCGCGGAGCTTCGGCAGCGTGTGGTCCTTGTTCGGCATGTAGTGGCGCAGGAAGAGCCAGAGCACGACGACGCTCAGCGCGACGGAGGCGAGGTCGGACGCCGACTGCGAGAACCAGACGCCCTCTTCGCCGAAGAAGCGCGGCAGGACAAAGAGACAGGGCAGCAGGAAGACCAGCTGGCGGCTGAGGCTCAGGAAGATGCTCATGACGGGGCGCCCGATGGCCTGGAAGAAGTTACTGATGATAACCTGCATGCCGACGAGGGGGAAGAAGTAGGAGAAGAGGATGATGCCCTTGGCGCCGAGGTCGATGAGCTTTGTGGCGTTTTCATCGCTCTCGCGGGCGAAGAGCTCGAGAATCTCGCGGGGGAAGAGATGCACGAGAACGAAGCCGACGGAGGAGATGATGAAGCCCGAGATGAGAGCCAGGCGCAGCACGCGGCGCACGCGGGTGAACTGGCCCATGCCGAGGTTGTAGCCCGCAATGGGCTGCATGCCCTGAGCCACCCCCAGCACGATCATGACGAAGAAGAAGAGCGTGCGGTTGACGGAACCGAAGGCGCCCACACCCATTTCGCCGTCGTAGGCGAGGAAGAGGTGGTTGTAGACCACGGTGATGACGCAGCCGCAGACGTTGAGCAGGCAGGGCGGCAGGCCCACGGTGAAGATGCGCTTGACGATCTTGCCGTTGAGCTTGTAAATGCCGCGGCGGAAGTACAGCAGCTGGCGCTTGTCGAAGTAGTGGATGAGCACCCAGACGAGGCCGACGGCCTGCCCGGTGATGGTGGCCCAGGCGGCACCCGACACGCCCATGTTGAAGCCCTGCATGAAGACGGGCGCGGCGATGAGGTTGACGACCATGGTGATGAGCAGGCTGAGCATGGCCTTGCGCGGGTAGCCGCTGGCGCGCATCAGGTGGTTGAGGTTGAGGAAGCAGGTGCTGACCGGGAAGCCCAGCAAGATGATGAACATGAAGTTGTAGGCCTCTTCGAGCGCCTCGCCGCGCGCGCCGAAGACCTCCAGAATTTCATGCAGCCATGGCAGGGGACCCCAGCCGACGACGAGCCCGACGATGATGCCGAGGATCACGCAGTGACCCAGCACGCGGAAGGCGCGCTCATAGTCGTGCTGCCCCAGGGTGATGGAGGCCGTGGCGGCCGTGCCGAGGCCGACGAGCGTGCCGAAGGCGACGGTGAGGTTCATCACGGGGAAGGTCAGCGCGAGTGCCGCCACCGCGAAGGGACTGCACCATTGCCCGACAAAGATGGAGTCGATGATGTTGTAGGCTGAAACAGCGGCCAGCCCGATGACAGCCGGCAGCGAATACTGCCAGAGCAGGCGGCCGACGGATTCCTTCTCCAGCTTTTGAAGCATCAGATCCTTTGCCATAGGCCGGCAACATACTCTGCCCGTTTGAAATTGTCAAGCGTTGATTAAAACGACCATCAACTTCTGCAAGCATGCCGTCGGATGGTCGGGGCGCGGGGCATTTTGCCGCCTACGACGGGCCCGGAGCGCAGGGCGCGCGCGTGGCACGAGCACGTTGAAAGCGCGCGTGGCACGAGCACGTTGAAAGCGCACGCGGCACGAGCGTTCTGGGCGGAGCCGTTCGCCGACCGCGCGCCGGGCGGACGCGGCGGCGCCCAGGCTCCGCCGAACGAAAGCGCTTCGCCGCCGACCGGAAGAGGGGGAGGGCGCATTTTCGGCTTGATGCGCGCCGCGCCCTGTGGCAGCATAGGCGCATGAAGATCACCCCCGCCGATTGTCGGCTCTACGGCATTGTGGACATGGGCTACGTGCGCCCGGAAGATCTGGAGAAGGCGACGACGGCCCTGCTGGACGGCGGGGTGCGCATCCTTCAGCTGCGCGCCAAGGGCGTGGAGCTCGACGCGGTGCGCGGGCTCGCGCAGCGCATGCAGCCGCTCTGCCGCCGGGCGGGCGCCATCTTCGTGCTCAACGACTACCCCGAGCTGGCCGCCGAGCTGGGGGCCGATGCCGTGCACGTGGGGCAGGATGCCGGGCCCCTGACCGAGGTGCGCCGCCTCGTCGGCCCGCAGATGATCATCGGGCGCTCCACCCACAGCCCCGAGCAGGCGCTCGCCGCGCACGCCGAGGGCGCGGACTACATCGGCTTCGGCCCGCTCTTCCCGACGGGAACGAAGCCCGGCCGCGCCGCCATCGGCCTTCAGGACATCGAAGCGGTGCAGAGCAAGCTCGGCGACTTCCCGATGTTCTGCATCGGCGGCATCAATGCCGAAACCCTCCCGTCCGTGCTGGCCGCCGGGGCCCGCCGCGTGGTGATCGTCTCTTGGCTGCTGCAGCAGGACGATCCCGCTGCCGCCGCCCGCCGCGTGCGCGCCCTGCTCGGCGACGCCGACCCGGCGCTCTGAGTTTTTTCCGAGTCCGGCAGGAGTCCGCGTTGTGCGCCGCTCATCCTTCACCGCCAAGGCGAAGGGGCATTGTCGACGAGACGAGCGGGGCGGTGAACCTCGCCATGCCCGAGAGAGCCACCGGGAGGACCTCCGCGAGATCCTCCGCGAATCCTCCGCAAGCTCCTCTGCGAGAGAGGCTCCACGCGGGACCTCAAGCGGGACCTCACGCGGGGCTGCATGAGGCTGCATGAGGCTGCAAGCGGGACTTCATGAAACCGCCGGGGAGGACCCCCTCGGGCCTCGTTGCCGAGTCCCCTCTCCGCGGAGCTCATCCGAGCGCGCGCACACAGAAAAAACCGACAGCCGGCTCGTCTTTGCTCTTGCCTGCGCGGCGGCGCTGTGCTAGTCTCGCTGCGCGTATGGAGGATTTGCTGCAACAGATCAACCTGTGGCTATTATCCCTGACAGGGGGCTCTGCATCGTTTTCCGACCTCCCCTCGCTCTCCGAGCTCACCGGCGGCAGCTCACTCGCCGTCGTGCTGGGCGTCATCTGGTATTTTGCCCGCGCCATCCGCCGCATCGTCAGCCTCCTGCTCATGGTCGTCGTCCTCTATTTTGCATTGCGGCTCGGCTGCGGCATCGACCTGCTGGACTACGCCCGCGGCATCTGAAGGAGCTGCAAGTGCCGTGAGTTCGGCGCGGACGGCGAGGGCTTGCAGGGACGGTGCAGGCCGCACGCAGGCTGCGCGTGGGCCCTGCTCAATCCGGCCGGTGCGATGATTCCTCCGGGCTCGTGCGCTTGGGCTCGGCCGGGCGGATAATCGTCTCGCCCTCCTTGGCCATGTTCGCGCGGTCGCGGGCAATCTGCTCGTAATACTCCGGATCCTGCATCCACTCGTAGCGGTTGCGGTATTTCTGCTCAATCCGGCGCGCCCGCTCCAGCTTCTGCTCCATCAGCTCCTTCTCCTCCCGCAGCTCATAGAGATCGAAGAGCGGGGAGAGCACAATCATGCTGCCCAGAAAGGCCGCGATGACCAGCACAATCACGGCGGCCACGCGCACCACCTGCCGCACGCCGCTCGTGCGCTGCGCGGCGAGCATCTCGCGCTCCATGAGGTTGTAACCTCGACGTCTGCGAAACCGAAACATAGCGAAGAGAAAGATGACTGTTGACCGCCTGCCCCTCAGCGCGAGCCTTGTCGACCCCTGCATGACCGCCTCCCTGCCGGGAGCTTGCCATGCCGGGAGCTTGCCCCGTCGGGAGATAGATGTGCCGGGAGCTTGCTGCGGCGTACTCCCCGCGCGGATCGCCCTACCGGCTGAAATGGCCCAGCACCGTCGGTGCGTGCCGAGCAGGCGCCGTTGCGAGAATCGCGCAGAGGCCGCGGATCAGCCGGACGAAGTGACTGTAAAGGGGGGAGGGAGGACTGGAGGGGCATGCGAGGCGCAGAGGCGCGTGTCGTGCGCGTCAGCATGCACAGCCGCTCACGCCGCCTCGGGCGGGCCCAAGCACTCAGGAGGACGCAGCCGTCGTGCGCTCGGCGAAGGGAACGAAACGCCCGCGGCGAGCGAGCAGCAGCGTGTGGAAGCGCGTCTGCTTGCCCTTCGAAGAGGCGGGCACGGCGATGCTGCTCAACTCAAAGCCCGCCTTGCGCAGCGTGCCCTCCAGCCGCCTGTCGGGTTTGGCCAGAGAAATCACGAGCAGACTGCCGCCCTTGAGCGCATTGAAGAGCGCCTGCGCATCACCGAGGCTGAGCTCGCAGCGCGCGTGCGTGTGGCGCATGATGATCGCGTGCAGAGAACCCGTGCGCTTGCGGCAGAGCTCCACGGCGCTCTGCGCCTCGGCGCTCACGCGCTTGTCCTGCCAGAGGTCCGTATGCTCGCCGAAGCGGCGATTCCACTCCACGACCGCTGCAACCGGCTCCGCCACGATGAAGCGAGCCTTCTCCTTGGGCAGGCACTCCATCGCCTTCGCCAAGCCGTAGCCGAGCCCGAGCCCGGCAATCATGATGCAGGGCTGGCTGGCCCGCGTGATGGGCGAGACAGCCGTCTCGGCCAGAGCATCCTCACTGCCGTGCGTAAAGGAAGAGGCGCAGAGCAGCCCGTCGTGCTGGAGCGAGAGCACGCCGTCGCGCTCCCAGAGCTCCCAGAGAGAGCCGTCCTCGGCCTGGTGTTCACCCAGTTTCGTCAGCGGTTTCATGCGGGCAGTATAGCAGCAGCTCAGGCATTTGGCAAGTTTCGCGTTGCAGAGGAGCTGCACCGAGTCCATTGCGACAGGCGGTGCAACCGGCGATGCCGCCGGCTCCGCCATGGTGTAGCCGGCCTTCGCGGCGTCACGCTCAGCGGTGTGTCTCCGTCTCCGCCGCCGAGCAGCAGGGCTCTTGAGACTTCGCCGCCGTCGCGCTCGCCGTCTCACCCTTCTCTGCGCCTGATTCGGCCGACTGCGCCTTCTTCGGGCGCGTCAGATACTTCATCAGCGCATAGAGCACGGCGAGCAGCGCAACGCCCAGCACGATGAGGTGCGACTCCTCCTGCACCGCCGCCATGAGGCGGTCGGGCGAGCTGAGGATGTCGGGATGCTCACGCCCCACCTTGTCACCGAACCACGCCAGCACCGCGCACCACAGAGCCGAGCCCGTGATCGTCGCCAGGCTGAAGGTGAGGAAGTTCACCCGCGCCATGCCGGCCGGCAGCGAGATGAGGTGTCGGATGACCGGCAGGAAGCGCGAGAAAAAGATGCCCGCCGTCGAATACTTGTGCATGAAGAGCTCCGCCGACTCCACCTTGTGCCGCGGCATAAAGAAATATTTGCCGTAGCGGTAGATGAAGGGGCGCCCGATCCACAGCGCACAGCAATACATGATCACCGAGCCGACGTACGAACCGACCGTGCCCGCGATGACCACGCCCCAGAAGCTCATGCCGCCCTCGGGGTGAGCCGCCATGATCGCGGCCGGGGGCACGACGATTTCGCTCGGCACCGGGATGATGGAGCTCTCCATGGCCATCAGCAGAATGACACCCCAGTAGCCCCAGTCCTCGACCCAACTCATCCACCAGATAATGACGTCGTGCAACATGCGCCTATTATGCACAGGATTCGGCGCTTGTGAAGTTTTTTATCAAAAAAACGTGACAGCTCATCCCGAATCGAAAATCTAACCGAGGATGAAGCCCAAGAGCCGGGCGGCGGCAGCCGCTCGGCTCGTTCAATTCACAGGCTTGTTGAGCTGCGTCTCGTGGCGACGCGCAGGGCGCAGGGAGAGTCATCCCCCTGCGCCCCGGCATCAGATCAGACAGCGCATGAACGCACTGCCGAGACAGGACTCAGCGCGGCATCGGGCGATGGCCGGGCTTGGGAGTACCAAATCCCGGGCGATGACCGGGCTTGCCCATACCGGGACGGAAGCCGGGGCGACCCATATCCGGGCGATGGCCGGGGCGCGGCATCCCGAAACCGGGGCGATGGCCGGGCTTGCCCATACCGGGGCGATGACCGGGCTTGGGAGCGCCCCAGTGAGGACGGGGACCGGGCTTGCCCACACCGGGGCGATGGTGGCGGAGGACATCGGCCTGGGCGACCTCGGAGGACGCGGGGACGCCGAATTCAAAGCTCTGGGCGCTGAGGGGAAGAGCCGCGAGGAGCGGCAGGATCATGAGGAGTTTTTTCATGGTTGTACGGAGTGTTTGTTGTTGAAGAGGCAGGGGGATGATTCCATTGCTTAATGAATTGTATCTATTGGTAACGTGAATTGTTCCTGACACTTAAGAGAACGGACTTCGTTGTCATAATCTACAGGGGGCTTCAACTTTTTTTCATCCGGCATCGTCGGATGGATGGGGGAAGTGCAGTGCCCGCGCGGGAGCGCGACGCATGGTTCGCGAAGCGACGAAAAGAGGAGAGCTCTTGCGAGCTCTCCTCCCGTTTCTGCATCTGATGACAAGCCACGTCTGAGAGACGGACTTTTACCGTTGGGGAAAGGCTGCTCCTCAGTGGCGCGGGCGCCGACCCGGAAGCCGCGGATCGCCGTGGCCGGGGCGGTTGGGGCCGAACTGGGGCCCGCGGTTGCCGGGGCGATTGGGGCCGAACTGAGGCCCGCGGTTGCCGGGGCGGTTGGGCCCGAACTGGGGCC
>URLZ01000055.1 GCA_900548895.1 uncultured Akkermansia sp.
AACTCTTTGTAACGGGTGTTACAAAGACAAGCAAGGCTGAACTGCTACTTTTTTTGTCATCCGAAGCCGCTCAAAGCCTCAGCGGATCTGAAACAGACCCAAAAAACTGGCGCACGCCTGCCGCAGCCCGCCTCCCCGCGCCCCGGCGGCTGCGTCGCCTCTCGGCGCGGAGCAATATCGAGCCGCATGAGGGGAGCAGAGAGTCTTCGCCATGCCCCTTGCCGAGCCTTTCCGCCCTCTGCGCCTCAGATCCTTCGTGCGATACCCCGAGCAAAACGCACACTGAAAGCGCATCCGGCTTTCGGAAGGAGCCATCAAAAGGCACTCAGAGCATCCCGAGAATGAGCCTGAATCATCCGGAGGTATGCACGGCCCGACGGGAACACGCCCCGAGCCCCGGCGCTCAGAGGCCCCAAAGCTCACAGGGCAACGCGGACAGAGGCGTATGGCCTTCGCGGAAAATTCGCGCGTCGGGGCGACAGGATTCGAACCTGCGACATCCAGCTCCCAAAGCTGGCGCTCTACCAGGCTGAGCTACGCCCCGATACAAAAAGAGCCGCACATCTTGCGATGCGGGCATAAAAATGGTGGCTCGGGACGGGATCGAACCGCCGACACGCGGATTTTCAATCCGCTGCTCTACCAACTGAGCTACCGAGCCACTTATGCCGCCCACTGAGGTGGGGTGCGGCGCAATTGTAGCGCAGAACGGCGCTCATGGCAAGACAAAAAATCACTTCAGGCGCATTTTTTTGTTCAGCGCACCCGCATTCGCTCGGCTTCGCCCTCCTTTCAGATGACTCCGGGTGTTTGATAATCTGACGATTACATCAGAAAGAGCGCAGACTTTTCATCCGCTGATCATTCGGGGCGCCGCGCCGCCTCTCCCGCGAGCTGAGCGACGAACGCGCAGCTTCCGCCCCGCTCAGGGGCGGATCTGCCGAGCCACGATCAGGTGCTCGCGCGCCCTGCGCCCTCGGCTCAGCGAGTTTTCAACGAGCTGGCGCACTTTTCGCTCGCTTTTCCGCACCAAACGTGGCAAAATCACCGGGCGAAGAACAAACACTTTTGCACATGAGCGACAATCCATCCATTCCCTACAAGCGCATCCTCCTCAAACTCAGCGGTGAAGCTCTGCGCACCCCCGGTAGTCGGGACAACATTTCCCCCGAGATTGTCGCTCGCATCGCCCGCGAGATCGCCGAGGCCCAGAAGCAGGGCAATTTGCAGATTGCCGTTGTGGTGGGCGGCGGCAACATCTGGCGCGGGGCGAAGGCCAGTGTGCGCGGCATGGATCGCGCCACGGCGGACTACGTCGGCATGCTCGCCACGGTGATGAATGCGCTTTCGATCTGCTCCGCCGTGCAGGAGGCCGGCGTTCCCTGCCACGTGCAGAGCGCTATCGAGATGAAGAACGTGGCCGAGCCTTACGTGCGCAACACGGCGCGCGAGCTGCTGCGCAAGGGGCAGGTGATCGTCTTTGCCGCCGGCACGGGCAATCCCTTCTTCAGCACGGATACGGCTGCGGCCCTGCGCGCCTGCGAGATCAATGCCGAGGTCGTGCTCAAGGCGACGTCCGTCGACGGCGTCTACACGGCTGACCCGAAGAAGGATCCCTCGGCGACGCGCTTTGACGCCATCAGCTATCAGGAGTGCATTGAGCGCAATCTCAAGGTGATGGACCAGACGGCCTTCACGCTCTGCAAGGACAACCACAAGCCCATCATGGTCTTTGACATGCACAAGAGCGGCAACATCACGCGCGCGCTGCTCGGCGAGCGCATCGGCACCATCATCAGCGCCTGATCCCCTCTCGGAGTCGACTCGGGGGCACGGCCCAAGCCGGGATGCTCGCTCCGAGCTCCCCTCCCTTGAGCCTCCTCCCGCAGTCCTTTGACAGCTCTCTCTGATTTCCGACATCGAATCCTTTTACCTCACAACCCACAGCACAACACCATGGACGAAGAAACCCTCCTGCTTGAGACGGAGACCTCGATGGACGAGGCCGTCGAACACATGAACAGCGAATTCGCCGGCGTGCGCACCGGCAAGGCATCCCCCTCCCTCGTGGATGATATGAACATCTACGTGGCCTCCTACGGCACGAGCATGAAGCTCAAGAGCCTCGCCGTCGTCTCCACCCCGGATGCCCGCTCCATCCTCATTCAGCCCTTTGACCCGAGCACGCTCAACGACATCAAGAAGGCCATCGCCGAGAGCCGCCTGAACATCACGCCCATCATTGATGCACGCTCGGTGCGCCTGCCCATCCCCGAGCTCTCCGGCGAGCGCCGCAAGGAGCTTGTCAAATACGTCAAGAGCATCGCGGAGGACACCCGCGTGCGCGTCCGCGCCGTGCGCAAGACGGGCATGGACGGCATCAAGAAGATGAAGGCGGACAACGTGATCACGGAAGATGACGTGCGCCGCCTCGAGGAGAAGGTGCAGAAGCTCACTGACAAGGCCACGAAGAAGATCGAGGAGCTTGTCGAGGCCAAGGAGAAGGAGATCATGACCGTCTGATGCGGCCCTCCTCGCCTTTCCTTCCATAACACTTCATTTCACTCCCATTTCTCACACCACACCGAATCTCACATCATGAGCAACAATACGACCAACGTGCTGGCTTCCGGCATTGAGATTATTGGTTCGATCCGCTTCACGAACGACATGCACATCGACGGCAAGATTGAAGGCCAGATTCTCTCTGAGTCCGGCAAGGTCACCATCGGTGAGCAGGCCGACATCAAGGGCGACATCAACGCCGGCGACGTTCACGTCTACGGCCGCGTCAACGGCAACATCCGCAGCAATCGCTGCCACCTCAAGGATCACGCCGTCATCACGGGTGACATCACCACGGCCGTCCTCTCCATGGACGAGGGTGCGCGACTCAGCGGCCGCGCCGAAATCGGTTGAGCCTGCTCACAGCCTGCTGCCACGCAGCGTTTCAGGGGGCGGATGCCGGTGCGATTCACCGGCGTCCGCCTCTTGCGTTCAGGCCTGTCGCGGCGCGGGCGGAGAGGCGCCCGCATGTCTCAGATTATCATTGCAGGGAAAGCGCGGCGTTGCTATAATCGCGCCGGCGATGAGCATTCGCAAGATCAGTCTGTGGTTCCTTCTGATCCTGTTGCTGGGATTGGCCGGCGGAGCCGTCGCCCTGTGGCACTACATCACGCGCGAGGCCGAGCCCGTGCTCACCCCGCTGAGCGCCGAATACAGCGACGCGCCGCAGATGCCCGAGAAGACGCACGGCATCAAGCTCACTCCGCTGGAGCTGCGCGGCTATGACGGTCAGCCCCTGCCTGTTTGCATCGCCGAGCGCAACCCCGAGGAGGAGACCACGCGGCAGATTGCGCTGAGCACCGAGCTGGCGAGCAATCCGGCGCCCGAGCTGCGCTACGTCGACTACGTGCTCGTGGCCGCCGAGTGGGATCACGGCATCCGCACCGCCCTGCCGCTCGTCGAAGAGCTGACGGCCGCGGGCCTGCGCTGCGTCGTCTGGGAGCCCCGGGCCCTCAACAACGCGCGCCGCTACTGCACCCACGGTCTGCGCGAGAGCCGCGACGTTCCCCTCATCATTGACGCGCTTCAGCAACGCGAGCCGGATCGCGAGCTGACGATCATCGGGCTGGGCCGAGGCTTCGGCGCCGGCATGCTGCTGCAGGCAGCCGCCGCGGAGCCCCGCCTGCGCGGGCTGGTGGCCATTGACGCCTACCGCTCCCTGCGCAGCTCCATCCAGCGCCTGATGCCCGACACGCTGCTCTCCTCCGTCACGCTCGCGCTGCTCGACCTGCGCATCAAAAACTGCATCGGCATCGAGAGCTTCGACGTCGCCCCGGTGGACAGCGCCGCCAACATCCCCCGCAGCACGCCCGTGCTCATCCTCAACCTCGAGCAGGACAACCCGACGCGCACGCTGGACGACGCCATCGGCATCTACCGCCAGCTGCCCAGCGACTGCCGCGAGGTCTGGACGCTGCGCAGCCCCGACGACCCGCCCGGCGCCGAGAGCCGCACCTGCACCTACACCCACCGCAGTGGCAAGGACATCGTGCGCGACACGATCAACATCCGCCTGCTGCCCGACATCGAGCGCGCCATGCCCTCCATCATCCGCTGGATGAACGACAGCATGATCCCCGCCATCCGCGCACCGCGCATCCCCACCCCGAGCATCCCCACCCCCGGCATTGCCGCGCGGCACTGAAGCCGCAGCCGAGCCGACTCATTCTCCTTTTCCCGCCCCCACATGCCTCTTTCCTTCAAACGACCGAGCCGCGACACGGGCATCCGCCCGCAGCTCATGAACCGCCGCCGCGAGGGCTACGAGCTCACGCGGCAGCGCAACATGACGCCCATCCTGCTCGGCGCCATCACCGGGGCCATCATCTGCCACGTCATCGCCTACTTTTACCTGCCCGAGCTCGTGCAGCTGACGACGGACGCACCCGACCCCAACGGCGAAGTCACCGAGACGACGGAGCGCCTCATCGTCCGCAAGCCGCCGCCCGACCCGCTGCCCGAGGCGCAGGAGACGGAGGAGGAGGTGCAGACGGCCCAGGAGATCACGCAAGACGAGGCGCGCCAGATTGAGGAGGAAATCGACATCCTCGACATCCCGACCCCCGAGCTCACCATGGCCCCGGGCGAGACCTCCATTCCGCTGGAGCGCCCCGAGCCCACCGTCAGCGAGCCGGCCTCCGAGCAGCTGGCGCCGCAGGAGTTCGAGATGAGCGACCTCATGTCCGCTGCTCGCAGCACGATTCCCGAGAGCGTCGCCGAGCCCGCCCCCATCAACAACAACGATGTCATCGTCAACAGCACGCCCAAGGATCTCAACCTCGATGAGGCCGATGATCACCTCGACCGCGAGATGCGCGAGGCGGCTCGCGAGAGCCAGGGCAGCCTGCCGGAGGACACGCGCAGCCTGACGGACCTGATGGGTCTGAAGAATCTCGGCGAATCGAGCGGCGTGGCGCGTCTAGAGACGGACGTGCTCTTCGGCTTCGATGAATGCCGCCTGAAGAACACGGCGCGCATCCCCCTGCTGCAACTCGCCGCGCTCATCTACAAAAACCCGGACACCTCCTTCATCATCGAGGGGCATACGGACAGCCGAGGCTCGGACGAGTACAACGACCTGCTCTCGCTTCAGCGCGCCGCCGCCGTGCGCGAATGGCTGCGCGACAACCACGTGCCGACGAGCCATGTCTACATCCGCGCCTGCGGCAGCCGCAGCCTGCTGGCCAGCGCCTCGGGCAGCCGCGAGGAGCAGGCCGTCAACCGCCGCGTGGAGATCCACATGCGCGCCAAGGATGAGAAGCTTCCGCCCGGCTGCGTGCCCGACACCTACCCCGTCGACCTGAAGCGCAACGTCAGCACCCAGCTCCGCGCCGGCGTGCGCGCCCCGGCGGCCGGCGCCTCCATCAACCCCTTCGAGCAGGCCCGCAAGACCGCCAAGCGCAGCGCCGCCGCCTCCGGGGGCCGCAGCTCCGCCTCCGGCCGCAGCTCCGGCTCTTCCGGCACCTCATCGCGGCGATCCTCGCGCACGAGCGAAAGCTCGCGCAGCCGACGCTGAGGCAAGCCCGGCGCTGAGGCGCGGCACCACCTGCGGAGAAGCGCCTCCCACCGCCCGAAGCTCGCCTGAGAGGCGCCCTCGGCGCAACCCCGGGCCCCGGCCTCGGCGCGGGAACCGCGCTCAGCCTTCGCATGGTGCTCTGGCGTTCCGGACCGCTCAGGCAAGGCACCGCAAGCGCCGCGAGAAGGCGCCTCCATCCGTTTTGATCATCCCCCCTTTTTCCCCCCGAACATCCCCGCATGTCCCCGGACACTCAGGACAACACCGCCGCCCCCTGCCTCGAAGGGCTGACCCCGCCGGGGCTGGCTGCACCCTTTGAAGGCCCCTGCCGCTGGCTCATCTCGCTGGACTACGACGGCACCCTGCGGGCCGAGAGCGGCAGCCCCGTGCCGCGCGACTTTCAGCAGCTCATGAGCCGATGGCGCCCGCTGGGCGTGCGCTGGGGCATCAACACCGGGAGGGCCCTCCCGTTGCTCATCCGCGAGCTGCAGGAGTGCTGCCCCGTCATGCCCGACTTCATCTGCACCTGCGAGCGCTACTCCTACTGGCAAAACGGCGACGGCATCCTGCGCCCCGCCACCGAGCTCAACGAGCAGACCACGCGCGCCAACCTCGCCCTGCGCCGGCGCATGGCCCCGCAGCTGCACCGCGAGCTCGACCGCCTCCTGCACCGCCACCCCGAGATCGAGTGGAGGCTCGACCCGGCCGATCCCCTGAGCATCATCACCCCCGACGCCGACACCATGGAGCGCCTCATCCCCCTGCTGCGCCCCATCGAGAGCGAGTTCCCGGGCGCGAGCACCCAGCGAGCCGGTCGCTTCGTGCGCTTCTGCGACGCGCGCTACCACAAGGGTACCGCCCTGGCCAACGTCGCCGCCGCCTGGAACGTCCGCCCCGAGCAGCTCGTCATCATCGGCGACGGCCACAACGACCTCGACGCCTTCTGCCACTTCCCCGGCGCCTTCTGCGCCGCCCCGAGCGCCGCGCATCCCGACATCCGCGCCTACCTCAGCCGACACGGCGGCTACCTCTCCGCCAGCCCCGGCGTCATGGAGGCCCTGCAACACTGGGCCGCCCGGCACCTCTCCTGAGCCCTCCAGCCCTCCTCGCCTCTGCCCGGCCCCGGCGCCATCCGGCTCGCGGCACCGCGCCCCGGCCCGCGCTTCACCCTGCACGACGCGAGTCGCCCGACGCGCCCCTCATCGCATCCCGCATCGCTCCCCAACTCCTCCGCCCCTCAGCCCCGTCCGCCCCCTCCGTCCCCCTCCGGCAGCTTCGATGCACCCTCCGCGGCGGGCGCAGACGAGCGCCCTGCGCCCGCCATCACAAAAAAATCAGCACCCAAACGCTTTCGGCTTGACAATTTCGTGAAAAGATAGTTACATAGCTGCCCGCTATGTCAAACAAGCTCAAACTTGCACTGCCGAAGGGCAGCCTTCAGGATGCGACGGTCGATCTCTTCCGCAAGGCCGGCTTCAACATTGTTGTTTCAAGCCGCAGCTACAAGCCGACCTGCGACGACGATTCCCTCGAACTTTACCTCATTCGCGCTCAGGAAATCGGTCGCTACGTGCATCAGGGCTTCATCGACGCCGGCATCACCGGCCGCGACTGGATCTATGAGAACCGCGCCGATGTCGACGTGCTCACCGACCTCCAGTACTCCAAGGCTACCAGCAAGCCCACGCGCTGGGTGCTCATCGTGCCGGAGAACAGCCCCATCCAGACCGTGCAGGACATGGAGGGCAAGCGCATCGCCACGGAAGGCGTCGGCATCACCGAGCGCTGGCTCGCCGAGAAGGGCGTGAAGGCTCAGGTTGAGTTCTCCTGGGGCGCCACCGAGGTCAAGGTCCCCGATCTCGTCGACGCCATCGTCGACATCACCGAGACCGGCTCCTCCATCCGCGCCAACAAGCTTCGCATCGTCGACACCCTGCTCACCTCTTACCCGCAGTTCATCGCCAACAAGGATTCGATGAAGGACGACTGGAAGCGCCAGAAGCTCCAGCACATCGTCATGATGCTGCGCGGCGCCCTCGAGGCTCGCGGCAAGGTCGGCCTCAAGATGAACCTGCCGAAGGACAAGCTCTCCGCCCTCGTCGAATCCCTTCCCTCGCTGCGTCGCCCGACCGTGTCGCCGCTGACCGAGGACGGCTGGGTGGCCGTTGAGACCGTCATCGACGAATCCGTTGCGCGTGAGATCATCCCGCAGCTCAAGGAGATGGGCGCCGAGGGCATCATCGAGTATCCCCTCAACAAGCTCGTCTACTAATCACTCCCCTCTCCCCATCGAGAACAACAAACGAAATCATAAACCATTATGGGATCGCTTAAAAAGAGACGTAAGGCCAAGATCAACAAGCACAAGCGCAGCAAGCGCATGCGCCAGAACCGCCACAAGAAGCGTTTGCGTTACAAGTCCTAAGCTGCGCGCTTAGGCCTCGTCCCGCAAGCGACGATGCATCTTCACGGCACTGCCCCGCCCCCGGGAGCAGTGCCGTTTTGGCATGCAGGGGCAAGCCCCGCCCGCGCGCGTGCAAAACACTTGCCAGAGCAGCGCCCCTGTGCTACAGTGAGCCCATGAAGTTTCTCATCACGGCCGGGCCCACGCGCGAAGCCCTCGACCCCGCGCGCTACATCACCAACCGCTCCTCCGGCCGCATGGGCTACGCCCTGGCCGGGGCCGCCCGGCACGAAGGCCACGAGGTGCTGCTCATCTCGGGCCCCACGTCTCTGGACGTCCCGGCCGGCGTTGACTTCGTGAACGTCGAGAGCGCGCAGGACATGTACGACGCCGTGCGCGATTTCTGCCGCAGCGTCGACGTCGCCATCCTCTGCGCCGCCGTCGCGGACTACCGCCCCGTCTCCTTCAGCGAGCAGAAGATCAAAAAGGGAGACGGCCGCATCACCATCGAGCTCGAGAAAACCCCCGACATCCTCGGCAGCATGCGCGAAAGCTTCGGCTTTGAGGGCACGCTCATCGGCTTCGCCGCCGAGACGCAGAACCTGCTCAGCTACGGCCGCGACAAGCTTCAGCGCAAGCGCTGCGACATGATCGTCGCCAACGACATCTCGCGGCCCGACATCGGCTTTGACAGCCCGGAGAACGAAGTAACGCTCATCCTGCCCGACCGCGAGATTCCGCTGGCCAAAGACAGCAAAGAGCACATCGCCCTGCACATCATCGAACACGCCGTCCGCCTGCGCTCATGACCGCCGTCACCCTCGACATTCTCGGCTGGAACGAGCGCCTCGCCGAGGCCTGCCGCGCCCTCGGCCACCCGGACTGGTACCCTGCGCGCATCATCCGCGAGACCAAGATCAACTTCACCGTCATCGCCGAAGGCCGGGGCGACCACGAGGTCGTCCTCAGCGGCAAACTCTGGCACGACGCCGCCACCGATGCCGACCTGCCCACCGTCGGCGACTGGGTAGCCGTCGACCCCGGGCAAGGCACCGACCTGCCCGTCATCCGCGCCCTGCTGCCCCGCAGCAACCGCTTCTCGCGCAAAGCTCCCGGCCGCAGCAGCGCCGAGCAAGTCATCGGCGCGAACATCGACGTCGTCATCGTCGTCACCGACCCGGGCAGCGACTACAACCTGCGCCGACTGGAGCGCTACCTCACCCTCATCCGCAAGAGCGGCGCACGCCCCGTCATCCTCATCAACAAGGCCGACACCGCAGACGCCGCCACCCTGCAGCAGCAGTGCCGGGAGGTCGCCGCGCTCGGCGCCGAGGTCTACCCCATCAGCGCCGCCCGCCGCCAGGGCTACCCCGAGCTGCTGCGCCGCATCCCGCAGGGAACGACCATCACCCTCGTCGGCTCCTCGGGCGTCGGCAAGAGCACCCTCGTCAACTCGCTGCTCGGCGGCGACTGGCAAGAGACGGGCAGCGTCAACAGCGTCACCGGCAAAGGGCGCCACACCACCGTCGCGCGCGAACTCATCGTGCTGCCCGGCGGCGGCATCCTCATCGACAACCCGGGCATGCGAGAAATCCACATGTGGACGGACGCCGCCACCCTGCGCGCCGAGTTCGCTGACCTCACCGCCCTCGCCGCCACCTGCCGCTTTGCCGACTGCTCGCACCGCAAAGACGCCGGCTGCGCCATCCGCGCGGCGCTGGAAAGCGGGCAGCTCTCGCCCGAGCGCTACGAGCACTTCCTCAACCTCGATGCCGAGATTGAGGCTCTGGAGCAGCGCGCGGAAAAGCGCCGCATGAACCTCGAGCGCGTCACGCGCCGCGAGATCCGCAACACCCTGCGCAACCGGCAAGACCGCGAAGAGCACCGCGACAACCTTCACCCGCACCGCAAGCGCTACTGAGCCGACCGCGCCGCTCACTCGACAACCGCTCACTCGACAACCGCTCACTCGACAACCGCTCGCCCGACAACCGCTCGCCCGACAAGGAGGCCCGCACTCGCCCGACGGCGAGCGGACGGCGGGCAGAGTGCCGCGAGCTCACCCTTTTCTCCTTGCCAAGCCCCGCCGAATATGCTTGAATATCCCCGCGCGCAAGCCACAGTGGCGGAATGGTAGACGCAGGAGACTTAAAATCTCCCGGCAGTTATGCCGTACGGGTTCGAGTCCCGTCTGTGGTATCCCGAGGGCAATCGCACTCTGCGATTGCTCTTTCTTTTTCAGTGCTTCACGCGTATTACACTTGCATCAGAGGCAACGCTCGGTTGCAACTTTCATGGCAACTCCGATTGCAACTAAATGGGTCAAGCGCAAAGTGTGTGGAAACCGCCCGTTGAGCCACCTAGAGTACCGCC
>URLZ01000056.1 GCA_900548895.1 uncultured Akkermansia sp.
ATAGGCCTCTATTCTCGCATGCCTGCCTAGAATGGTTTTCGTTGAGAGCTTACCTTGTTTCTCTCGCTTCGGCGGGAGATGGGGCCGCCGGAGCGTGGGTTGAGCGTCGAGCGGGGCATCGAGCGGGCGCAGCGCAGGCCCTGCGTTTCGCAGGATCGCGCAGCCGTGAGAGCGCAGCGCTCGCTCATGTTTCGCGCTCTCCCGAGGGGGAAGGGGGGGGAAGGGGAACGATCACCGACAGGAGCCCGATCTGCACTCTTGAGAGAATCTTTCAACGGAGACAGCTCTCACGAAAGGAGCCCCCGCCTCAAAAAAGTATCAGGGCTGCCGGAGAACCGACAGCCCTGAGTGATCAGTTGTTGATGGGGCGCATCAGGCCTTGAGCGCGGCACCCTCCTTGGCGTCGATGGCCTTCTTCGCAATCTCAAAGACGGCCTTGAAGCCCTCCGGGTTTGCGATGGCAAGCTCGGCGAGAGACTTGCGATCCAGATCGACGTTGGCGGCCTTGAGACCCTCCATGAAGCGGGAGTAGGTCAGGCCGAGGGGACGCACGGCAGCGGAGATACGGGCCGTCCAGAGGCGGCGGAACTGGCCCTTCCTCCTCTTGCGGTCGCGGTACTCGTACTGCCAGGCTTTGTAGACGGCATCCTTCGCGTAGCGGAAGAGCTTGCTGCGGAAACCGCGGAAGCCCTTGGCGCGAAGAAGGATGCGCTTGCGGCGGGCGCGGGAAGCCGGCCCATTTGTAGCACGTGCCATAGTTTGTTCTTCGTATCGTGGGTGAACGAACTGTTCTTCCTCACCTCCTTGCAGTCTCGTTCGTTCGATCCTCTCTCATTGAGGGGAAGGCTGCACGAAGGCCGCCCGATTCGCGGGCGGAACTTTGGCTTGTTGCCGAGCTTCGGGGTTAACCGAAGGGCAGGTTCTGCTTGACGGCCCAAACCTGGGTAGCGTCCACCAGAGCGGGCTTGCCCAGAGCGCGCTTGCGCTTGCTGGACTTCTTCTGGAGGATGTGACGCTTACCCTGCTTGCGACGCAGAACCTTGCCCGAACCGGTCACCTTGAAACGCTTGGCGACAGCCTTACGCGTCTTGTTGATACCACCTTTGCGGGTCATGGTGGGAGGATTATACGCCTCGAGCGCTCTTTTGCAAGAAAAATATCGTGATGATTCAAAATAACATCTCCACATATCCGGAGTTCACCGGCGAAAGCGGTTGTGCTCGCTGTTCTCGGTCGCCGGGATGCCTTGGCGGCTCTCCGTGCTGCACCTGGGCTGCGCCCTTTCCCGGGGGAGGCGGGGCCGGGGAGGCCGGCGCATGCTGAGGGTCGCTGCGTTCGGATGCCCTGTGGTCGGAGCTTGCGGCGGTTCGGGGGGCCTTCTGAGGCGTCTCTCGCCGCTTTCCCGGAGTCGGAGACAAGGGCTGTGAGCAGCTCCGCAGGGCAGGGGGGCGGATAAAAGTAACGCCGCCTGCTGCGGGGACGCAGCAGGCGGCGTTGACGGGGAAGGCGAGCGGCCCGAGGCGGGCTCAGCTTTTTCCTCTTCGTTCGGCTCAGTGCTTCTTGCAGAAGTCCTCGAGGCGGTCGAGGCCTTCCTTGAGGACGTCGAGCGAGGTGCAGTAGGAGATGCGGATGGCCTGGTCGTTGCCGAAGGCGATGCCGGGAACGGCGGCGACCTTGTAGCGCTCCAGCAGCTTGTTGCAGATGTTCAGCGAGGTCATGCCCAGCTCGCTCATGTCGAGGAAGAAGTAGAACGCGCCCTGCGGCTCCACGACCTTGACCTTCGGCATGGCCGCGAGGCGGCTGTAGACGTACTGGCGGCGGAAGTCGTACTCCTCGCGCAGGTCGGCGATGAAGCTCTGGTCGCCGTTGAGCGCCTCGATGGCGCCGTACTGGGCAAAGGTGGTGGCGTTGGAGGCGGTGTGATCCTGAATGAGCTTGATGTATTTGGCGATGGGCTCGGGCGCGGCGGTGTAGCCGAGGCGCCAGCCCGTCATGGCGTAGCTCTTGGAGAAGCCGTTGACGGTGATGGTCAGGTCGTAGAGCTCCTTGCTCAGCGAAGCGATGGAGACGTGCTTCGCCTCGCCGTAGATGAGGTGCTCGTAGATCTCGTCGGAGATGATGAGGATGTCTTCCTCAACGGCGACCTCGCCGATGGCGCGCAGCTCCTCTTCGGTGTAGACGGCGCCCGTCGGGTTGTGCGGCGTCGTGAGGATGATCATCTTCGTGCGCGGCGTCATGGCGTCCTCGAACTGCTTGGCGGTGATCTTCCAGCCGGTCTCGGCCGTCGTCTCCACAAAGACGGGCGTGCCGCCGCAGAGCTGAATCATGGCCGGGTAGCTCACCCAGTAGGGCGCGGGGACGATGACTTCATCACCTTCGCCGATGCAGGCGCGGATGGCGTTGTAGACGGCGGGCTTGGCGCCGCAGGCGACGCAGATCTGGTCGATGCCGTAGTCGAGGTTGTTGTCGCGCTTCAGCTTGTCAGCAATGGCCTGGCGAAGCTGGGGCAGGCCGACGGAAGGGGTGTACTTGGTCGCGCCGTTCTCGAGCGCTTTGATGGCGGCCTGCTTAATGTTCTCAGGGGTGTCCTTATCGGGCTCACCACCGGCGAGGCCGAACACCTGCTCGCCATTCGCTTTCATCTCCTTGGCGCGGTTGGTCACAGCGAGCGTCAGGGAGGGGGTAAGTGTAGCTACATTCGGTGAGATAAAGTCCATTGCAGATTCTGAATTGGTTTGGTGTTAGCGATGTTACGCACGTTACACGTACGCCAAGCGGAATTTTACTCTCAGAGGGGGGCTTTGGCAAGAAAAATGTGGCAGAGGGCCCCACTTTTGGATATGGCGCGCTTTACGGCTTGCACCTGAGGCTCTGATGGTGTAATCTGCCTGCGTTATGTGGACAGGCAGATTTTCACAGGCGACGGCCGACCTGGTTCTCCGGTACGGTGAGTCCGTTTCGTATGATTGGAAGCTTTACCGCCACGATGTGGCCGGTTCGATTGCGCACGCCCGCGCCCAGATGAAGGCGGGGCTGCTGACGCAGGAGGAGTTTGAGGCGATTCGCACGGGGCTCGAGGGGATTCTCGCCGACATCGAGGCGGGTAACTTTACGTGGAGCACCAAGCTGGAGGATGTTCACATGAACATCGAGAGCGAGCTGACGCGGCGCATCGGTGCCGCGGGGGCAAAGTTGCACACGGCTCGCTCTCGCAATGATCAGGTGGCGACGGACACGCGCCTGTACTGCCGCGAGCAGATCGATGTGACGCTGGAGCTGCTGCGCCGCATGCAGCTGGCGCTGGTGGGCAAGGCGGAGGAGTATGCCGCCGTGCGCATCCCGGGCTACACGCATTTGCAGCGGGCTCAGCCGGTGACGGTGGGGCACCACCTGCTGGCGTATGTGGAGATGCTGGCGCGCGATGCGGATCGCCTGCGCGACTGCCGCCGCCGCCTGAATGTCTCGCCGCTGGGCTCGGGCGCGATTGCGGGCTCGACGATCAATCTGGATCGCGAGGCCATTGCGGCGGAGCTGGGCTTTGACTCGGTGTCGCAAAACTCGATGGACGCGATCGCGGATCGCGATTACGTGCTCGAGTGCCTGTTCTGCCTGTCGCTGATCGGCACGCATCTCTCGCGCCTCAGCGAGGATCTCGTGCTCTGGAGCACGGCGGAGTTCGGCTTCTGCACGCTTTCGGACGCGCACACGACGGGCTCGAGCCTGATGCCGCAGAAAAAGAACCCCGATGTCTGCGAGCTGACGCGCGGCAAGAGCGGACGCCTCTGCGGCAATCTGGTGAGCGTGCTGGTGGCGGTCAAGGGCCTGCCGCTGACCTACAACCGCGACCTGCAGGAGGACAAGGAGCCGCTCTTCGATTCGTTTGAGACGGTGAGTCTGGCCCTGCAGGTGAATGCGGAGATGGTGGCTGCCATGCGCATTAACGAGGATCGCTGCGAGGCGGCGGTGGAGGATCCGCTGCTGCTGGCGACGGATCTGGCGGACTACTTGGTGCGCCGCGGGGTGCCCTTCCGCAAGGCTCACGAGCTGGTAGGCAAGGCGGTGGCGGTGGCCGTCTCGACGGGCACGCCGCTCAATCAGCTGACGCTCGAGCAGTTCCGCGAGATTTCGCCCGCCTACGGCGAGGATGTGCACTCCGTCTTCAACCTCGACCGCGCCTTTGCCCTTCGCACGAATCCGGGGGCGACGAATGCCGAGAATACGAAGCGCCGCCTCGCGTACTGGAAGCAGCAGCTCGGGGCCTGAGAGCTCCATCGCTGCGGCTTGCTGAGGCCGCTGACGTCGCCTTTGCCGCCGCGCCTTTGCCGCCGCGTCTGAGTCGTCGTGCCTCTGCCGTCACGCCTCTGTCGTCGTGCCCTGCAGGGATGCCCCTGAGGGCGCGGTGGCGGCGCGATGAGCGCGCGCGGGGCTTGCAGCGCCCGCTCGCTCGTTTTTCCCTTTCCCGTTCCCGGTCGGCTCGGCCGGGAACGCTTTTTGTGCGGGGGCTGCTCCGGCTGGCCGATGACTGAAAGTCCACCGGCGTCGTCGGGGGCTTCAGCGCGGTGTTCGGGGCGTTGACTGCGTCCCCAGCGGGCGACTGTCTGCGCCCGCCGTTTGGCGATGCTGCGGTACTGCCGGCGCCGCTCGGCGGCCCGAGGCTCGGCGTCTGAGCGTGTTTTCAGCCTATCGCGGCCCGGGCGGCTCAATGAATGCTGGGGGCGGCGGGGGCGCTGATGCTGTGGGGCGCGGTGATGCCGGTGCCCGCCGCTGCGGAGGAAGAGGCCTCGCTCGCAGAGGCGGCTGCGCTCTCGCCCTCGCCGCTGCGGGAGAAGTGAGGCTCGGCGTGCGCCGCGATGTCCGCCTGCAGGCGCACCAGCTCTTCGTCGAGGCTCAGGGCGCTCAGTGGCGTCCAGTTGCAGCCGTAGTGCACGCGGTTGAGAATTTCCCCCATGCGCCACGCCTCCGCCGTGCCCGTGTCGAGCAGCGGCAGGATGTCCTCGGCCAGCGTCGCGAGCATGTCGCGCGTGGCGGTGCTCGGGCGCTCGCCCGCGCAGGTCACGTTCTCGAAGCGGAAGTCGTGCTCCATGAGGTAGATGGACTCCGGCCTCAGGGGGTGATTCCTCAGGTGCCGGATGTCCAGATAGATGGCGGAGCGGCAGAGCTCGAGAAAGAGCGTGCAGATCAGGTAGGAGGGCAGCTTGCGCCCGCTCGATATCATGATGTCGAGCGGCTCGCCCTTCACTTTTTCAAGGGCGAGGTGCCAGGTGCCCTCGGCTTCGAAGAGCTCGAGCGTCGAGGCCACGATGCGCGTCGGAATACTGGCCCGCACGCGAGCCGAGTCGAGAAAGAAGCGCTCCTTGGCGGGATCCTTTCGGGCCTCGGGGCGCAGGGTCTCGACGAGGACTTCGCGCCGCATGTCCTTTTGGGTGGCGGCGTAGGTGACGGTGTTTTCCGTCTCGCGGATGACGTTGGAGAGGATGTACTGATCCCCCAGCACCATGGGCAGGGCGTAGAGTCTGATGGACATGAATTCTCCGAGCGGCCGATATTCGGCAGGTGTCAGCTATGGGCGGCTGTGGTGGCGACGGATGGCTGTCTCTTGCGGGTGGTCTTTGCGGGCGCGCTGAGCGGCTGCGGGCGGCGGCAGAGCCGCCTCAGGCGTTGTTGAGCTCCAGCTTCAGCACGGGCATGCCCTCCACGGCGCGGCTCCACGCCTCGGCCGGGATGCTGAAGATGAGGTGAGCCGCCGGCTCCTCCGCCCCCTCGCGCGGCTCCTCCACGCGGCGCATGCCCACCTTGCTCTCGGGCTGACCGAGGATGCTCGGCTCGACCGCATTGAGCAGCTGGGCCTTGATCTTCAGCTCATAGCCCTCGGGCTTGGGCCCGGCGGGCAGGAAGACGTAGAGATTCTCACCCACCTGACTGGCCATGCAGCCCTCGGGAAGGTTGAGGAGAGTGCAGGGCTGGCTGCCGTAGATGGACTCGCCGTTCACGCGCATCCAGGCGCCGACGCGCTTGAATACGTCAACAAGACCCTCGGGGATGCTGCCGTCGGCCTTCGGCCCGATATTGAGCAGCAGGTTGCCGCCCTTGGCCGCGCATTCCTGAAGCTGCCCGATGATGACGGCCGGGCTCTTGAGCCGCGTGTCATAGCGGTTGTAGCCCCACTTGTCGCCGACCGTCATGCAGGACTCCCAGTCCAGCCCGGGGTAGCCGGCGGCGGGAATGCGCTTCTCGGGCGTGGTGTAGTCGCCGCAGCGCAGATCGAGCTGCAGGCCGTCAAAGGACGTGTCGAAGCCCGAGTAGGCATAGAGGCGGTTGTTCATGATGATGCCCGGCTGCAGCTCGCGGCACATGCGGATGAGGGAAGGGGCCTTCCAAGCGCGCTCGCCCTCGGCGGCACCCTGCGAGTAATCCCACCAGATGATGGAGATGTCACCGTACTGCGTCAGCAGCTCGCGCACCTGGCCGTGCAGGAAGCGCTGGTAGGCCTCCTGATTGCGGGGGATACCCTTCTGCTTGAGCATGAGCTGCTGGTTTTTCGGGTAGCAGAGGTCGGGGCAGATGGTGTTGTCGTAGTCCGGGTGGTGCCAGTCGATGACGCTGTGGTAGAAGCCGACCTTCATGCCGCGCTTGCGGGCCGAATCGACGAACTCGCGCACGATGTCGCGCCCGACGAGCTTCGGCGCGCTGTAGTCGCTGAGCTTCGTATCAAACATGGCGAAACCCTCGTGGTGCTTGGTGGTGAGCACCATGTAGCGGCAGCCGGCCTCCTTGGCCAGCTCGGCCCAATCCTCAGTGCAGCCGGGCGCGGGCTTGAAGAGCGGGCCGGCCTCCGCGGCGTAGGTGTCCGTATCCAGCTCCAGATTTTTCTGAATCCACTCAGCGCCGCCGGGCACGCCGCGGAACTCGCCGGCGAGCCCCGAGTAGAGGCCGTAGTGGATGAACATGCCGAACTTGGCGTCGCGCCACCAAGCCATGCGCGCGTCGCGCTCCTCGCGCGTCTCCTCGACCGCGGCGTGGTTTGCGTCGCCGGCGATGGGGAGGGTTTGTGGGGGCGGAGCGTCGGCAAAGGAGGGGGCGGAGAGGGTGAGAGCGCAGAGGAGAAGTTGGCTGATTCGATTCATGGATGCAATCCTAGCAGAGCGCCGGCGGGGTGTCAAATTCCTTTTGCGCGGCAGCCGGGCTTGAGTCACGCCGGCATTTGTGATACGATGGCCGGCATGGAAATCACGCTGCACAGCCCTCTGGATATGCACCTTCACCTGCGCGACGGCGAGATGATGAAGCTCGTGGCGCCCCTCTCGGCCGACTTTGCCGGGGCGGTCATCATGCCGAATCTCGTGCCGCCCGTGACCTCGCCCGAGATGATGGAGGACTACCGCCGCCGCGTGGCGGAGGCCGTGGGCTGCCCCTTCACGACGCTCATGACGCTGTTCTTCAAGCCCTACACGCAGCAGGAGCTCGAGGCGGCGCGGGCGATGCCCGGCTTTTTTGCCCTCAAGCTTTACCCCGCCGGCATCACGACGAACAGCGAAGGCGGGCTGCGCGACCTCGACGAAGCCGAGCCGACGCTGTGCCTGATGGAGCAGATGGGAATCCCGCTGCTCGTGCACGGCGAGAGCCACGGCTTCGTGCTGGATCGCGAGGAGGAGTTTCTCGACGTGTACCGCCGGCTGGCGACCCGCCACCCGAAGCTGCGCATCAGCATGGAGCATATCACGACGGCCGCGGCCGTGCGCCTGCTCGACGAGTTCCCGAACCTCTGCGCGACCGTCACCCTGCAGCACCTGCTCATCACGCTCGATGACGTCGCGGGCGGCCAGCTGCGCCCCCACCTCTTCTGCAAGCCGATTGCCAAGCGCCCCGAAGACCGCGACGCCCTGCTGGCGGCAGCCCTCGGCGGGCACCCCCGCCTGATGTTCGGCAGCGACTCCGCCCCGCACCCCCGCAGCCGCAAAGAGAGCTGCGGCTGCGCGGCCGGCGTGTTCACGGCCCCCGTGGCGCTGCCCGTGCTCGCCGACCTGTTCGCCCGCCACGGAGCCTTGGATCATTTGCAGGACTTCGTCTCGGGCAACGCCTGCCGCCTCTACGGCATCCGTCCCGTTGAGAAAACCATCACCCTGCGCGACGAGCCCGCCCCCATGCCCGTGCCGGCCAGCTACCGCAGCTATGGTTGCGAAGTCGTGCCGATGTACGCCGGCTGCCGACTCCCCTGGAGCATCGTCCGCTGAGCGCCCCCGCGCGCGTGTTGATGCACTCCGTTGCCCTCCCGCGCCCGTCGCCGCTCTCGTTCCCCATCCCCCGTCCCCTCGGCATCTCACCCCCCAGCGCTTCGCATGCAGGACGCCCCACTCCCCTCCGCCGATGACCTTCTGGCCCTGCTGGAGGAGATCGCGCGCACGCACATGCCCTACGGCATGTACGGCCCGAGCCATTTCCCGCCCGACGGCTGCCCCCTGATGGACCTGCCCACCGAGTACCTCGATTGGTTCTGGCAGCGCGGCTGGCCCCGCGGCAAGCTCGGCCGCCTCATGGAGCAGACCCTCCTGATCAAAAACAGCGGACTGGACCGCCTCTTCGAGCCCTACCGCCGCGCGCAGGGCGGGCGCCGCCGCTACCCGCGCCGCCGCTAGCGCCGTGCCGCGGCACCCCGCAGCACCCCGCGGCCCCCTCCCTGAAACGCCGCTCAAGAGCCCACCGACACGCAGCTCTCCCAGAACGCCCACCTTCATGAACACCATCACATCCGTCATCCTCGCCGCAAGGCCCAAAACCCTGCCCGCCGGCCTCGTCGCCGTCTGGGCCGGCTGCCTCATCGTCCACAAGTTCGAGCAGGCCCTCCCGGGCTCCGGCATCGCCCTCAACCTGCCCCTGGCCCTCTACACAGCCCTCAGCTGCATGTGCATCCAAATCGCCTGCAACTTCTTCAACGACTCCATTGACGCCCAGCGCCGCGCCGACACCCCCAAGCGGCAGGGCCCGCGGCGCATCACCGCCAGCGGCGCCATGAGCGCCCGCGCCGTCAAGCTCTGGGGCTGCGCCTTCCTCCTCGGCGCCTGCGGCTTCGCCATCCCCCTGATCCAGGCCCAGGGCTGGCCCATCCTCGCCATCGGCATCCCCAGCCTCTTCTTCGCCTACGGCTACACCGGCGGACCCTACCCGCTCGCCTACCACGGCCTCGGTGAGCTCTTCGTCCTGCTCTTCTTCGGCCTCGTCGCCGTCACCGGCACCGTCTTCGTCCAACTCGGCTGGCAGACCGCCTACACCCCCATCTACTGCGCCGCCGTCTGCATGGGCATCATCTGCGGCCTACTCTCCTGCCTGCTCATCGAAGTCAACAACATCCGCGACCGCCGCGAAGACGCCGAAACCGGCAAGCGCACCCTCGCCGTGCGCCTCGGTGAAAGCCGCGCCCGCGGCCTCGCCATGGCCTTCCTCGTCGCCCCCTACGCCGTCATCGGCCAGCTCTTCCGCCTCGTACCCGGCCTCGGGTGGAACCTCTGCTGGGCCGCCGCCATCCTCGTCGCCGGCATCTTCCTCGTCAAGCTGCACACCACCCCGGCCAACAAAAAGATGAACGTCATGCTCGGCCTCGCCTCCTTGCACATGATCCTCTACCTCACCGCCCTCACCATCGGCTGAGCCCGCCGCAAGGGCAGGGGAGAGCACACCCCGCCGGGACCGAGGACCGCCTGCACGATCCGCCTCAGCGCGCGCCCTGCCGCCGAGGTCCCGCAGTACCCCCACCTCCGAGGCCCCCCGCCCGCCT
>URLZ01000057.1 GCA_900548895.1 uncultured Akkermansia sp.
TAAGTCTGCATGAAAAGTTATTTCCTCTTTGTCGCATTTGGTCTTGCAATTCAGCAACGCTCGCACGGCTCGACCGTCGCGGGAGAGCCTGTCGCGGGAGAGCGTAACTTGTGTCAGTCAGCCGATTTACCCGTTAAAGACGGCTTGTTTTTGCTTGACGTGTCAGAACGCATCAGTATACTAATAGCATTCCACTCTTTCGAGAATGAAGCTCATCCACCATACCCCTGTGCCCAAGCGTCTGCTTAAGCGGAAAAAGCGCGGCTTTGCGCTCGTGGCGACGCTGACTCTCATGATGCTGCTGACGCTCATTGCCGTGGGCCTGCTGGCCTTGGCTTCGTCGCAGACGCGCATCGCCCAGTACACGGTGCTGCAGGCAGAGGCCCGGCAGCAGGCCCTCATCGGGCTTGACGCCGCCATTGCCGAGTTGCAGGTGGAAATGGGGCCGGACCAGCGCGTCTCGGCCAATTCGAGCATTGTGCAGCTTTCCGACGGTGCGACCTCCTCTCACGTGCTCGGCGTCTGGAACAGCTGGGACGGCCCGATTTACGGCAAGAGTGCTTCCGGCCACGGTGGCGATATCAAGGGAACCTATCGGCAGGGGCGTCCGAACATGTTCCGCCGCTGGATGATCTCAACGAGCGATCCGAAGCTGGCGCGCGACTTCTCGTCGGCCGGCAAGCTCGCCGCTCGCCGCCCCGGGCAGCGCGTGTGCCTCGTCGGCGCCGGTACGCTGGGCAGCAAGCGCACGACCTCTTCGTCCAACTACATTTATGCCGACCTGATCTCGATGCCCTCGACGGGCAACAACGAAGCCTGCTTCGCTTGGTGGATCGGCGGCGAAAACCAGAAGGCAAAGGTCGGCGTGGTCGATCCGCAGGAGACGACGAGCCCCGAGGAGGTGCTGCATCGCACCTGGAACACGCCCGGGCCCATCTTCAGCGATGACTCCATCGGCAGCTATCTGAGTGCCGAGGACTGCCGCAAGCACCCCGACAAGCTGCTGACGCTGCAGACCATCGTGCTGCAGGGCGGCGGAGCCATGGGGGAGGGCACGCCCTTCTTCTACGACGTGACGACGAACTCCTACTCGCTCATCACCAATGTGCGCGACGGCGGCCTCAAGACGGATCTCTGTCTGCTGCTCAACAAGTCGAGCCTGTCCGGCACCGATTACGCCGCCAGCAACACCAGCGACTGCGCCATCGCGAACGATCCGCAGATTCCCACCTGCTCCGAGTCGAGCTTCCCCATCGGTTCGTGGCAGACGATGCACGCCTATTACAACACCTGGCCGGACGGCAGCGCCAATGACAGCAAAAACTTCACGGCGCGCCTCATCGGCAATCTCGGCAATGCCTACACGCGCATGAGCGGCTGCGTCACGCGTGAGGACGGCAAGACCTACGTGGATGATCCGGACACGCTGTCCGTTTCCGCCAACACGTCATCTCACTTCAACAACCGAGCCATGCTGGAGCAGGGCTCCAAGAGTGCTGGCTATGCGCGCACACCCGTCATCCTCGCCTTCATGAACAACTTCGGCTTGGTGACGGAGGAGCAGGACGGCAAGATGACGACGGATGAGGAGGAGCCGGACAAGACCTACAAGCTCAGTCTCTGCTTTGCGCCGATGTTCCTGTGGTGGAATCCGTACAACGTGCCCATGAAGGTGCGCGGCGAGCAGCTGTGGTCTCACTCGGCGCCCTACAAGACGACGTGGATTCAGACCTACGCCATCACGAAATCCGGCTCTTGGGAGTATACGTGGTCGCGCTATGCGATGGAGCAGGGCTACAACGGTGACGAGACGAAGCTCGGCCGCGACTTGGGTGATTACTTCCTGAAGAATGCAAACGATCGCAAGGGCGACATCGTCTTCGAACCCGGCGAGATTCTCTTTTTCTCACCGGCCAAGGCTCGCATCACCAGCGAGTACGACAAGGGATTCATGAATCCGTGGATCCTCGGCTATCACCCCGCCAACGTGGCCGGATACAAGGCGAAATTCTACAGTAATTCCGCCGGCAAAAAGGAGGATGACGGTATCGCCAGCGAAACGAATATCAACGCCGGCAAGTTCTATCTGCGTCTTCAGTTGGGCGTGACGGCCAACGGCGGCGCCCCGCGGTCTGACGGCTACTTCTTTGCCCCTCGGAGAGCGGAGTGTATTGCCGTGATGAACGGTTTCAATGGTTCGGACGCTCAAAACGATGGAAACGGCGGATACGGCAAGCGCGGGCATTCGCCGCAGTACTTCAACCTCGGCTGGTATGATCCCGACAACCCCGGCTCCAGCACCATTTTCTGCGACGAGAACCGCAACTCCGCCGTCTGGTCAACCGACGGCACGCAGGATGATCCGTCCGTTCCCTACTACGTGGCCGCGCTGGGCGTTGCCGCCAAGTCAGCCAACCCGAATCTCGACAGCCGCGTCCTCTCCGGCCAGGATTTCCGCGGCAAGGTCTGGCAGCACTCGTCGCCCGCCTTCTACGGCTCGATGATCGTCAACCCCGATGACCAGCAGCGGCAGTATCATCCCTACCAGCTTGCGGCGCTGAACGTCGGGGCCGGCCTCACGGCCTCGCCGATGGACAACATCGGCAACAACGGCATTTTGGGTATTACCTCCGAGGGCGAGCAGGTCTCCTTTGCCTCGGTGCTGGAGCTGCCCCTGCATCCGCCCTTCTCGCTGGCGGGCTTTGCCGGCATGCGTCTTCAGCCCGGTTGGTACCAGTCCGGCGGATGCCTCAGCTCGCGGAGACGCATGCAGTACCAGTGCGGTGTCCCCGGTGTGGGCATCGGCAACTCCTTTGCCGATCCCTGCCTGCCGGCGGACGATATCTACGCCTTCCACGCCAATAACATCCCGACTTCCGGCTCGGCGAATGAAAACGCCGTTGACGGCAACGGGCGCATCTTCAGCGAATTTTATGACCACGGTCTTCTGATCAACGATGCGCTGTGGGACAGCTGGTTCTGCTCCTCCGTCTCCGACATGCCGTCGAACCGCGACGGCGGCATGAAGGCCAAGACGGTTCTGCAGAACTTCCTCAACGATCGCGACTACCTCCCCGTGGCCCGCTACCACAAGGTGTCGACGCCTTATGATGAGAAGGCCATTGTGGAGCGCATCATGCAGGACGACGGCTGGAAGTACATCGCTCAGTACCTCGTCATTGACGGCGGCTTCAACGTCAACTCCACCTCGGTGGATGCATGGGCAGCCGTGCTTCAGGGCTTGGCGCGCCGCCAGCTCGTCACCAACGTCGGCGGGCGCCTCAGCCTGGTGGAGAGCGGCAAGTCCGATCGCGACGTCCTCTTCTCTCGCTTCATGGTCAGCACGTCGGACAAGAGCATCGACTCGCTGGGTTCCTACAGCCCGATGCAGGGCTCGTCGAGCCTGCGCCGCGGCTCGGGGCAGACATCGGCCTGGGGCGAGGTTCGCATGCTCGGCGAAGATTCAATTCGCCTGCTGGCCGAGAAAATTGTCGATGAGGTCAAGAAGCGCGGGCCCTTCCTGAACATGTCCGACTTCATCAACCGCCGCCTCGACAGCTCCAACACCAAGCTCTCCCTCAAGGGCGCGCTGCAGGCGGCAATCGATGAGACGGACATCAACCGCGCCTTTGAAGAGGTGAAGGTGACGCCGGCCTCCGGCAGCCTCTACAAGTTCAAGGAGGCAGAGGAAGGCTACGTGCACACGGCGGCGCCGGGCTACCTCATCCAGAGCGACGTGCTCGCCTCGCTGGGCAACATCCTCACCGTGCGAGACGACACCTTCATCGTGCGCTCCTTCGGCTGCGTGCGCAACGCCAACAACATCATTCTGGCGCAGGCCTGGTGCGAGGCTGTCGTTCAGCGCAGCATCGATTACGTCGACCCGACCAACAGCCCCTCTGACGCCGACAGCACGTCGAGCTCGGGCAAGCGCGGCAAGGAACTCACGAAGATGAACAAGGTGATGGGGCGCCAGTTCCGCGTCGTCTCCTTCAAGTGGCTGGACGTCTGGGACATCTGAGCCCCCGGGCGCTTCCGAGCGTGAAAACCCCGCTCCGCCGTGCGGCGGAGCGGGGTTTTTGTCAGGCGGAATCGAGCCGAGCGGAGCTCTTCAGTGCCGGCTGCGCAGCCAAGGCCCAAAGAACTCGGCCACCGGCTTGCCCGCCTCAATGTGGCGAATCAGCGCCGTGCCGAAGACGGCGGCATCAGGGCGGGCATCCTGCGGCAGAGCCTCCAGCTGCCCGGGCTCGCGGAGCCCGAAGCCCAGAGCCAGCGGCACATCGAACACGCGGCGCGCGCGACGCAGCATCTCGGCAACCGCCTCGGGGTGCCGGTTGACATCGCCCGTCGTGCCGAGCACGGAGACGAGGTAGACGTAGTCCTTCGTATAGGGCGCATACTGGCGCATGCGCTCCTCGGAGGTGTTTGGCCCGACGAGTGTCACGAGCGTCAGGCCCTCGGCATCCAGCGCGCGGCGAAACTCCGGCGTCTCCTCCAGCGGCAGGTCGGGCACCACGAGACCGCTGATGCGCAGCGCGCGGCACTCGGCGGCCAGGCGCTCAAGCCCGTAGTGCACAAAGGGATTCGTGTAGCCCATCAGCACCAGCTTGGCGCGAATCTGCTCGCGGAAAGCCTTGAGACCCTCGAGCACCCAGTGCAGCGACACCCCGCGGGCGAGAGCCTCGCGGCTGGTCGCCTCAATCACCGGCCCGTCCGCCACGGGATCGGAGAAGGGAATGCCCAGCTCGATGATGTCCGCGCCCGCGCGGTCGATCTCCAGCAGCGTCTCCCAGAAGCGTTCCGGGCTCGGGAAGCCCGCCGTGATGAAGGGAATGAGAGCCGTGCGGCCCTCGCGGTTGGCTTGCAAAATGCTTTCTTTCATGGCGTGTGAGATGCAGGTGAGGGTGAGATGGAATCAGTCCAGATGAATGTAGTGCAGAGCGTGGTCGAGATCCTTGTCGCCGCGGCCCGAGAGGTTGACCAGCACGCGGCTCCCGGCCGGGATCTCATCCCGGTGCTCCAGCACCCAGGCCAGCGCGTGGCTCGACTCGAGCGCCGGAATGATACCCTCGCGCTGCGAGAGCGTGCGGAAGGCATTGAGTGCCTCGTGATCATAGGCGATGCCGTAATGCACGCGCCCGATGGAGTGCAGCCACACATGCTCGGGACCCACACCCGGGTAATCGAGCCCGGCCGATATGGACGAAGATTCGAGAATCTGGCCGTCCTCATTTTGCAGCAGCATCGTGCGCACCCCGTGCAGCACGCCCGGCTGACCGAGGTTGATGGCGGCCGAGTGCTCGCAGCCCGGCTCGCCCGTGCCGCCGGCCTCAACACCCACGAGGCGCACCTCCTCATAGGGGACAAAGGGATGCATCATGCCGATGGCGTTCGAGCCGCCGCCCACGCAGGCCACGACGCAGTCCGGCAGCGAGCCCGTCAGCTCGCGCATCTGCGCGATGGACTCGCGGCCGATGACACTCTGCAGCTCGCGCACAATCGTCGGGAAGGGGTGCGGGCCTGCCGCCGTGCCGAAGACGTAGAGCGTATCCTGCTGATTCGCGATCCAGTAGCGCAGCGCCGCGTTGATGGCGTCCTTGAGCGTGCAGGAGCCGTTCTGCACGGCGACCACCTGAGCGCCCAGCAGCTTCATGCGCTGCACATTCGGCGCCTGGCGCTCCACATCGCGCGCTCCCATGAAAATCGTGCAGCGCATGCCGAACTTCGCCGCTGCCGTCGCCGTCGCCACGCCATGCTGCCCGGCGCCCGTCTCGGCAATCACATGCGTCTTGCCCATCAGGTGCGCCAGCAGCGTCTGGCCGATCGCATTGTTGATCTTGTGAGCCCCCGTGTGCAGCAAATCCTCTCGCTTGAGGTAGAGCTCAAAGCCCAGATCGGCCGAGAGATTGTCGCAGCGCGTGATCGGCGTGGGGCGCCCGCAGTAGTTGTGCAGCAGATCCCGGAGCCTGTCGCGGAAGGCCGGCGAGCTCATGATGCGCTCATAGCAGTCCTCCAGCTCCAGCAGCGGGGGCATGAGCGTTTCCGGTACATAGCGTCCGCCGAAGCTGCCGAAGTAGCCCGGGCGTTTCGTATTCTTCAACGTTTCCATGGTGGTGATGAGAGCGGATGATGATTTTTATAACAGGAATGACATGTGAATGCTCAGAGTCGCGTGATGAGTGCGGCGGGCTCGGCGAAAATCGGGGCAGGGGACCGTCATCAACGAAAAACCCCGGCTCGTCGGGAAGCCGGGGCATCACAGAATGATACAGAGTCGCGCCGAGGCGCGAGAAGAGGAGCTTCCCGAGCATTCAAACAAATCGCCAACGCCAAGCCTCCGCCGGCGCCAAGGATTGCAATGCGAGGAAAGACATACTCATCGGCGCGTATTATACACGCGGCGTTCAGGCAGTCAAGAGCAAAAGCAATCGCTTTGCGGCAAATTGCCCACACAGCTCATTATAGGCTTGATTTTTCGTCCCAAAAGGAGCATCCTTGACCCGCAGGGTGTGTCAATCCCCCGCGCCCGACACGAGCCATGATTCGCATATATGCCCAGACGGAGAATGGAATCTCGCGCACGGTAGGTCTGGAGGAGCAGGACTATCGCAAGGGAGATATTTTCTGGATTGACCTGCTCACGCCCAACGCGGCTGAGCTGCACTACGCCGAAGAGCTCTGCAGCATCGAGATGCCCACGAAGGACGAGATGCGCGAGATTGAGGCCACATCGCGACTCTACTGCGAGGACGGCGGTCGCTTCATGACCACGACCGTGCTGAGTCGCGTGGAGACCGACGAGCCCATGATCGCCGAAATCTCCTTCATCCTCAAGCAGCGCGTGCTCATCACCATCCGGCACACCGACTCCTACTCCTTCCGCGTCTTCTCGCACCAGCTGCTGCGCACCCCGAGCACCAACCGCGACCTCGTCTTCATCGGCCTGCTCGAAACGCTCGTCGATCGCCAGGCCGACGTGCTGGAGCGCTTCGGCACCGATCTCGACGCCCTCTCGAAAAAAATCTTCGGCACCCACCGCGTGCGCCGCAAGCCCAAGAGCGAAGACCCGGACACCGAAGACCTGCGCGACGCCCTCGTCGAGCTCGGCCGCGTCGGTGACCTCATCACGCGCCAGCGCGACGCCCTCGTCAACCTGTTGCGCCTCATCACCTATGCCGGCAACGAAGACGCCTGCACCGGCTCGCACGACAGCCTCTACGTGCCGCTGCGCCCCGTCTCGCGAGACGTCAACTCCCTGTCGGAATACGCCTCCTTCCTCTCGAACAAAATCAACTTCATGCTCGACGCCGTGCTCGGGCTCATCAACATCGAGCAGAACGACATCGTCAAAGTCTTCACCATCATGTCCGTCGTCTTTCTGCCGCCCACCCTCATCGCGAGCATCTACGGCATGAACTTCGAGTACATCCCCTTCCTGCACTCCGAGTGGGGAGTCTGGATGTCGCTGGGGCTGATGCTCATCTCGGCGAGCGCCCCCCTCATCATCTTCAAAATCAAACGCTTCATCTGATTCTCACACCACCATCGCGCCATGATCACTCCCCGCATCCCCTCCCGCCCCGAGCAGGAAATCCTCAAGGCTGACATCCTCGTCGAGGCCCTGCCCTTCATGCAGGCCTACCGCGACAAAACCATCCTCATCAAGTTCGGCGGCTCGGCCATGGATGACCCCGAACTCGTGCGCCACCTTATGCGCGACATCGTCGTGCTCGAAGCCATGGGCCTCAACCCCGTCGTCGTGCACGGCGGCGGCAAGGCCATCTCGAAGGCCATGAAGGATGCCGGGCTCGAAGCCACCTTCGTCAACGGACTCCGCGTCACCACGGACGAAGCCATCAGCATCGTCGAGAACACCCTCTCCGGCAAGATCAACCCCGGGCTCGTCGACATGGTGCGCAGCTGGGGAGGCAAGGCCGTCGGCATCCCCGGCACCTCCGTCTTTGTCGGTGAAAAAATCCGCGAGCGAGATGCCGAAGGAAAGCCGGTGGACATCGGCCGCGTCGGTCAAGTCATCGGCTGCCTGCTGCCGCGCGTCGAAGAAGCCCTCTCGCTGCAACTCACCCCCATCATCTCGCCGCTCGCCCGCGAGTTGGGCACCAGTCAGGCGCTCAACGTCAACGCCGACCTCGCTGCCGCCGCGCTGGCTCGCGAGCTCAAGCCCGTCAAGCTCATCTACATCTCGGACGTCCCCGGCCTGCTGCGCGACCCCTCGGACCCGACCTCCATCATCAAGAGCATCAACCGCCGCGAAGCCTTCCAGCTCATTGACGAAGGCGTCATCTCCGGCGGCATGATCCCCAAAGTCAAGAGCGCCGTCGATGCCCTCAACGCCGGCGTGCGCAAGGTGCACTTCATCGACGGGCGCCTGCCGCACACCCTGCTCATGGAGATCTTCACCTCCGACGGTATCGGCACGGAAATCGTGCGCGAACAGCGCTGAGGAAGCCGCGGCCGGCCCCGCCCGCCACTCGGGAGGCTCAGAGCCTCAGAGCACCGGCCGCCCCCCCCCAGCCGTTCCTTCGCGACGAAACACCTTTTGCGACATGATGACACCTGCCAACATCGGAATCCTCGCCCCTCGCCAATCGGCCGCCAGCCTGCACGCCATGCAGCGCCTGCAGGCCGAGTGCGCCCGCGTCGGCATCCTCGCCAGTGAGATCAAAGACCTCAACAGCACCGATCACCTGCTCGGTGAGCCGGCCATGGTGCTCTGCCTCGGTGGCGACGGCACCATGCTCTCCGCCGCCGCAGACGCCGCGCGGCAGGGCATCATCCTCGGCGGTGTCAACCTCGGCCACCTCGGCTTCCTGAGCGCCTGCGGGCGCGAGGAAATCGCCCTGCTCGTGCAGGCCCTGGCCGACGGCACCTACGAAGTCGAAGAGCGCACCATGCTCGAAGTCGTGCGCTGCGGCGGGCAGAGCAGCTCCGTCAAGCCCCATCTCGCCCTCAACGAGATGGCCCTCATGCGCGCGCAGACCGGCAAGATGGTCGACGTCGACGTCGAAGTGGACGGCCGCCTGCTCAACCGCTACCACGCCGACGGCGTCCTCGTGGCCACGCCGACCGGCTCCACCGCCTACTCCCTCTCCGCCGGCGGCCCCCTCGTGTGGCCTACAGCCGGCGTCCTCTGCCTCACACCCATCTGCCCGCACAGCCTCACCAACCGCTCCGTCGTGCTGCCCGACAGCGCCGAGCTCATCATGAGACCCCGCGAGCGTCGCGGGCGCTCCGGTGAATCCCTCCTCTACTCGCTCGACGGGCGGCGCATCCACCCCATCGCCCTCAACGACACCCTCGTCATCCGCAAAGCCTCCTGCCCGCTCAAGCTGCTCAG
>URLZ01000058.1 GCA_900548895.1 uncultured Akkermansia sp.
GGCGGTACTCTAGGTGGCTCAACGGGCGGTTTCCACACACTTTGCGCTTGACCCGCTTTTTCGCTATGAGTCGAGTACTTCGCAACTCTTTCAGATGAAGCTACTAGCGACAAAAAAGCCCGCCTTCCGAGATGGTGTCGGAAGGCGGGTTATCGGACTAGCAGGAGCGAGATTTGAACTCGCGACCAAAGGCTTATGAGTCCTCTGCTCTACCACTGAGCTATCCTGCCGCTTGTCTGTTACCTGAGGTTCGCTCGATGAGCTTGCCTGTCGGTGTGCGGGAAGTATAGCGGAGGCTGCCCGCAGAGTCAAGGCTCAAATGATGAAATTTCGAAAAAAAGTGTCTTGGGTGAGGTCTCGGGGGCCGGGCAGGGGCCTGCGGGCGGCGCGGGGCACCGCTCCGCAGGGGGCTGCCAGTGCTTTACTCGTCGTCGCTGAGGGGCCAGCCGACGGTCTGGTGGATGATGACGACGGCGCCGTCCTTGAGCTCGCCGGCGAGTTCTTTGGTGAGGGCGTCGGCGTCAATGAGGCCGCGCACGACGGTGGCCAGGCCCTTGGAGGCGGCGTAGAGGTAGACGTTCTGGTAGGCGGAGCCGACGTGGCAGCGCCCCCACTTGTCGTCCTTGGCCGTGTAGAGGAGGTGGACGGGGGCGTCGTTGACGAAGTCCTGCGTGGCGGTCAGCGGGATGAGGTTTTTGTCGTTGACTTTCACGAGGGCGCAGGCGTCGGCATCATAGCGCCAGGTGCCTTCTTTGGTGAGCAGGTAGAGGCCCATGTTCTGCTGGTTGCGCGCGGTGGGGATGGTGCGCTTGCCGCTGCTGTTGCGGCCCCAGGCGGCCCAGAGGATGTCGCTGAGGGTTTGGTCGTCGATGGCGTGGTCGGGGTCGTAGAGGCGCTCGGAGTAGCGCGTGTCGATGGCCTGCATGAGCGGCATGCCGCCGCGGATGTCGGGCTTGGGCAGCTGGCGGGTTTCGGCGCTCAGGGCGCTGAGGCTCAGGCCGAGGAGGCCTGCGAGGGTGAGAATGGATGTGCGGTTGATCATGGTGGGGTTATGGTGAAGGGGTGAGGCGGCGATGGGTGCGGGGCCGGAAGGCGGGGCGGATTTCGGGCGTCGCGGGGCCGCCGCGGCCGGGCGCGGGAGGCCCCCCGGACCGCCGCGCCCGGGGCTGGCTGGCGGTTCAGAACTGCCGGCCGGCTCAAGCTTGGCGGGCGGCTCAGGGTTTGCCGAGGTTTTTGAGGCTGTCGATGTAGAGGCGGCGGGCGTCGGCCGGGCTGAGGGGGGCGGCGGGTGCGGGGCCGGCGCCGCTCGGTTCGGCCGGCTTTTCGCCGTCGGGGGCGGTGTCACCTTCGCCTTCGTCGGGCGGGGGCTCGGGGGTGGCGAGGGCGGAGGGGATGTCGGAGTCTTCGCTCGGGAAGTGCAGGGATTTGTCCTGCCCGCGGGTGGCTTCGGCCTGATTGAGGGCGTCGAGGGTGACGAAGCGGATGGAGTTGCCTTCGAGGCTGCCGATGTAGTCGACGGCGACTTTGCCGTCGTCATTCTCGGTGTCGGCCTGCGGGTCTCGCACGGTGGCCTTGCCTTTGATGAGGGGGCGCTTGACGCGGTAGCGCCGGGTGTAGTAGCGGGCATCGGCGGCTTCCAGCTCGCTGCTGTCGCGGATGCCGTATTCTCCGGCGATGGCGGTGACGCCTTCGGCGTTGCGCTTGACGTTGCGCCCGAGGCGGCAGTCAAAGGATTCGATGCGCGCGGGGCGGTTGAGGTCGATGGTGGTCTGCATGCGCACGTAGCTGCGGTGCGGCACTTCGATGGTGAGGTTGCTGCCGTCCACCCCGATGATTTTGGCGCGCTGCCGCACCATGGGGGAGGCGACGCACTCCAGCGCGCTGGCGCCCAGCCAGCAGAAGGAGGAGGGGGTGTTGGCCTTGAGGACGTCGTCGAGATAGATGACGGCGGCGGCGCGCCCGCCGTTGCTGATGCGCGCGCTGTGGGCGCCGTGGCTGTTGCCGATGAGGCTCATCAGGCTCTGCGTGACGGCGTCGACGGTGGCGGAGCCGCTGGTGCGGCCGGGCAGGATGAGGATGACGCCGACTTGCCCCAGGCGATCGGCCAGGGCGAGGACTTGGCAGCCGCGGATGCTCAGGCCGAGCAGCAGGTCGTCGCCCTGCAGCTCGCTCTTGGGGAAGTTTTGTTGCAGTTGCTCGATGGTGATGCTTTCGTCGACTCGGCGGGCGGCTTCGGCCTGCGGCGCGATGCTGAGCACGAGGGCGCTGCCGGCGGCCGGGAGCAGGATTCCAAGGCGGCAGAAGTAGGGGGTGCTCAGGGACATGGCAGGTTGAGGTATGATGGGTGATTGCGGTGGGGAGGGGCGGGCGGCTCGGCCGGAGGTGGGGGGCCGCCTGAGGGGGCGGCAGGCCGGGCTCAGCGGCAGCCGTTGTTGCGGCTGTAGTGTTTGCTGAGGCGGCGGACGTATTTCTCCATGGCGGGGAGTTGTTCGCGGATGCTGTTGGCCAGGGCGAATTGGTTGCGCGCGCGGATGAGGTTGTGATTCGGTTTTTCGGTGCGGAAGTATTTGTCGCCGTCGAGGTAGTCGGTGAGGAAGCGGATGCCGATTTCTGTCGTGATGAGCCAGCCGGAGAAGGCGAGGTTGTCGATTTCGGCGGGGGTGAGGAAGCCGTGCGCGGCGTCGAGGTAGCCCTCGGCGAGGGATTCGAAGAAGGGCATTTGCATGCTGACTTTGCGGAGGTCTTCCTCGTCTTCGTCGGCGGTGCAGGTGGCGGTGCGCACCATGTCGCCGAAGTCGTAGAGCACGAGGCCGGGCATGACGGTGTCGAGGTCGATGACGCAGACGGCGCTGTCGGTCTCTTCGTCGAGCATGACGTTGTTGATTTTGGTGTCGTTGTGCGTGATGCGCGTGGGCAGTTCGCCGCTCTGCTGCATGTCGACGAGTTTACTGAGGTCGGCGGCGCTGGCGCTGAGGGCGTCGAGCTCGGCCGCGCAGCTCGCGGCGCGCCCCATGACGTCGGCCTTGGCGCTGGCGAGCAGGGCCTCATAGCGCTTGGGGGTGTGGTGGAAGTCGGGGATGGACTCTTTGATGTCCGCCGGGTTCATGTCTGAGATGAGGTCCTGGAAGGAGCCGAAGGCGTAGCCGGCCTGGTAGGCTTGGCGGGTGTTCTCGACGACGTCGTAGGTGTGGGTGCCTTCGATGTTGTTGTAGCAGCGCCACATGCCGCCTTCTTCCGGCAGCATGATGTAGTTGCGGCCGCCGCGGGCGGGGTAGAGTTGGAGGGTTTGCCCGGCGGCGTCGCGCCGGCGGCGCAGGAGTTTCCAGGAGATGTGGCGGGTGACTTTCTCGACGTTGCGCATGACTTGCGCGGGGTCTTTGAAGACGTAGTCGTTGATGCGCTGGAGGATGTAGCGGTCTTCGTGCCCGTCTTCGGTGCGGTAGCAGACGCGGTAGGTGGTGTTGATGTGGCCGTTGCGGAGCTCTTCTCCGTAGAGAAAGTCGCCGGTGACGGCAAATTGGTCACCGATGTGGGCGATGCGGGTGGCGATTTCGTCGTTGGTGTGGCGCGTGGTCATCGTTTCGTTGGTCGGGGGTAGTGGTGGGGTGGTGAGAGAGGGTGGGGCTGCGGGGCCGGATGAACAGGGTGCTGAGGCTGAGCGCCGTTGTGTTCGGAAGGCCGGGTGTTGTGTCGGATTGTCGTTGTTTTTGTTGGATTTCAGGGAAGGGGGGCGGGCTATGCGGGGCCGGGGCTCTCCGCCGGAGGGGGGCGCGAGGCGCCGAGGGGAGGGCGGCGGAACGTGGCCGGCGCGGCGTGCTCGGTGCAGCGGGGCGGGTTCGTTCGCGCCGGCCGGGCATTGCTCTGAAGCGGCACCTCGCGGCTGCTGGCCGGGCTCTCTGAGGAGAGTAGGGGGCTGGGGCGGTGCCGCCGCTGCGGGGCGTCAGTTGCGTCGGTTGCGGCGATCGTCCGGCATTTGGATGGTCAGCATGCGGACGTTCTGCCCGTCGCGCACGAGGAGGGTGACTTGGGACTGGCGCTCGGAGATGGCGAAGCGCGAGGAGCGGATGCGGCGGAATTCCTTGCTGTTCGGCGGCTGGTATTCGAGCAGGAAGGCGATGCCGTTCTCGCCGCTGTTGCCGCCGTTGAAGCTCCAGATGCTTTCTTTGCCGAAGCCGCGGCTCTTGCGGTTCACGGGTTTGATGATGTTGCGCCGCGCGTCGCTGAAGTCGCCCTTGACGGAGGTGCTCATGCGGACGTTCCAGGGCGTCATGTTGATGATGTGCATGCCCCTGGTGGGGATGTCGCTTTCGGCGATGAAGTAGGGGGCTGTCTTGCCGTCCTTGTTCGGCATGAGGATGCAGAGCGCGCGCGAGGGGGTGCCGGCGGGCACTTCAATGGTCAGGGTGGGGGGTGGCAGCTCGGCGGCGGGCTTGGCGGCGCGGTTGCCGCGATTCCCGCGGTTGCCGCGCTCGTTCTCGGCCCCTTCCGTCTGCTCGGCGGCGGGGTTTTTGTCCCAGAAGCGGATGACGTTGCCTCCGAAGGGTCTGATGCGCGGCGAGGGGGTGCGTCCGCCGATGCGCACGGCCTTGAATTCGTCTTTGCCGGCCTGGTAGTAGAGGGTGCTCGGCAGGGGGTTGCCGGCGGTGCTGCACACGACGAAGCGCACGCCGGTGCGCGCCATGGCGGCTTCCTGCGCGGCGTCATTGCCGCTTGCGGTGCTCTGGGCCGAGAGGGGGGCGACGGCGAGCAATCCGCCCAGCATCAGGGTGTATAAGGCAGCGTTTCTCATGGATGTAGGTACTTCGTCAGTATAATGAGCGCGCCGCGCTGAGGCAAGCAGAAAATGGGCAGGACATGCTTTTTGGTTGACAGCTTGCGGAGCGCTGCTCTAGTATAGAGTTATGAGATCTTTTTCTCTTGTTGCGATGATGGGGCTGCTCGGCGCTTCCGGCGCGGCGGCCGCGCCTTCGGCTCCGACGGATGAGACGCCGGCGCTGATTCCGCAGCCGCTGGAGCTGGTGATGGAGGGGCAGAAGCCGGGCTTTCTGCTCACGGACGGCATTCGCGTGGATGCGGCGACGAGCCGCAGCGAGCTGGGCCGCGCCGCGGTGCGCGCGCTGATGGCGGCGGGTTTTCGCGTGCTGCCCGAGGAGCGCGAGGGCGATGTGCAGCTGCGCCAGGCGCGCGGGATGAATCCGGAGTGGTATGCGCTGGAGGTGTCGCCTTCGGGTATTTCGATGACGGTGAATGATCCCAAGGGTCTGTATCTGGCGGCGCAGACGCTGGCGCAGGCGGTGGTGCGCGACCGCGAGGGGCGCGAGGCTCTGCCCTGCATGCGCGTGGAGGATGAGCCTCTGCTGCACTACCGCGGCATTATGATCGATGTGGCGCGCTACTTCCGCACGGTGGAGGAGATGAAGCAGGTGATCCGCCTCATGGCGCGCTACAAGCTCAATGTGCTGCACTGGCATCTGACGGATGATCAGGGCTGGCGCCTGGAGATCCGCAAGTATCCGAAGCTCACGCAGCTGGGCTCTCAGCGCCCCTGCTCGCCGACGATTGAGGACCCCGGCGTTGCGGGGAATCAGCCGCACGGCGGTTTTTACACGCAGCAGGAGGTGCGCGATGTGGTGGCCTATGCGAAGGCGCACGGCATCACGGTGATTCCCGAGATTGAGGTGCCGGGCCACAACTGCGCGCTGATGGCGGCCTACCCCGAGCTGGGCAATGACGATATTCCCGGCTATGCGCCGCGGGTGGCGACGGGCTGGGGGGTGCATCCCTATGTGATGGCGCCGAAGCCGGCGACTTTCACCTTCATCCGCGATGTGTTTGACGAGGTTTGCGAGCTCTTCCCCGATGCGCCCTACATTCACATCGGCGGCGATGAGGTGCCCCGTGAGCAGTGGGAGAAGAGTGAGACGGCCCACCGCTTCATGCAGGAGAAGGGGCTGAGCCGCTGCGGCGATATTCAGCACTACTTCACGGATTTCTGCGTCACGGAGCTCGACCGCCACGGCCGCCGCATCATCGGCTGGGACGAGATTATGGAAGACGGCAAGATTCCGGCCTCGGCCGTGGTGATGGTCTGGCGCAATCTGCAATACGCCTACCCGGCCATCCGCAAGGGGCACGACGTGATTCTCACGCCCAATTCGCACTTCTACCTCGACTATGGCCAGGGCAAGTTCCCTGCCGATCCGTCCTACCGCGGCATCGGCACGACGTCGGGCTTCGACTGGCAGAAGGTGTACAGCTTTGACCCGCAGCTGCCGGGGCTCACGCCCGAGGAGCAGCAGCACGTGCTCGGCGTGCAGGGCAACCTCTGGGGCGAGTATCTGCACAATTCGCTCAAGTTCCAGTACCAGCTCGTGCCGCGCCTCTGCGCGGTGGCCGAGGTGGGCTGGCTGCCGAAGGCGCGCCGCGATGAGGCCGACTTCGCCCGCCGCCTGCGCGGGCAGTACGATTACTTCGACAGTGAGAAGCTCAACTTCCGCGAGGAGGACGGCACGCCCCGCCTCGACCGCGAGGCGATGACGCGCCCGCATCCTCTGCCGGAGCCCGCGGCTCAGCCGCAGGCTGCTCCCGCCGCGCCCGTTGCTCCCGCCGCGCCGAAGCCGGCCAAGGGCTGACGCAACGGCGATCCGATGAGGCAGGGACGGCCATCCGCGTTCGCGCGGCCGCAGCTCCTCAGCCTCTTCTCAAGCCCTCCCCCGCTGCGGCGGGCGGAGGGCTTCTCGGCGCCTGAGCTGTGCGCGGCGCTTGTTCCGGCGCTTGTCCCAGTGTTTAACCAGCGGTGCTGGCGGCAGGTTCCGAGGCCCTGCTGCCGGGGCTGTCACGGGGGCTGCGAAGGGGCTGCGAAGGGGCTGTTCGGGCGCTTGCCGTGGGGCCGGAGGACTGCCGAGGGGAGAGTTTCGGCCGGATGTTTGACTTTTCCTGATCTTTTGTCTCTTGCAACAAGGGCGAATTTTGTCTTTTGATATATCGGCAACCACAAGATGTTGTATGGTTTTTTGAATTTTACCGTAAAATATGGAGGTTGGAGCGTTTTTTGCTTGCCTGAGGCAGATTGAGCCGCTACAATGAGCGCAAACCGAAGGATTCACGTATGAAAATTGCTCTTGCCAAACAAGTTCTGCTCGATGGGCTCAACAAGGTGACCGGCGTGGTTTCCACGCGTGCGAGTCTGCCCATCCTCTCCAACGTGCTTCTGGAGGCCGCCGACGGCGAGCTGCGTCTGACGACGACCAACATGGAGCTGACGATTCTCACGAAGCTGCCCTGCATGGTGCAGGAGGCGGGTTCGATCACGCTGCCGGCCAAGAGCCTGCAGGCGATTATCAGCGCGATGCGCGACGGCGAGGTGACGATTGAGCGCAACGGAACGGTGGCGACGATTCGCTGCAACCGCGCTCTCTTCAAGCTCAACGGCCTGCCGGCGGACGAGTTCCCGAAGGTTCCGGTCTTCAAGGAGTCGCGTGAGTTCCGCGTGCCGCAGGCGATGCTCAACCGCGGTTTCCGCTACACGGAGTTCGCCATCTCGAAGGACATTTCGCGCTATGTGCTCAACGGCATCTACACCTCTTTTCAGGACGGCAAGCTGACGATGGTGGCCTCGGACGGCCGCCGCTTGGCGCTCTTCGAGAATGAGCTGGAGTTCCCCGAGTCTCAGCAGGTGAGCATCGATCTGCCCAGCCGCGCGGTCGGTGAGATTCACCGCCTGCTCAGCGATGCGGGCGATGTGATGGTGCGCATCACGCAGAGCCAGGCTGCCTTTGATTTTGAGGACACGCTGCTCATTACGAAGATCATTGACGGCAAGTATCCGAACTACCGCGAGGTGATTCCGAGCCGCTACAATGAGCGCATTATCATCCCGGCTCAGGATCTCAGCGAGACGGTGCGCCGCGTGTCTCTGCTCGCCGCGAAAAAGACGAATATGGTGCGCTTCCGCTTCGCCCCGGGCTCTATGGAGGTGCTCACCAGCTCGACAGATCTCGGCGAGGCGAATGAGGAGCTGCCGATTGACTACAATGGCCGCGAGCTGACGATTTCCTTCAATGTCGATTACATCCTCGATCCGCTCAAGGCGGTGGGCGAGGGCGAGGTCTCCATCGACTTGCTCGATTCCTCCGGGCCCTGCGTGATGCGCGTGGCGGACGAGTTCCTCTACGTGCTCATGCCGATGCACTCTTGATGGTGTATTTGTTGTTTGGCGGTGCCGCTGCGGCGGCACCGTTTTTTTGTGCCCGGCCTTCGCGGGGCGTTCGTTGCACGCCCCGTTCGTCGGGCGCGCTCGGTGGTGGCTGCCTCCGTTGACAGAGGGGGAGGGCACCACCCCACCCTCAAAAACGCCCGGAGGCGGCACTCAGCGCAGTTCGAGAATGGCGACCTCGGGCCGGCAGTTCAGGCGCAGCGGGGCTCGGCTCCAGCCGAGGCCGCGGGTGACGAAGATCGGGCGGCCGCTCGGGCTGCGCTTGAGCCCGGCGCGCAGGCGCTCCGCCGGCAGCCCGTGCACGGCGAAGAGGGGGGTGCCGTCCGGGCCGCAGACCTGCCCGCCGTGCGTGTGGCCGGCGACGACGAGGTCGAGATCCAGCGCGCGCTCATCAAAGCCGATGGGCGTGTGGCAGAGCACCACGAGGGGAACGGACGCCTCGCGAGGCGCGGCAAAGAGTTTTTCCAGATGCTTGCCCGTGCCTTCAAAGAAGGGCACGCCCTGCAGGTCCATCGTGCGCCCCTCGGAGAGCTTGAGACGCAGGCGCGAGCCTTCCATAAAGACGAAGCCGTTTTGTCCGAAAGCTTTGTGGAGCTTTCCCCACGCGTTTGTCAGATCATGGTTGCCGAAGACGTAATAGACGGGGGCGATGCGGCTCAGGGGCGCGAGGTGTCGGGCGATGTCCTCATGGCTCATGGCCTGATCGCGGCGCACGCCCTCGATGAAGTCGCCGGCCATGAGGATGAGTTCCGGCGACGCTCGGCGGATGGCGTCGACGATGGCGTCGAGCTGCTCGCCGTCCCAGCTCTTGACGTGCAGATCGGCGATGACGGCGATGCGCACGGGGGGCAGGGAATCTGCCCACTGGTCGATGGGGACGCGGTACGTCTCGACGGCGAAGGCCCGGCTCTCGGCATGGACGAGGGCGCAGAGCGACACAAAGAGGCCGGCGGCCAGCGCCATCATCAGGAGGAGCGGTTGCAGCAGGCGACGAAACATGGAGGGCAGTGGGTGGGGTAGGGGGGGGAGGG
>URLZ01000059.1 GCA_900548895.1 uncultured Akkermansia sp.
GGCGGTACTCTAGGTGGCTCAACGGGCGGTTTCCACACACTTTGCGCTTGACCCGGCGTGCCTCAAGTCCCATGACCCACTTAAAACAGCAAGAGCGCGGTCTGACGAACAGACCGCGCTCTCTGCGAGGCGGGAGTGGGATTTGAACCCACGAATGACGGTTTTGCAAACCGTTGCCTTAGGCCACTTGGCTATCCCGCCTTGGTCGTGCTTCGCTCTCTTGCGTAGCGGCGCGGCCAGTATACACGCGAGAGCCCGATCGGTCAAGCACAAAGTTCAATTTTTTTTCACTGCTGCGGTATAACGGAGTCATCTCTTCATCGGGCAGCCGGAGGCCGGGGTGCGCGCACCCTGATGCCTGTATTCCCCCTGCGGATTGGACGTCAGGCATGGAGATGGCCTACACCTCCTTTCCCCAAGACCATGCGATGGAGAAAGGGGACTCACCTCCCGGCGCGATCCATTCACGCGGGGAAGCAGCCGCAAGGCTCGGGGCAGGGGAGGGCTGAGCGAGAATCTCGGTGCCTGCCGCGGGAAGTCGGCACACACCCCCTCCTTCGACCTGTTCCTCGCGGGGAGAGTGCGCCGCAATCGTATTTTGAGCTTGAAGCCCCGCGGCGCTTGTGGCAAATTCAGCTCCGTCAGAATAAGGATATGGCAGACAGTCTTTACAAAAGCATTGAGGGCGGCGTCACCGCCGCCAAGGGATATGTGGCAAACGCGATCAGCTGCGGCATCAAGAAGCCCACGGCGACGCGTCTCGACCTCGCGCTCGTCTACTCGACGGAGCCGACGACCTCGGCAGGCACCTTCACCACGAACCGCGTGCGCGCTGCCTGCGTGCGCGTGAGTCAGAGCCACCTGCGCCGCGGCAACATCCGCGCTATCGTCGCTAACAGCGGCAACGCGAACGCTTGCACCGGTGCCGCCGGTGTCGCCGTCGCCCGCAAGGAGTGCAGCATCGTCGCCAAAGAGCTCGGCCTTCGCCCCGGCGAGGTCGCCGTCTGCTCCACCGGCGTCATCGGCCTGCCCATGCCCATGATGCGCATCGAGCCGCGCCTGCCCGAGCTCTGCCGCGGGCTCGCCCCCGGCAAGGGACACGACGTCGCCTCCGCCATCATCACCAGCGACACGCGTGAGAAGGAAGTCGCCGTCGAAATTGAAATCGAGGGCAAGCCCGTGCGCATCGGCTCCTGCTGCAAGGGCGCCGGCATGATCTCGCCTTGCATGGCCACCATGATCTGCCTCATCTGCACGGACGCCGGCATCGCGCGCGAAGACCTCGACGCCCTCGTGCACCACGGTGTCGAACACTCCTTCAACCGCATCACCATCGACGGCGACATGAGCACCAATGACACCTGCCTCGTCATGGCCAATGGCGCCTCCGGCGTGCAGCTCTCGCCCTCTCACCCCGAGTGGCAGAAGTTTGCCGACGCCCTGCAATACGTCATGCTGCAGCAGGCCTGGCACATCGTGCAGGACGGCGAGCGCGTCACCAAGTTCGTCACCGTGCGCGTCATCGGCGCCCCGAGCCCGGCGGAGGCCCGCAAGGTGGCGGAGGGCGTCGCCAAATCATCCCTCGTCAAGAGCTCATGGAACGGCGGTGACCCCAACTGGGGCCGCATCATCCACGCCGTCGGCTACTCCGGCAGCCGCGTCCGCGAAGAGAAGGTGGACATCGATATCGCCGGCCTGCCGGCCTGCCGCGGCGGCGAGCAGACCACCACGCCCAGCGACGATCTGCGTGACCGCGTGCAGGCCCGCGAGTTTGAAGTGCTCATCAACCTCAACCTCGGCAGCGACGAGTACGTCGTCTACACCACGGACCTCTCGCCCGAGTACGTCGACTTCAACCGTTCCGAGTACGCCTATTGGAATCAGGCCAAGCAGGACGGTCTCACGCGCTGAGGCGCCGCCGACCTCCTCTCCACCTGCTTCGTTTGCAAAGACAACCCCATCGGCAGCGGCATGAGGCCTCCTGCCGGTGGGGTTTTGCGTGTGCCGAATACTCTCGGAGAGACCGGGCCGCCTCAGCTCCACCGCAGGCGCCCCGGAGGAAGGCGGGGGCTGGCGGGGAGCGCGGACCGGCGACGCGAGGCTGAGCTGCAAGCCTCCCTTCCGGTGATGCGGCTTGAACCATCCCTCTTGGGCTCCGAAAGTCGATGGCCGGAGGCGTGTTGCCGGCACGGGATGGGAAAAAACACAGAGTCGCCACGCCGAGTTGCCACACTGGGGAGCCGGCACCGATCTGCCGGCTCCCGTCGCGGCCCATTATGCCGCATTTCGCTGACGCGATTTCATCCTGCCCTGCGGCAATTCTGCTTGACGCCCGCGAAAACCCTGTGATAAGTTAGCTACAGAATCGCACAAGCCCGTCGGCATCGACGCCTCGGCGGAAAGATCTCGGAATTTCGGTCTCTGAATCTTTTCCCGTTCCCGAGTCGCGGGCCGCTGTCGTTCATCCACTCCGCCGGAACTCAGATGCCGGCTTCACCCCTCAGCACTTCACACCTCATGAGACTGACTCTACTGCTCGGCCTTGCCGCCTTCCTCCTGCCCGCAGCCTCCGCAACAGAAACCCCGAGTCGCCCCCTTGGGCTCTGCACAGCTGAGCCCATTGAACTGCAACAGCAGGCGCGGCGGGCGAAAAAGTCCCCGCGCTCCGAGCAGAGCCAAGCCCCCGAGCGCGGAAACTCCAAGGCCGGAGAACCCGAGCCCGACGAGCCCTCCTTCGACTCGCCGGATCGCTGGCCCAGCAAAGTGCCCGTGCCCAAAAACACGCGCCTCAAGGAAATCTCCGCCAAGAAATCCGGCCTCGACGGCTACACCTACGAGACCAACAACTACCGCTTCAACTCCCAAGTGGAGATGGACGAGGAAGGCCAGGAAACCATCGGCCGCCTCTTTGAATGCGCCTACGCCGCCAATAAAGCCATCGGCCGCGTCCTTCCCGTGCCGCGCGCCAAGGGCAACCGCCGCGTCAAGGAGAAGCTCGTCGCCTTCCTCTACAAAAACATGGCCGAGTACCACAACAACGGCGGCCCCGAAGGCTCGGCCGGCGTCTTCAGCTTCCGCAAGATGCAGAGCATGGGTGACAGCGGCACGCGGCGCCGCCGCGTCTCCAAGTCCGACGAGTCCAAGCTCGTGCGCGACGACATGGTGAAGGTACCCTTCGAATCCCTCGGACTCAGTGAAGAGGGCCACGTCGTCAACAAGGAGATCGACACCCACACCCTCGTGCATGAGCTCACACACCAGTGCTTCTGCCTCAACAACCTGCCCGTCTGGGCCAACGAGGGCTGGGCGGAATACGTCGGCTACGTCCCCTACGAAGACGAAGTGCTCGACTTTGACAAGTGCTTCGCCGTCATCTGCGAGAACGCCAAGCGCAAGCAGATGATGCTCAACTTCCCCTTCAGCCTCGGCGACTTCCTCAACATGTCGCAGCAGGAGATGTACGCCCACATGCGCGGCACGAGCGACACCTACATGCTCGCCACCCTGTGCGTGACCTACTTCGTGCACCTCAACGGCCGCGCCGGCGTCAAATCCATGCGCAACTACATGAACGCCCTTCTCAAGGGCGAGAGCAACGAAAAAGCCCTCAAGAAGCTCTACGGCCGCTTCAAGGACCCTGAAAAACTTCAGGAAGACTTCGTCAAATCTTGGGCGGAGCACGGGGTGCAGGTGCACTTCAAGGACTGACCTTACCCCTTCCGCACGCACTCCGACAGGGGCTGCGTCTAAGTAGCTGAAGAGCAGCGGATACCCTCCTTGCCGTGCCTCCCGGCCGGCACCCGGAAACGCTCCGGGTGCCGGCCGGCTGCTGTTCAGGGCTTGCCCTGCAAATCCCGCCACTCACGCCTCACGCCTCGCCTCACGCCGCCTCCGCGGCCAAGGGCCACAGAGCCCTCATGCCGGATCGGGAGCCCTCGGCCGCATGACACGCGCGCCGGCGCCGGACGGGAAAAAGCGTTTGACGTCACGCGGCCCACTGTGGTAGATATGATCCGTATGACGCACTGGAAGCACCTCAGCATCGCCGTGATGAGCGCCTCAACCCTCGTGACCGGGGGCAGCGCGCTTGCCGACACCCCTCTCACCAGCGGCACCGAACCGTCTCCTTGGGGCTTCACCCCAGCCGCCTTCACCGTTGCCGGCAGCCTCGCCGATAACAGCCGGGAAGGGCGCCGCACCTATTCCCTTAACCGCGCCTGGCAGTTCGTGCGCGGCGGCAAAGAGCAGCCCGGCCCCGGCGCTGCGTGGAAGCGCGTCAACCTCCCGCACAGCGTCGACGAGGCTCTGCCCGAGGAAGCCAGCGGCGGCCGCAACTACCGCGGCCCGGCCTGGTACCGCCGCGACTTCGTCCTCCCCGCCGACGAAGCCGGGCGGCGCCAGATGCTCTACTTTGAAGGCGTCATGGGGCGTTGCAACGTCTGGGTCAACGGCAGCAAAGTCACCACCCACCTCGGCGGCTACCTGCCCGTCGCCGTCGACATCACCTCCATGCTCAAACCCGGCGAGAGCAACAGCATCCTCGTCTGCACCGACAACAGCGACGACCCGAGCTTCCCTCCCGGCAAACCGCAGGACAACCTTGACTTCACCTACTTCGGCGGCATCTACCGCGACGCTTGGCTCATCTCCACGCCTGAAGTCCACATCAGTGACGCCAACGCCGAAAACCGCACCGCCGGCGGCGGCATCTTCTTCCGCACCATGGAGGTCGACTTCGACCCGCGGCGCTCCTCCCTCACCCCCGTGCAGGCCCTCGTCGACGTCCACGTGCGCAACGACTCCGATGCCCCCTTCCGCGGCAGCGTGAAGGCCGAGATCCCCGGCCTGGGGCAGTGTGAAAAGACCCTCCAGCTCGCCGCCGGAGAGAGCGCTCAGGTGCAGCTCCCGCTCTCCATGCGCGTGAATCCCAACCAGCTCTGGTTCCCGGAGCACCCCGTGATGCATGAGCTCAGCGTCAGCCTCGCGGACGCCGAGGGGCATGCCGGCGATGCGCGCCGCGTCCCCGTCGGACTGCGCACCGTTCGCTTCAGCCCCAAGGGCGTTGAAATCAACGGGCAGAAAATCGTCGGCAAGCTGCTGGGCGCCAACCGCCACCAAGACTACGCCGTGCTCGGCCATGCCGTGCCCAACAACCTGCAGGTGGAGGACGTGCACAAGCTGCGCGATGCCGGCATCCGCATCATTCGCCTCGCGCACACGCCGGCGGACCCTGCTTTCCTCGACGCCTGTGACCGCCTCGGCATGCTCGTCATCGTCCCGACCCCGGGCTGGCAGTACTGCGGCACCGGGAAGTTCGTCGAACATGTCTACAGCGACATCCGCAACATGATCCGGCGTGATCGCAACCACCCCTCCGTCGTCCTCTGGGAACCGATCCTCAACGAATCACATTTCCCCGCCGACTTCGCGCACAATGCGTGGAAGATCACGCATGAAGAATACCCCGTGCCCGGCTGCGCCGCCGTCTGCGACTCCTTCTCGCAGGGCGCCAAGTATTACGACGTCCTCTACTCGCACCCGCCCGTCAGCGCCGGGGCCTGCACGGAAGGCGCCATTCCCTTTGACCACACCGACAGCAAGGCCTACTTCACCCGCGAATGGGGCGACACCGTCGACAACTGGGTCTCGCACAACTCCGATGCGCGCGCCTCGCGCCGCTGGGGTGAAATCCCCATGCTCGAGCAGCTGCGCCACTACATGCAGCCCGAATACGTCTGGACCTGCTGGAAGCTCCTCTGCGAAGCCCCCGACTGGCACGTCGGCGGCGCCATGTGGCACAGCTTTGACCACCAGCGCGGCTACCATCCCGACCCCTTCTACGGCGGCATGATGGACGCCTTCCGCCAGCCGAAGCTCATGTATTACGCCTTCATGGCCCAGCGCCCGCAGAGCCGCCCCATGGTCTACATCGTCCACGGACTCACCCCCTTCTCGCCCAAGGACGTGACCGTCGTCTCCAACTGCGATGAAGTGCGGCTCACCGCTCAGGGAAGGGAACCCGTCACCCTCAAGCCCGTCAGCAATGAGAGCCGCACCATGCACATGCCCGTCGTCTTCGAGAAAGCCTGGAGCTTCCCGAAGAGCAAAGAGCTCACCCGCCGCGGCGGCATGGCCAAGGACAGCCTCGTAGCCGAGGGCCTCGTCAACGGCAAAGTCGTCTGCCGGCATGAACTGCGCCCCGCGCGCCGTCCCGCCAAACTGCGCCTGCGCCTTGACGCCACCATCCCCGAGCTTCAGGCCGACGGCAGCACCGTCATCCCCGTCGTCGCCGAAGTGACGGATCAGGACGGCAACGTCAAGCGCCTCAGCAACGAGAAGATCGTCTTCAGCGTTGAAGGCGCCGGCAGCGCCGTCAATGAAGGCCCGCAGGACGTCGTCTGGGGCACCGCACCCCTCCTCGTGCGCGTCGGCGACCAGCCCGGTGAGATCAAGATCAGCGCCCGCGTCCGCAACACCGGCACGCAGGCCCCCGCCGCTGCCGAGCCGCTCATCCTTCAGGTGAAGCCCGACACGAGCCTGAGGCTCGACCCGGCGCCCTCGCACTGATCGGCCTGTGCGGGCCGTCGCTTTTCGAATTCATCAGGCTCCCCCGCCGCCTCCCGCGGCGGGGGAGTTTTTTGTCTCGAACCGAAGCTTTCCGCCGCCGTCCGCGACGGTGAGAGGGCCGTGGCTGTGCCCTGTCCCGTTGCTGAGGATAGCCTCCGGCACAAAGACTCCACTCGCCCGCACCCCCTTTGTGCCGCTCTCCGGGCCCGCCGAGGGGCGTGCGAGGCGGGAACGACCAGCGGTGGTGGGAGCCACCTTGTGACGACGCATGAGCGCCAGAAGACCGGGTTCCGACAGCCTTGAGCTCGCGCGGCCTTGCCTCTCCGGCATCCCGATGTGACGACTTCCCCACGCGTGCCGAGAGTCCTCGGGCCGCCCCATTCCGCCCCGAGCTTTGTAAATCAGATCGTGCGCTTCCCGGTCGTTCTGGCACGCGGGGCAAAAGGGGCCTCGATGTCGCTCGAGGGTGAGCAAGCCCCGCGCCCCGTGCCTGTACTTCACGTCTCACTCGAGCCGATCATCATGCTGCCCGGCACGCGGCAAAACAGTATGCGTCAAAACAGCACGCGGCAGAGCGGCAGGAGGCTTTGCTCCCGGAACAAGCGGGCAGAATTCGGCACTTGGGGCGTCCTCATCCCCGCAGGTTTCCTCACCCATCAGCGGCGGGTCAGGGGCCGCGACGGTCGCATGCCTCATCACCTCCCCTCCGCAACAACAAAAGAAGGCGCCCGACGCGCGAGCCATCCTCTGCATCCTGCTGAGAAGAGCCCCGCGCCGGGCGGCTGAATGAGGAAACCCGGGCAATTAGCGGTTGCGCGTATTTTTCTCGCGCTTCGAATCCTGCTGCGTCAGCGAGCGGTGCATCTTGGCGCAGTGGCTGAAGCTGCGGCGCTTGGCCAGCGTCTCCATGCTGAGGCGCGACGAGCCCCAGCGGACCACCTCGATCTCCACGATGCGGCGGCCCCACTGCTTCATCAGAGAGCGCGTCGGCTGGTAAATATCAATCGTACCCGTGCCGACGAGAGCGCTGCCGTAATCATCCACGATGTACGTGTAGGGCTGTCCCTTGATCTTGAACATCGTGCCGAGCGGGTAAACCGACCAGTCTGCCGCGGCGCTTCGATAGCGCTCTCCGTACTGAAGGCTGGTGCCCATCGCATTGCGGGCACCGTAGGCCTTGTGATCACTCTCCGAGTGCGTGTACGCCGTCGTGCGCACCACGCGGCGAAGCTGCTTGGGGTGATAGAAGGGCATGCCGTGTTTGTCGCGGCCCAAGTTCGGCAGCTTGTCGCTCGGCTTAGCCGAAGGAGAAGGCGCCAAGGGCTGAACAAAACTCTTCGAAATCTTCTGCTGGGCCGCCTCGGCGGGCGCAACAGCGTGAATCATGGCAACGGACGCAACCGCCGCAACGGCCACATGTCGCAAACGCTTCGAGAAATGAAATGTCATGACGGTGTTGGGGTTGGCGCAGCCGGGTATAAAGAAACACCGCCCCGGCAGCGCGTTGCGACACCATTGTAAGGTGTCGAGGCGGCCCTGTCAAGTATTGAATGCGTCTGTATGTCACCAAAAATCAATTAAGACGCCTCTCCGCCCTGAAAAGACACCACGTCTGACCTCCCGTCACCGCGCGCTCCGGCCTCCGCTCTTGAGGTGCTCCTTGAACGTCGGCGGCATCATCGTCTCAGGCTCATCGGCGGCATCGTCTGTGTCATCTGAGCCGCCGGCATCGCTCCGATCGCCTCTCCTGCGCGCCGTAACGCGCCCGGCTCGCCGCGAACAAGGAATGGAGACTAAGCCGGGGGAGAAGGGGGCCGAGCCCTCGCCTCGAGCGAAGCGGAACGGTGCTCGCTACGGAACCCCTGCTTGTTGCCCCCGTTCCTTCGGCGCTTTTGGGGCTCCGGTGCTGCGAGCCTCCTCACGCCTCGAGGCGACGGGGCCGACGGGGCCGGCGGGGCCAGAGGCAAGGCGGAAGCGGCAACGCAGCAGAGCGTGCACCACGCATTCCCCGAAGGTCAGAGAAGTGCCGAGCGTCACCCGGGAAAAAGTATTCGCGCTGATGTTATTGAAAAACTTTGAAAATTTGACGAAGAAAGCTTGACTTGGCTCGCCGGATCCGCTACAATGCGCCTGTTCCTGCATGCAGGACGACACAGAATCCTTCGGGGTATTAGCTCAGTTGGTAGAGCGCCTCAATGGCATTGAGGAGGTCAGCGGTTCGAACCCGCTATGCTCCACTCCGCAAAAGCGGCTGACTCAGTACGGGTCAGCCGCTTTTCTGTTTGCCGTTCGCACACGGTCCTGATTCCGGATTCCCGTAGCCGGATCTCGGCTCGCCGTCACCGTTGCCGCCTTCGGATTCCGGTTCGCACTCTCCGCCGCAGCCTCCTCAGGTCGCGCGGCAGATGCCGGCTGCGAGCAGGTCCGGAGCCGGATCGTCTGCGGTGTGACCGGGCTGCGGAGCGGCGCGGTGGAGGGCGCTTTGAAACGAGCGCGAGTAGCGTCAAGCCCTCATCGGTCTTTTCATTTCGCGCGCCACTGCGGTTGAGGTGCCCGGCGTTCCGCAAGCTTCCGCGATATGGCCGGCTCGCGGAGCCTCGAAGTTTCAGGGGTCAAGCGCAAAGTGTGTGGAAACCGCCCGTTGAGCCACCTAGAGTACCGC
>URLZ01000060.1 GCA_900548895.1 uncultured Akkermansia sp.
ATCTGAGGTGGGGCGGAGGTGGGAGAGGAGAAGGGGGCGTCGGAAGGGGCTGGGGAGGGGTCAGGGGAGGGGGAGGATGTCCAAGTGGACGCGCCGCGCCGAAGCTTGGGAGGCTGAAGGGATGGCTGCCGGGGCCGCGCCGGCCGGGTCGGTGGTGGGCGTGTCTGCAGCAGAGGCTGGCATGGCCGCGGGCGCCGAGGAGGAGATCCCCTTCGCGCGAGCGGCGGAGCTGGGGGGAACAACAGGTGCTGTGATAGGGGGCGGAGCCGTCGCTGCGGTAGCGGTCGGTGCGCCGTCGGCTGCGTCGGCAGCGTCGGCAGCGAGGGGGACGGCAGAGAAGAGGGCTGCGGGGGCGGCAGGAGCCATGGAAGCCGCGGAGGCCGAGGAGGGCACGGATGCCTCGGAGATCGCCGTCGCTGCGGGAGCTGGGGGAACTTCACTTCGGCGGGCGAGCCGGGCCTCCGCCGAGCCCGAGCTCCAAAGACTCAGGCTGATGCTCGCGACGAGGAGGATGACGGCGGCGGCGCAGCGGCGCAGCTGGCCGAGAGCATCGGCGTAGCGCAGGCTCTCCTCTTCGCGTTGAAGCGCGCGGCTCAGGTCGCTGAAGAGGGCGTCGAGCTGCGGCGCGTCGGGCGCGGCGGCGGGGTGCACGCGGCGCTCGAGGGCGCGAGCCCAGGCTCTCTGCTGCGGCGTCAGGTGGGGATGGCTGTCAGGCATGGTCCGTGTCGAAGTGCTGTTGAAGGCGTTGAATGGCGGCGGCGAAGCGCGCGTAGACGGTTTTGCGGGAGACGCCGAGGGCTTCGCCGATCTCGGAAAAGCTCATGCCGCCCCAGATGCGCAGGGTGATGACGCTCTGCTGGGCGGGCGGCAGCAGCTTGGGCAGCAGCTCGCGGAGCTGTGCCGCATCGAGCTGCTCAGGATTGAAGCCCTCCGCCGCCGGCTCGGGCGTCTCCTCGGTGACCGGGTGCTGGATCGGCTGCCGTCGCCGCCGCGCGGCGTACCAGTCGTAGGCCTTGTTGCGAAGAGCCGTGCAGCAGTAGGCCGTGAGCTCATCGCCGCCGGGCATCTCGACCCCGCGCGCCGCCGCGCGAAAGAGCGTGAGCAGCGTCGCTTGCAGCAGATCCTCCGGGCTTTCCGGGTAATAGCCCGCCGCCACGCGTTGCAGCAGAGCCAGCCTCGGGCGCAGCCAAGCACTCCAACCGGCGGCGTCGGTGGGTGCGGGCTGAGGCGACGCGTGATTCTGCGGCTCGGTGGGCGTCATCTGATACAGTTAACGGCAGAGCGGCTCAGATGTCTGAGCCCTGCGGCGAAATTTTCAAAAAAAGACCCGCGCCTTCGTTCCCATCGAAGGCGCGGGGATGCGGGAAAGAGGGGGAAGGGCGCAGGGAAAGCGGCAGTCTGCGCTCCCTGCGCCGGCCCTTCAAATCAATAGTGACCGCCGCGCGGGCCGTTGAACCACTTCCAGGCCGTCTCCACGATCTTGTGAGCGTCCTGGTACTTGGGCACCCAGCCCAGCACCTCGGCAGCCTTGCGGGCATCGGCAATCAGGCGGGGCGGGTCGCCCTCGCGGCGATCGCCGTAGGTGACGGGCGCCTTCTTGCCGGTGACCTTCTCGGCGGCGTCGATGATCTCCTTGACGGAGAGCCCCTTGCCCGTGCCGAGGTTGAACCAGTTCGTCTCGCCGCCCTTCATCAGGTAGTCGAGAGCGCGCAGGTGAGCGTCCGCCAGATCATCGACGTGGATGTAGTCGCGGATGCAGGTGCCGTCCGGCGTGTCGTAGTCGGTGCCGAAAACGGTGATGCCCGGGCGCTCGCCCTTGATGGCCTGAAGAATCACGGGAATGAGGTGAGACTCCGGATCATGGTCCTCGCCGATGAGGCCGTCCTCGGAAGAGCCCGAGGCATTGAAGTAGCGCAGGAAGACGCTCTTGAGGCCGTAGGCGCGGTCGCAGTCCTTGCAGACCTTCTCCAGCATGAACTTGGAGCCGCCGTAGGGGTTGATCGGGTCCTGTTTCTCCGTCTCGGGAATCGGAATCTGCGTGGGCTCGCCGTAGGTGGCGCAGGTGGAGGAGAAGACGAAGCGCTTCGTGCCGGCCAGAATCATGGCGCGCAGCAGCACGAGCGGCTTGGCGATGTTGTTCTCGTAGTACTTCAGCGGGTCTTTCACGGACTCGCCCACCTGAATGAAGGCGGCGAAATGAACGACGGCATCGAACTTGCCGTTGATGAGCAGCGGGTAGACGATGGCGGGATCGCCGAGGTCGCCCTTCACGAGCTTGACTTCAGGATCGACGATGGCGGCGGGGTGGCCGTAGACCATGCTGTCGAGAACGGTCACATCAGCGCCGCTCTTCACGAGCTGGCGCACGGTGTGCGAACCAATGTAGCCGGCACCGCCGGTAACGAGTACTTTCATGATGGAATGATGTATTGGAGTTGTGGGAAGGGGGATATTGGCGGGCTCAGAGCATGGAGCCGAGCAGATCTTCGAGCTTGCGGATGTCGGCGGCGAAGCGGCGGATGCCCTCGGCCGTCTTCTCCGTCGCCATGGCGTCTTCGTTGAAGAGGAAGCGGAAGCTCTTTTCATCGGCCGGAATCCGCTCGATGTCCGACGCCTTGGCCGCCTCGGGCGAGAGCATCGGCTGCACCGGAGCGTCGTCCGCCGCCAGCTCGGCGAGCAGGTTCGGGGAAATCGTCAGCAGATCGCAGCCCGCCAGAGCCAGCACCTCTCCCTTGTTGCGGAAGGAGGCGCCCATGATCTGAACCGGGTAGCCGAACTTTTTGTAATAATTGTAGATGGTGCGCACTGAGAGCACACCGGGATCCGTCTCCGCCGTGTACTCCGCCCCCGTGGAGGCGCGGTACCAGTCGAGGATGCGGCCGACGAAGGGCGAGATGAGGCGCACGCCCGCCTCCGCGCAGGCGACGGCCTGCACGAGGCTGAAGAGCAGGGTGAGGTTGCAGTGAATGCCCTCCTGCTCCAGCTGGCGCGCCGCGCGAATGCCCTCCCAAGTCGAGGCAATCTTGATCAGCACGCGCTGCCGAGGAATGCCGGCCTGCTCGTAGAGCGCCATGATCTCCCGCGCCTTCTTGACGGTGCCCTCGGTGTCGAAGGAGAGGCGCGCGTCCACCTCACTGGAAACGCGCCCGGGAACGCGCTTCAGGATCTCGAGGCCGAAGGCGACGATGACCTTGTTCATCAGCTCATCCATGAGGGCGGCCCCGCGCAGCGAGCTGCGGCGGTAGGGCTCCACGACGGCCTCAATAATGGGTCGATACTCGGGCTTGGCGGCCGCGGCGAGAATCAGGGAAGGGTTGGTGGTGGCGTCCTGCGGCGCGAACTCCTCCATCTGGCGGAAGTCACCCGTGTCAGCCACGACGGTGGTGTACTGTTTGAGTTGATCGAGCTGGGTCGGCATAGGTATGCTGCTTTCGCGCCTTTATCCTAGCAGATGGCGGATCGATGTGCAAGGGCGAACGGCCTCGCGCGTGAAAAAGGTCGAAAAATGAGCGATGAGCTGAAATCCGGCTTGACACGGCGGCTCTTCGGTGTATAATCCCCCAGCGCTGCGACGGTAACGCAGCCGGAATTTATTATGAAGGCAGACCTGCATCCCAAGTACAATCCCGTTGTGTTCGTGGACATCACCACGGGCCGCCGCTTCATCACGCGTTCCACCGTCACGTCGGCCAAGACCGAGGTGATCGACGGTGTTGAGCACTACGTCGTCTCCTGCGGTATTACGTCCGACTCGCACCCCTTCTTCACGGGCAAGAACCAGTTCGTCGATACCGAGGGCCGCATCGACAAGTTCCAGAAGCGCTTCGGTTCCGTCCGCCGCGCCAAGAAGCCGACCCTTTCCTGATCGCGCTCAGGCGCTGCGGCGCCGCGCTTTCCTGTTTATGTTGAACCCGTTTCTCCGCTTGGGGAAACGGGTTCTCTGCGTTCGCGCGGTGGGCAAGGGGGGATTATCCTCTGCGGGTATCACCCCCGGTGAGCCTTCGTGGGCTCTTCCCATCCTCTCCCTTTCCCATCCTCTCCCTTTTTCAAAAGGAGAGCAGCCGGAGGCGGTTTGCCTCCGGCTGCCCGGTATTGTGATAGGTGCGGAGCCGATGATGTTCCCGATGGCGTTCGGGCGATGGCTCATGCAGGCTCGGTAGTCTCGAGCCGCGCGGAGTTTTCTCCGCCCGATGCGAAGTGTTCAGCTCCGAGAGGCCAAGATTCTCCGGGTCTCAGTCTTCTCCGGGGGGACAGTCTTCTCCGGGGGTCAGCCCTTGTCGCCGCTCGGACGCGTATCGCTGTCCTTGTTCTCGCCCTCTTTCTGGAAGACGCGCACGTAGTCAACCTCATAGCGGGCGGGGAAGTCGAGTTTGTCGAGCGAGCCTCCGTTGGCTCCGAGCGCGAGGTTGATGATGATGAAGTGCGGCTGGCGGAAGGGGTTCTCGATCTCGTTGTAGCGCAGGTTGACGGCGTCGGCGGTGGCGATTTCGTTGACGAGTTCGTCATCGATGAAGATGCGCATGCGCTCTTCGTCCCAGTCGAGTTTGAAGACGTGGAACTTCTCGGCCCACCGGGGATCTTTGGCGATGCAGCTCTCGAGGCTCACGGTTTTGCTGCGCCAGATGCCCGTCCAAGGTTGCTTGGCGCCCCACACGAAGTTGGCGAGGTATTTGCCTCGGTAGTATTCGAGAATGTCGATTTCACCGCAGGAGGGCCAGTTCTCGCTGATGCCCGTGGTCCAGAAGGCCGGCCACACGCCTTCCGTCGGGTTGAATCGCACGCGGGCTTCGAGAATGCCGTAGGTGACGCTGAACTTGCCCTTCGTGGTCAGCGAGGCGGAGCTGTACTCGATGGTTTTGCGGTTTTTGCGCCAGTCCTTGCTGCCCTTTTCGAATTTCGGGTTCGGGGTGTTCTCGCGCCGCCCGGTGATGATGAGCCGGCCGCCGCTCTGTCGCGCGTTCTTGAGCTGGTACCACTGCATCTCCTTGTTGCGGACAAAGCCCGTCTCGGGCACCCACTTGTCAGGGTCCGGGCGGCCTTTGCCGTTGAACTCGTCGTGCCAGACGAGGCGGTAGCCGTCCGGCGGGACGACGCGACCCGTTTTGTCGGGCTTGACGGGGTTGAGCCGGGGGGCTTTGCTCGGTGCGGCGTCTGCGGCATGGAGCGGGAGAGCGGCGAGGGAGGCCAAAGCCGCCAGAGGGAGCAGGCGTGCTCGTCGGATGCTGTTCATGCGCGTGTGCTGTTGGGTTGATACGTTATGTTTTGATGCGTTGTATTGTTCGGGGAAACTTGCTGCGGAGAGAATGAGCTGCGTGCAAGGCTGCGCTCTGAATCGCCGAGAGCGGGACGAGGGTGACACGTCGGGAAGGACCGGGAGAACAGGCTTGAGCTTCAGGAGGGGGTATTTCGGTTCGTCGGCCTCGGTGTTGAGGGGGGCATAGCGCCGTCGCAGGAGGTGAGGCGGGAGGGCTCTGCTTCGGGGGATGCGGTCTCGATTGCGGGCTTGGGAAGGTGGCGGGCGATGATTTTGCGATCGGGGGAGGCCATGGGGGTTTCCGCGAGCCGACTGAGGGGAATGAAGCTTTCACCGGCTCGGGCGGGGTAGCCCGCCGGGGCGAGGTAGAGGCGGCGCGTGACCTTGTAGCGGGTGACGCTGTAGTGCTGCTCGTCGATGAACTCGAGGCCGTCGACTTCCGCGAGGCTGCGCTGCGGGAGGCGGTAGAGGCCTTCGTGGCGCTTGCCGCTGCTCTGCCGCTCCATGAGCAGTCCCTCGTCGGTGATCAACAGGATGTCGTGGTGCTCCGCACGGGTGACGGGAATCTTGGGCAGCTTTTTCGGCAGCTCGGCGGGGCGTGTGGTGCGGCACCAGGGGCGCAGCGGGCAGAGCAGGCAATCGGGCTCGCCGCTGCGGCAGAGGCGTTGCCCGAGCTCCATGATGCCGGAGTTGAAGGCCCGCGGGGAACGGCGGTGCACGAGGCGCGCGGCGAGCTCCCAGTGCAGGCGGCGGCAGGCCGGGGCGTCGACCGGCTGGTCGTCATCCAGCAGGCGGGCCAGAATGCGCGAGACGTTGGCGTCCACGAGCGGAGCCGGGCGGTTGAAGGCGAAGCTCAGCACGGCCCCGACGGTGTAGTCGCCGATGCCCGGCAGGGCGCGGATAGCCTCCTCATCCTCGGGGAATCTCCCGCCGTGTCGCTCCTCAATGGCCATTGCCGCCGCGCGCAGCGCGCGCACGCGTCGGTAGTAGCCCAGCCCCTCCCAGGAGCGAAGAGCCTCGGTTTCGCTCGCCGCCGCGAGCTGCGCCGGCGTCGGGAACTGCGCCATCCAAGCCTCATAGCGCCCGAGAACCGTCGGGATGGTGGTCTGCTGGAGCATAACCTCACTGACGAGGATGGCCCAGGGATCCGTCGTGCGGCGCCAGGGGTAATCGCGCCCTTCGTGCTCAAACCACGCCACAAGGGCATCGCCCAGAGGGCCCGCCTGTTCGGCGAGCGCCTCGGCCGCCGGCGTCAGCACGGGAGCCTTGCGGGCGCGTGCCGCCGAGCCTGTTGCCCGGCACTTCATGAGGGCTCGCGCGTCTGCGTGGTGTAGATGGAGATGTCGGCATTCTTGGTGCCGAGCAGCTTCTGGGCGCGCATGAGTGCCTTGCGGGTCGACATGTTCGGGTTTTTCGGCTCGATGAGGAAGATGTTGCTCTCACCCCGTCCGCAGTCCTCCTGAAGGACGTTGAGGATGCCGCTCTTGCGCAGGATGCGGTAGACCTCGCGGCTGGCGCCGGAGATGATGAGGTGGCGACCCTTCTCGCGGGTGAAGCGGATGAGCTCCTCGAGGGCGCAGACGGAGGTGGCATCGAGGTTGCGGGCGTTGCGCATGCGCAGGATGATGACGGCCAGCGAGGGGTCTTCGGCGATGCGCGCGACCTGTTTGCGGAAGAGATCGGCCGCGCCGAAGAAGAGGTCGCCCTCGACGTGCACGATCGAGATTTGCGGCAGGCGGTTGGCCTTGTCCGCCAGCTTGAGCAGGGTCCCCTCGTTGTCAAGCGTGTATTCAACGAGCTCGGGCTTGGCGGCTTTGCGCAGGAAGAGCGAGACGGAGATGACGACGCCGACGAAGATGGCGACGTGCAGCGGCAGCAGCAGGGCGGCGATGAAGGTGATGGTCAGCACCGTGGCGTCGCCGGGCGTGGAGCGGAAGCAGATGCGCAGCAGCTTGAGGTCAAAGAGCGAGACGGCGTTGGCCAGCACGAGGGCGGCCAGCACGCTGTGCGGGATGCAGGAGATGAGCGGGAAGTTTGCGAGAATGAAGGTGATGCCGAGGCAGAGCAGGCCGCAGAAGATGCCCGAGAAGCGCGTGGCGGCTCCGGCCGTGTAGTTGAGCATGGAGCGGGTGAGCGAGGCGGAGCAGGGCAGGGAGGTGGTGAAGGAGGAGCCGATGTTGGCCATGCCCACGGCAAAGGTGTCCTGATTGAGGTTGAGCGCTTCACCCGTCTTGGCCGAAATGGTCTTGCTCATGACGGTCTGCTCGAGGGTGGAGAGGAAGGCGATACCGATGACGATGGGGAAGAGCTCGGCCAGGTGCCCGCCGACCTCCCAGACCGCCGGCGGGGTGAGCACGAGGTCGCTCATGGTGAAGTCCTTGAGCATGCGCACCTCGGTGAAGGCGCCGCCGGCCCAGGGCTGGCAGAGTACCCAGTTGAGCGCGCTCATCACGACGAGGATGATGGCGAAGGTGGGCAGGAACTTGAAGTAGCGCTTCAGCGGGATGAAGAGCAGGAAGGAGAGTACGCCGAGGACGATGGGCTGCCATTGCACCTTGTCGAGGTGCTCGATGATGGCGCTGCTCATGGAGAAAAAGGAGCTGCCGGCCTCGACATCGTGGATGCCCATGACGTAGCGCAGCTGCGAGGCAATGATGAGGGTGGCCGCGCCCGTCACGTAGCCGACGAGCACGCTGCGGCTGACGAATTGGAGCATTTCGGTGGCCTTGACGAAGGCGCCGATGACGCAGACGAGGCCGGCCAGAAAGACGATGAGCGGCACGAAGATTTCCGGATGCTGACGGATCCCCGGATCCGATGCGAGAAAGAAGCTCGCCAGCATGAAGGCGGTGGCGTTGCTGGGGCCGCTGACGGTCAGGCTGCATTTGGTGAAGAGTGGGGCGATGAAGGTGCCGACGGTGGCTGCCATGATACCGTAGATGCTGTCCAGCCCCGCCATGGCGGCGAAGGCCATGCCCTGCGGCAGGCCGACGAGGGCGACGTCGAGGGCGGCTTTCATGTCGCGCCCGGCTTTGCGGGGGCTGTAGCCGCGCAGGTAGTGACGAACGGGGAGGGGGTCGATCAGACCCTGTCGCATGTAGGCCCGCAGGCCCTTGCCGACGTTGCGCAGTCTGTGGAGCAGCATTCCCATACGGCTGCGAGTTTAACACGGCAGCCCGCCAGCTGCAAGCCCGAAGTGGCCGAGCTCCCGCTGCCCGTGTGCTCGCCGCTGACGCTGCCGGCACCGGTGTTGGCGATATGCAGACTTTGCCTCGGCTGAGCCTAGGGCTGCCTCGGGGCGGGCGTCTGCGGAGTCTTCAGGAGCTTCAGGGGGATGTCAGGGGGATGTCAGGGGGATGTCAGGGGGAATGGCGGGGGGAAT
>URLZ01000061.1 GCA_900548895.1 uncultured Akkermansia sp.
GCGGTACTCTAGGTGGCTCAACGGGCGGTTTCCACACACTTTGCGCTTGACCCGACTCTTGGAGTCCATGCACACGATGATATTCGTGCTGCGTTTCGTGCTGTTTTCGTGCTTGTTCATGTGCCTCCTTGTAGCACATGAAAGCGTGTAAGTCTATTATAATCAACTAATGCGCCACATCGTGGCGCATTAGGAAAATAGCCCCGGCGGGAATCGAACCCACATCGAAGGTACCGGAAACCTTTGTCCTATCCATTGAACGACGGAGCCGTGACGGGGCGCATTATGACATGTCTCAGTGCGGGTGTCAAGCCTGCAATCCATCTCAACTCTCGTTCATCCACCAAAACGCGCTCTTCCTTCCGCCTTCAGTCAGCTCCGCTTGAGCCGGAGAGGCCGGGGGAAGCGGGCTCCGTGCCGGGATGCACGACACCTCCTTGAAAGCCGCCCTGCTGCGCCAAACGCACAAGCGGCACTGAACTGACTCACTTTCCCCTTGCGTTGCTCGCGTTCTCTGTGACACAATGCGGCATGTTCAAGTGTCGCCTGACGGCAATGGCGCCCGCTGCTGCTCTCGCCGCTCTGACGGCTCCGGCTTCAGCAGCGGAGTGGATGACGGATTTCGGTGCAGCCGCGCAGAGGGCCGCCTCAGAGGGCAAGCTCGTGCTCGTCGATTTCACCGGCTCGGACTGGTGCGCTTTTTGCATGCAACTGCGTCGCCAGGTGCTCGATACCCCCGGCTTCGAGGACTACGCGCGCGATCGCTTTGTGCTTCTGGAGGTTGATTTACCCAACCGAGCCTCCTTTGACGCCGCGCTGCGCGCCCGCAATGAGGAGCTCTGCCGCACTTACGGCATTCGCACGTTCCCGACACTGCTCGTCCTCACGCCGCGAGGCGAGGTGGCCGGCGGCTTCATGGGGATGCGCCCCGATCTCGCTGCCGTGAAGGAGGAGCTCGAGCCGGCCCTCGGCCGCGCCGACGCTCTGCGCCGGGCCGCAGGGCTTGAGGGCGAGGCTCGGCGTGAGGCTCTGCTGGCGTGCTACAAGGCTCTGCCCGAACATTTGCAGGCCTGTGCCAAGGGCCTGCGCGACGAGATTGTCGACCTTGACCCCGGCAACACCAGCGGCCTGCGCGACCTTGTGCTCTGCGAACGGCAGATGGATGAGATCAACGACCGCCTCGCCACCGCGGAGGGGGATCCCCGCGCGGAGCGCGATCTGCTGGCCTCGGCGTTGAAGGACGCCCTCCCCGGCAATCGACTGGCCTTGCTCAATCAGCTCTATCCCCTCCAGATCAAGGCGGCGGATTCGCTCGAGGAGCTCGAACAGGCGCGCGGCACGATGCAGGAGATTCTGCGCTACAACCCACCCTACGCGGCCACGATCCGCAAGTTGATCGAGACGCGCTTCGCGGATCCCGAAGCCCTGCTGCGGCACGTGCGCGAGCAGCGGCGTCTGCGCGCCGGAGGTCAGCGCTGAGCGCTCTCCCTGCGAGGCTGCAACGTCCCTGTTCATCGCGGCGGGGCCTTCGTTGCGGCGAGCTTTCAGCCTTGCCTCCGCTCAGGTCGCCATCGGAGCGGCCGCAGCGCGGCGACGCCGAGACCGTGCTCCTCAGTGTGGCCGCGACGTCTGCTGAGGGAACTCGGCCCGAGTGGAAGCCGGTATCAGATTCTCTCCGCATTGCAGGCGAGGGGCGATCTGCGCAGTCGCAGTCAGTCAACATTGGCCAACTTTGGCTGCGCTTTGGCGATCAACCGTTTGCGTGAGTGTTCCCATTCTGCGCTTGCATGGAGGAGGGGGCTTGTGATACAATGCGTGCTATGGAAGTTGAGTGTTCGCGCTGTCACCGTAAGTTTCACACGCAGAGGGAGGACGTGAACGTTTGTCCCGACTGCCTCGCCCACGAGTTCCGCTCTGCCGATGCCGTATCTTCGGGGCCTGATGACGAGCTGCTTCGCCGCGAGAATTCCCTCTCTCAGCGGCGACAGCAGCTGCGCGCCGAGAGGATGCAGGAGGACTACGCACCTGACGCCCCGCGGCGCGGCTCCGGCATCATGCGCTTCGGCTTCGGCCTCGCGGTCTTCCTCATCGTGGGCTTCATCTTCCTGATCGGTCGCAGCCCGAGCTATCCGACGGCACTGAGCCGTCTGCCCATGGAGGGCCAATATCTGATCGCCTCGGTCTTCTGCCTGCTGGCGGCCATCTTGATTGCCTCGTCGTCGCGCCATTCGCGCTTCTTCACCTGGCCCTTGTCGCTGGTGGTGCTCGCGGGTTCTTGGTACCTGCCGCAGCTGAGTTATCGTCAGGAGTTGAGCGACACGTTTGTCGCTCCCTCGGCGCCCGTTGCGGAGGCTCCGACCGAGCAGAAGGCGGAGGAGCCGGTTGATGATCGCGTGCCGCGCATCGGTGCTCGCGTGCTGAAGGACGATGATCTCGAGGTCTACCGCGAGCTCTGCGAGGAGGACCCCACCGGGCGCCACTACCTCATTTACATGAGTGATCAGAACCAGATGAAGCGCGACATCTTCCGCGAGACTTTCCTGCGTCTCTTCCGCGCTCAGGCCGTGCACGCCTATGTGGATGACCCCGGTGCTCTTTACCTCATTCGTCGCGCCGAGTGCTCGGAGGATGCAGCCCGCAAGATTCTGTCGCGCTACGGCACCGTGACCTACGGCAAGGACGGCGTTTTCGAGGTCAACTTCAGCGAGGACAAGTGTTACCTGAACCGCCGCCTGATTTCCTCGGCGCTCAGCGCGGAGTCGGATCCGGCCTTCGTCACCTCGAATCTCTACAACATTCAGTCGCCGGACGCCGGGCGCGTGAAGCGCGCCGCGCAGACGCTGGCCGATGCGAACGTCGCGGTGCTGCGCGATGAGATTCGCAATAAGCTCGTGCTCGTGCTTCAGGATCCGTGGGAGCGCGAGCCGGAGACCTGGGCGCAGCTGGCCACGGCGCTCGCGGTCTACGCCGGCTCGCATGATGAGGAGGCGGTGAAGTTGGTGCTGCAGTATTTCGATTTCGAGACGGCGCGCGACGGCATTGTTCCCGATGTCATCACGAACTTCCTCGTGCGCGAGGCGCCCGAGACGATGGTGCGCCCCATCACGCTGCTCTGGGCCGCGCGCCCGGTGGCGTGGGAGTCGACGCTCGACAAGCTGGGCTCCGTGGCTGAGCCCGAGCTCCTGCAGCGCTTGGGCCGCGGCGAAAACCTCCAGCAGCTCGGCTCTCTGCTCACCTTCCTAGCCAAGCACGGAACGGAGCGCTGCCTGCCTCTGCTCGAATCGCTCCAGCAGCACGAGGACGGCGTGGTGCGGCACAGCGCGGCGGAGGCTCTGAAAAAGGTCAAAGAGCGCCAGCAAGTGTTCGAAAACTGATCATCTGTAGTCATTCGTATGAAACAATCGCTCTTCCTGTTGACGCTCGGCGTCTTTCTGGCGATGACGGCGGGCTTTATGCTCTACCCGCACCTCTATGAGATGCCGGCCGTCCCGATTGCCTCGTCGCCGGTGCCGGGGGGGCAGCCTCAGCCGGTTCAGCCGGCTCAGCCCGCGCCCGGTGAACCCCTGCCGCCGCTGCCGACGCAGGAGGGCATCGTCGCCAATGAGGACGGCGGTGTGACGATTGTGGGTGTCGGCGGAGAGGGCGACGGCACGCCCGGTGCTCCGGGTGTCGGAGTCAGCGAGGACGACGGCGCGATTGTCGACTCTTGGGATGACGACAGCTGGGAGGAGGATGAGGACGCCTCATCCGATACCCCGGCTCTCGCCGGCGAGCGCGATCCGGACTCCTACATGCCCGAGGAGATGGGTCAAGAGGTGCAGCGCTTTCTGGAGCGCGAGGTGCCCGTGGATCCGTCTCAGGCGGAGCTGCCCGGCCTCTATTCGCAGGGCGATCAGCGCAAGGTGCGGCGCGCGGCCGAGAAGCTGGCGCGCGTGCTCAAGCGCGAGGCGGATGAGAGTGAGCGCAAGGGGTATTATCAGGCGACGGATTTGACGGCGGCGCAGTGGACGAATGCGGCGGCGCTGCGCGAGCAGTTGATCACGCGCGTGATGGCGGGCATCGGCACGCTGAACTCGGAGAACCTGTGGCTTTACCTCCAACAGCCCGCCAACCGCCTCGATGTGGCCCGCGTGCTGCTCATCGACAAGGCCGGCGCGGCCTCTGTCTCAGAGGTGGCGCGCAGCGATTTCGGCGGGCGCCTGATGGAGACGCTCGGCAATGATCTCGGCTGGATGTACGGGCTGCTCTACTCCGGCCCGACGCAGCGTCTCGACACGGCTCTTCGCTACCTTTCCGCCATTTATACGCGCCACTCCGAGGACTGGCACGACCCGCTGCTGCGCCGCGTGGCGACGACGACGGCTCTGGAGTTTGCCCGCGAGGGCTGGCCGGAGAAGGAGATGCTCGCGCGCTGCGAGTATTATTACTCGAGCGCACGCCAGGGCAAGCTCAACGCCATTTTCGACGGCCTGCAATACTGGGAGACGCGCTTGGTGACCGGCTGCACGGAGTACGACGGCTGGGGCAGCGTGCGCTCGCTGGCGTGGCAGCGCGACAACGTGCGCCTGCCGGCGGAGGGCTACCTCAGCGCCTGCAATCAGGTGCAATACCGCCTGCGCAATGTTGCCGGTGACTCCATTTTCTCCGGCGACTACCTCGCACCCATCCGCAAGTATACGCGCAACATCACCGCTTGGGCCCACCGAGAGATGGGCGGTGTGTGCGGCGCCTGCTCGCACTACGGGGCCTACGGGGCGCTGGCGACGGGCATTCCCGCGATGACGATGGGCGAGCCGGGGCACTGCGCCTACACGGTGCGCATCGGCAACCGCTGGGAAAAGAGCTACAGCATCTACTGGCAGCACGGCATGCACAAGACCTTCTGGGGCGAGACCGGCTGGGATTTCCTGGAGCTCATGCAGCAGCTCTACTCGCAGCGCTTTGAGACGCTGGCGGCCGATCAGATGCTCGCGCTGGCCGAGATTCTCGCGGTCGAGCGCAAGATCACGGCTGCCGCCACCGCCTACGAGGAGGCCGTCATTGCCCAGCCACTTCACTGGGAGGCTTGGCTGCGCTACACCGGCTATCTCAAGAAGCAGGGGCCGATGAATCGGGCGAAGTGGAAGGAGGCGCACGATCTCGCGGTGGCGACGCTCGCCGGCACCTATCACCATGCGGCCGCGACGCTGCTGAGCAAATACATCTACCCGACGCTGCTGCCCATGGTCAGTGGGGCCAAGGAACGCAACAAGCTCTTCGCCGCCTTCTTCGACACCTGTGAGTCCTTCGGCACCAACCGTTGGAACATCGCGCCCCTGCTCGATGCGCAGATGGCGACCTGCGGGACGGATGAGGAGCGCCTCGACTACATGAAGGAGTCCCTGCGCACGCTGATGGCCAAGCCTGACTACGCCCCGCTCGCTCTCTCCTGGGGGCTCGACTACCTCGCCTCGCAGCCGAAGACGCCGGAGTCCGAGGAGCTCAATGAGGACTTTTACAAGATGGTGCTCTCAGCGCTCTCGCGCACGCGCAGTACCGGAAAAAACAAGGACTCGGCCTGGCGCAGCCTCGGCGAGGCGCTGGCGACGACGGCCGACAACGGGGATCGCCGCGCCTTTCAGGCCATCGGCAAGCTGGCGCAGCGCAAGTTCCGCCGCAACTTCCCGCGCAACCGCTTCAAGTTCCGCTCCGTCGGCGGCAAGGTGGTTTCGCGCACGGCGCTGATCACGACGGCGACGACGCTCACCGAGGATGAGCGCGCCAACTCCTGCCTGCACTGGGGGGTGCTGCAGCGCAGCGGCGGCCGCATGCCCGGCAAGTTTGAGGGCGATGCGGGCATCGTCGTCGAGCTGGAAAAGGTTTGCGAGATCAACGGCGCCGTCTGCATCCTTGCGGAGAATGCGAAAAAAGACCGACCCTTCCGCCTGCAAGTTTCGGAGGATGGGCAGAACTGGCAGACGCTCTGCTCGAAGGCGGAGATCAACGGGGCTGTCCTTCGCATGCCCGGTGATAACAAGCAGAAGAAAACCGGCCGCTTCGTGCGCCTGACGCGCGAGGGGGCGAAGTACGAGCCGGATATCCTCGCCTTCTACGTCTACGGTCGCGCGCTCAAAAACGATTGATCTTTCCCGCCTCTTTCCCCCTTTTACTCGTATGTCTCATGCTTTTCTGAGCTCACTTCTGGCGCTTGCCTTGCTGCCGTCGGCTTTGCTGGCCGAGGGCAGCTATGAGGCGGCCCTCAACAAGGCCGGGCGCAAGCCTGTGGTGCTCTTCTGCTACGGCGCGAACTACGACAAGGTCAGCGAGCGCGCCTATGAGAGTTTTATTCGCCAGCGCGGGATCAATCGGGCCGTGCGCGGGGCGGAGCTCGTGGTCGTTCCGATTTTTCAGGCACCGGACGAGAAACAGAAAAAGGAGTACGCGAAGGTCATGGGCAACAAAAAGTTGCCCGCCGGCATCTGGAGCTACCCCTGCCTCGCGGTTGTCGATGCCGGGGGCAATCTGCGCGGGGTGGTGCAGAGCGCGGAGGAGATGAAGAGTGCCGAGACGGCTTCTGTGGCGCTCATCGCCCTTCTGGAGCAGTTTGACGAGCAGGAGAAGATCCTGCGCCGGGCGGAGCGCGCCACGGGCAACCGCCGTGTGGCGCTGATTGCGGAGGCTGCTGACATTGATTTGAAGCTGCCGCCCTCGGCGCTCAAGCCGGATGCCCGCACTGAGCGCCGCCAGAAGAGGCGCCACTCCCGCGATGAGGCCGACGGCACGGAGGGGGATCCCGGGGGCGACCGCTTCAACTTCGACCCGCTCGCTCTGGTCGAGAAGATCGAGCCCATGAGCATGGTGGAGGCGCACAACTACGTGCGCAGCCTCGAGGCCTCGGGCTCTTATTCGCGGCGCCAGCGCCAGGAGATGCTTGCGGCGCTCACCGGCCACATCCGCCGCAACAAGGGCTCCAAGACCCTGCTGCGCGCGCTCTACACCGAGATGCGCAACATCGACCCGGACAACATCTACGGCGCCTACGCCGAGGGGGCTATCGAGCTCTGGTGCCGCGAGGAGGATCCCGCCGCCGCGAAGCCCTGAGCCCGTGACGAGTCTCTGATGAGGTTAACGGCGTCCGAGTCTGACACTTCGGAGTCTTTTCCGAGTCCGCGCGGCGGATTCGCCTCTGCGGTCGCTACGCCGGGGCGCGGGCAGGGCGCACGACAGCTTTTCGCCGAGCGGGCCGGGGCATCTCGAGGGGGGGATTCTCCTAGCCCCGCCTCTCCTCTCAACGATTTTCACAAGGACTTTTTCCCACACACTGCATCATGAAACGCATTGCCATCTATGCCGGCAGCTTTGATCCGCCGACCAACGGCCATCTCTGGATGATCCGCCGCGGCGCGGAGATGTTTGACGAACTCGTGGTCGCGCTCGCCGTCAACCCGGAGAAAAAGAGCTTTCTGTCTGCCGAGCAGCGCATGAGCGCGCTCAAGCAGATGGTGGAGGGGCTGCCGCACGTGCGCGTCGCCTCCGTGCTCAACGGCTTCCTCGTCGATTTCGCGCACAATGAGGGGGCCCGCTTCCTGCTGCGCGGCATCCGCAGCACCGTCGATTTCGAGTATGAAAAGATCATGGCCCGCATGAATGCCCGCATGGCCGAGGATGTGCAATCAGTCTTCCTCATCCCGCCGAGCGAGCTCGAGGAGATCTCCTCCTCCGTCGTGCGCGGCTTCCTGAGCTCCCCCGGCTGGCCGCGCTGGGTGCGCGCCTGCGTGCCCGAGCACGTCGCTCGCCTCATCGAGGCGCACCAGAGCGCTGAGTGAGTGCCGACAGTGCGGGCTGTGTCGCCTTGTTGCCGGCGGCCTCGGGCCCGCCGAGGGCCTCGGGAGGCGCTGTCTCAGCCGCTCCCTGAGAGTGTCTCACGCGGCTTGGCGGCCTTGTTTCGTAAGCTCTCAACGAGCTCACCTCTCAGGTGACTGCGGAGCACTCGTTGTCT
>URLZ01000062.1 GCA_900548895.1 uncultured Akkermansia sp.
GCACTCACGCGGCAGCCCCGCCCCTTTTTTGTGCCTCATACGGGCAACACGGAAAACCTCAGATGTAGGACTCCGGCAGCTCTCCGGCAAACACCTTGCGAATAGCCGTCATAAAAATATCCTCGCCGAACCAGTGCTCGCAGAAATTGCGGTGCTGCACGTAGGCCCTCTCCATCGCTGACGTCACCCCCTGAGTATTCAGCTCCAAATTCTCAAAGTTCTCCCCTTCCAAGTGATCGACAAGGAGCAACCCATTCGGGAATCCCGAACTGTAAATCACGCGGCAGTGGTCGCGCGGCAGCTTACGCATCTCACTCGTGCGCAGATCCGCCAGCGTCAGCCAGACCTTGTCATTTTGCCCCCAAATCTTCATCAGCTCGGGCGTCACCTTGTCCGGCACCAGCACCACAAGTACCTCGTCAAACTCCGTGATAAGCCTGTGATATAACTCGGTCTCCGGGCCCGCCTGCAGAGGCGCCCTCAGATAGAGCGGCACCTCCATATCAGCGGCCAACTCGAAAATGCGGCGTGCCGTCTCGGGCTTCTCCAGCGGTGATGTCTGTTGATCAATCATCAGCCCGCACCAGAGATCCTTCCCAAAATACTCAAAATGATCCAGCACTCTCTCTGTGACCGTGAGCAGAGGGAAAACTTCTGATTCCATCTCTTGCTGCATCACTCTGACGTAGCTGCGGAACCACCGCGCGTAGCCGATAGTCCCGCGAGTCGGGGCGGCGCAGGTCAGCGTAAAGATGTGCAGCGGCACGTAGTCGAGAAACTCAACTAGGGCCCACAGTGGCAGGGTATCTCCGCGGGCCAGAGGTTCTTTAATCCAAATCAGGGCATCGCTGCCCATGAGGCAGAGTCTTCTCATATCGCTCTCTTCAAAAAGGGGTGACATGTTCATATCATTATAACGGGCGTAAAAGTGAAAATAGGTGTGGAGTGCGGGTTGCGGCTCTCCCCCTGTTAGGATAAGCATCATCAATGCTGAATTTTATACTCCTTTCATCAGGAAAGTGTTGCATATATGTGAGATGTATGATTAACACCAAAGCGACGTTGCTCTTCACGTACGGCAGGGCGTGGAAATCGTCTGCCCGCAATGGGCAGGAGAATTTCCGCTACGTTCAAGCTTGACTTCAGCATTGATGATGCTGTTTTATGGACGCGTTCGCGAGGCTCGGAAGGGGCCGCAGCGCCGGATTATGATATGAACAACAAGCTACGAGAACACGCAGGGCGCATTCTGCTGCATCGGCTCGGTATCGACGCCGCCGATGCCGCGCGCCTCGTGCTCGAGGCTGCCGAGGCGCTGCATTTGAGCGCGGATGAGGGGCGCGTTTCGCTCATGCTGCGGCTGCGTGAGCTGGTGCAGGCGGGGGCTGAGGCTTTGCGGCAGCGCGAGCAGACGCGGCCCTTTGCCGAGGCGGCACGGCTGAGTCTTGAGGCGCGTAGCCACCGCCGCGCGCTGACGTTGCGCGATTTACGAACGTTTGTGCGCCGTATGCTGCGTGTGCCGGGGGTGGCGGAGTGCCCGCTGCGCGGTTTTGATGCGGAGCGCTGCCGGGCGGTGTTGCAGGCGGCTTTTGGTTCGAGTGCGCACAGCTTTCGCAAGGGACGCGCGATTTTGCACAGTATTTTCGCTTATGGGCGCCGGCAGGGCTGGTGTGCGGAGAATCCGGTGGATGCGATTGAGGCGCCGCCGGTGCGCGAGGGTGAGATTCGCGCGCTGGCGATGCCCGAGTGCGAGCGCTTGGTGCAGGCGGCGCGGCGCCCGGCGCACCGCGCGTGTCTGCCGGCGCTGGGGCTGATGATGCATGCGGGGGTGCGCCCGGCTGAGGTGGCGCGGCTTGATTGGCAGGATGTTTGCTGGCAGGATGCGGTGGTGTTGGTGCGCCCGGCGCAGTCGAAGACGGGTGGTGGGCGTTTGGTGCCGCTCAGCGAGCCGCTGCTCCGCATGCTGCGGCGCTGTTGCCCGGTGTCGCGCTCGGGGCCGATTTGCCCGCCGCAGTGGTTGCGCCGTTGGCGTGAGTTGCGGCGCTGTGCGGGTTTTGTGCGTTGGGTGCCTGATGTGCTGCGCCATACGTATGCGACGTATCACGCGCGGTATTATGGTGATTTGTCGGCGCTGCAGCTTAATATGGGGCACCGCAGTCTTGCGTTGCTGCAGACGCGTTATTTGAATTTTGCGGGGGTTACGGCGGCGGCGGCGCGCCGTTTCTGGCGTTTGCAGCTTTGATGTGTGCGGGGGACGGGGGCGATGGCGGTGCCGGGGGGATGCCTCGGGGGTGGTGCCCCGTGGGGGGGGTTATGAGAGTTCGGCGAGGAAGCCGCTTTCGTCCAGGTAGATGCGGTTGGGGAGGGTGTAGGGGGAGGCGAGGGCGGGGCCTGTGATGGTGATGCCGTCGCCGTCTTGGTGGTCGCCGGTGACTTCGTAGCCCGGCAGGAGTAGGCCGCGGGTGCGCGGGCGTGAGCCGAGTTGGATGGTGCCGTCGTACATTTTGAAGACGCTGTGGCACATGCTCATGGCGATGATGGTGCCGGTGAGGCTGGCGAAGCAGGGGCGCCAGCGCATGTTGGGGGTTGAGATGTCGGGCCCGTTGCTGAAGTCGAAGAAGGGGACTTGGCGCGGGGGGATGCTGGTGAGCAGGAGGCGCCTCATGTGTGAGCTGCCGACGATTTGCGAGATTTCGGGGCCGATGTGTTCGTCTGGGCTTTCGATGAGGTGGACGGGGGTGCGCGTGATGACGGGCCAGAGGACGCCGAGCAGCATTTCGTGCGGTTCGTCGTGCCCGATGGTGGTCAGCAGGTGGTGTTTTTCGCGCAGGGCGTTGACGCGCCGCACTTGGCAGACGTTCATCCAGTAGCGGTGCAGCAGCAGGAGGTCTGAGCTGCAGCGGATGAGGAGTTCAACCCAGCAGCGCGCTTGCTGCGGCAGGTTGGGCGGGGGTTGCCGGCTGATGAGGGCGGCGGCGAGTTGGATGCCGTTGAGGCTGCCGCCGCGGTAGTGGACGAGGCTGTGGGTGCCGAGGCTTTCGAGCTTGCGGATGAGGTCTTCTTTGCTGCCGACGGGGGAGTTTTCGAGGCACTGGGTGGAGAGGTGGCGGAAGGCGTTGCGGATGCTGTTGCTGTCAAACTCGTTGCAGTTTTGCGCTTCGCCGATGGCGACGGTGAAGGTGTAGGGGAGGTATTTGGGCAGTTTGGTGAAGAAGCGGTTGCGGTAGAAGGAGAAGATGCTGCCCCAGAGGCCGTCCATGTAGATGGGGATGACGGGGGCTTGGGCGCGCTTCGCGATCATTTCCATGCCGCGGCGTATGGGGGTGAGGCAGCCGCTGCGCGTGAGCTGGCCTTCGGGGAAGATGCAGATGAGGTCGCCTTCGCGGATGGCTTGGGCGGCGTTGAGGATGGCTTCGCGCGGGTTTTTGGAGGAGATGGGCAGGGAGTTGAAGATTTCGAGGATCCAGCTCAGGATGCGGTTGCCCATGAATTCTTCGGCGACGATGAAGCGCACGGGCCGTGGGCAGACCATGGTGAGGAAGAGGGCGTCCGCGTAGGTGATGTGGTTGACGACGAGGAGGGCGCCGCCTCGCTCGGGCAGGCGCTCGGGGTGGATGATGCGCGGTGTGTAGACGAGTTTCATGCCCCAGATGCCGATCATGCGGATGAACTCCTGCGGGATGAGGCGCAGGGAGGTCACCATGATGAAGACGCTCATGAGGAAGAGGACGAAGAATTGAAATTGCGGGGTGGCGCCGAAGATTTCATGCAGGACCCACATGAGGGCGACGGCGACGAGGCCCATGAGGTTGTCGATGAGGTTGCCGGCGGCGATGATGTTGCCGCGGTTGGCGGGGTCGCAGTTGTCTTGCAGGTAGGCGTTGAGGGGGACGAGGTACATGGCGCCGAAGGCGCCGATGCACGCGAGCATGATGTTGCTCGTCAGGGTGTTGGCTTCAAGCAGCGAGAGCAGCAGGGCGCTGGCGGTGATGCCGATGGCGCCGAAGGGGATGAGGCCGAGTTCGTTTTTGCCTTTGCAGAGTTGTGAGGCGACGATGCCGCCGGTGACGACGCCGCCGGTGAGCCAGGCCATGAGGATGCCGCATTGCAGGGAGAAGTCCATGCTGGGGTCATGGGCTTGAAGGCCTTTGGCGATTTGGATGAGGATGAGGAAGAGGGAGCCGGCCAGGCACCAGAAGAAGGAGATGCCCAGTTCGCTGATGCGCAGCAGTCGGTCTTTCCAGAGGTATTTGACTTGGACGAAGTGCTCGTAGAGGAGGCTCCAGCGGAAGGGTTTGCGCTGCCGGGCGGGGTAGCGCGGCAGCAGGAAGGAGGCGGCGGAGACGAGGGCGGCGAGGCTCAAGAAGACCCAGGTGGGGAGTTTGACGGCGCTCCACCCGGCTTCTTCGGGGCCGTCGGGCAGTTGGCTGTATTCGGAGAGCAGGTAGCTGAACCAGAAGAAGACGCCGATTTGCGCGACGAGCAGGACGAAGACCATGCTCATTTCGATGATGCCGGAGCCGAAGCCGATGTAGCGCGAGCCGAGGAGGTCTTTGACGATGCCTTTTTTGGCGGGGCTGAGGATGGTGGCTTGGGTGGCGAAGATGGCAAACCAGATGATGGAGGCGTACATGTCATGCTGGTAGAAGCAGAAGAGCATGCAGCCCATGACGATGAATTGCAGGATGCTCATCACTTGGATGATGCGCGTCTTGCAGAAGCAGTCCGCCAGCCAGCCGACGAGGGGGGAGAAGAGGATGTAGGGCAGCACGAAGATGGCGCCGAGGGTGTATTCAAGGGTGCTGTCGGCGGCGCCCCAGAGCCAGACGCCCAGGGGGATGAGGAGGAATTGGACGGCTTTTTCGTTGAAGGCGTTTTGCGCCTGCACGGCTACGAGTGTCCAGAAGCCCAGCCATTCGTGTCGGGTGGGCTCTTTGTAAAAGTGATCGTCGTCTTCTTCAGCCATGGGCGTTCGTGCGCATTATCTCACTGTGGCGGCGCGCTGGCAAGCTTAATTGCTATGCGAGGCTGCGGCTCGGGTATGTCCGCGCGGGCGCCGCCGCGTAAAATGAGGGCACACGGCCGGGTGGTGGTGCCGCGGCCGTGTGCCGAGAGGGGTTTCTGTGGAGGGGCGGAGGGGTGCCCCGCACTGAGGTTTAGTCAAAGATGCGATAATCCCCGGGTTCGCGCGGGGCGCGGGGCTCGCGCTCGCAGGGGGGCAGCATGCTGTTGAGGTGGTCTTTGATGATGGAGTCTTTGAGGCCTTCGTCGTTGCGATGGGTGATGTCGCGCACTTCCTTGGCCTGCTCGTCGCGGCGCTTTTCGGCGCGGGCGCGGGCTTCGCGGTATTGATCAAGGCTGGCTTTCTGGCGCTCGGTGGCGACTTTGCGCAGGGCGTCTTCGGTGATGTCTTCGTTGGAGATGTCCGGCGCGGCCTGAGCGAGGCCTGCGGCGCAGCACGCGAGGGCGGAAAGGAGGAGACGGGTTTTCATGCTGGTGTAGTGACGCTCTCAGTATAGACGAGCGGGGGCGCAAGTCAAGCTCATTTTTGCGGGGCGGCTTTTTTTGCGCGGCGGCGCCGGGGCGTGTGCGGACGGGGGAGCGGTGGTCTGGGCGGCGGCGGGAGGCGACAAAGCGGCCCCGGCTGATGGGCCGGGGCCGGCGGGTATTGGGCTTCCGATGATGGAACGAGTGGAGTGTCCTCAGGAGCGGGTCTGTTCGGCGGCGAGCTCGGTCTCGCTTTCGGGGCTGTGCTTGAATTGCTCGAAAACGGCGCGGGGGTCGTCAGGATTTTGCTTGAGGGCGTCATAGATGCGGTCGCGCATTTCGATGGCGGCTTTGAAGGCTGCTTCTTCGCTGCCGTATTGCCGGTCGGAGAAATATTTGGTGAATTGGTTCCACTTGCGGCAGATGCTGAGGCGCCAGCCTTGGAAGGAGGTTGTTTCGTAGGTGTAGCGGGTGATGTTGCGTTGGGTCATAGAGTGTTGGTCCTTTCTGTCATGGCCTCGCTCCCCGTTGGGGAGGCGGCATCTCTACAGTGACATATCCGGCGGAAAGCTGCAACCTAACTTGCTATACATTAGCTAGTCATACTGAGTCTAAAAAAGGCTGCCGAGCAGTCGGTAGCGAGACGCTTGCAAAGGGAGCCTGCCGGCGGCGGCTTTGAGCCATGTGGCGGAGTCCGCAAACGGGGCTCGGGGTGTACCCGATGGCGATGGGGGAGAGGCGGGCGGCGGGGGTGTCTGGGAGTGGGGTGCCGGGGAGAGGGCGCTGGGGAGAGGGCGCCGGG
>URLZ01000063.1 GCA_900548895.1 uncultured Akkermansia sp.
ACGGTGCGCATTATTGTCCGCTACGCATATGGTGCGGATTTTTGTCCGCTTACGGTACACGCCGCTCGGAAGCCTCGGAAAGCGACAAGATGCCCTGAGACCGGCCATGTGCACACCCCGGCCCCCATCGCCCGTGCCGGAACCGCCCTGCCGCCTCCGCTCAGCCTGATTTCGGCAGCAGAGCCCGCCGAGCTCAGCTTGAGAGACGAACGGAGAGCATCCCTTCGAATCCCTCCCGCCGTGCACCGAGCCGTTCACTCCTCGTCCTGCGGCAAGGGCGCCAGAGCTTCCGGTTGATCCGGGTGGTTCTGGTCAAAATAGGTGCTGTTGCTGCGGTCATCCTCAAAGGCCTCGCGCACAATGTCCGTCAGCAGCGTATCACAGGAGCTGCAGAGAAGCGGCAGCGCGAGCAGAAGCCCGCGGCACAACGCCGAGCAGGAAGCTGTTCGCCTCGTTAAAAGCTGAGAGAGCAAAAGGAGAGAACCACGCATGATGATCCATTGTAGCGCAGGACTCTCGGCTGTCAACGCTGAAGAGCGCAGCTCTGCCGCTTTACCCCCCACGCGCCCCGGTCATACTGATATCTTTCGCGCCCGGGGGCTCGTTTTACAGGGTGCCTGACTGCGGCGCAGCCGCGGGGCTTTCGGCGAGGTCCGCGCCCGGTGCAGGGGGGGGCGAAGCCGCGCGCCGCGCGAGATCGGTGATGGGGGGGGATAGTCGATGAAGAGCCGGAGTGAAGCGTCAGATCCCTTCTGCGCCATCAGCGAGCGAAGCGCCCGAGAGAACACGGGCAAAGCAGCAACCCAAAGCCCGGAAACGCCCCGCGAGCATGTGTCCAACCGTCCGGCAACCGGGCGAGGTGCAGCCGGAATGCCCGCAAACGATCTGCCCCCCTCAAAAAACGCACCTCCATAAAAGAGAAGTCTTCCCGGGATCCGAAGATCCCGGGAAGCCCAACTACCCTATGAATCGGACTTTCAGAGAAGCCCGGGAACCTTTACATGTCCGGTTCCTTGGACGGGCTCATTCTAGCAGCAGATGCCGTCCGCGTCAAGAAAAAGCACCGAAAAAAGCGCCGAGATTTTCAAAAAACTTCGTCCTTGGAGCAGGAAAGGCCGGCAGAGCCGACCGCTCAGCGCAGATCTGGGTGGCTTCCGTTGAGCAACTCAGCCGCCTGTCGGGCGCAAAAGGCAATGCAGCGCTCGCAGGGACGAGCCTCATAATAAGCCGCCGTGCGGGCCGAAGGCGTCGAGCTCTCCTCGCAGTCCTCCGGGAGCTGCAGCAGCTCGCGGCAGCTCAGCGTGCCGAACTCTGCGCGGAAGCGCCCCGCCAAACGCCGCACCAAGCTATAGATGCGCTCCTTGCCCTCCACACTGCCCTCCGTATTGCCGCAGCAATGCCCCGCCACCATGCACAGCGACGAGAAGGCACCACAGGTGCCGCGCATGCGCCCGAGACCGGCCCCGAAGGCCGAGCTGAGGCGCAGCGCCTCCGGCCTGCTCATCCCCAGCGCCTCGGCAAAGGGCGCCAGCACCGATTGAGCGCAGCTGTATCCTTGGTGAAAGGTATCGAGAGCATCTTGAGGGGCAGAGTTCATGACAGGAACATCAGGTGAGAAAGGTGAAGAACAGGCGAAAGGTGAAGGTCAGGGCAGGGGGGAGAACCGAAAAAGGAGAGAAAAAGGAAAAAGAGACCGAGAGAGAAAAGCGGAGCGGGCGGCTCTCTACAACCGCATCAGGCCGGCGCCCCGGCCTCCGCCGTCCGCGCAGCCGGACGCATCAGATTGGAGGCCAGATTGAGGCAGAACCACGGATCCAGCCCCGAGAAAAAGAGCAGGGACTCATCCCTCCCCTCTCGGAAGCTGACGCCCGCCCGGCAGGGCAGAACCTCCGTCAGCCCCGCATAGGGAAGTCGCAGCTGCTGCGTCGGCGACGCGAAATACAGCGCCTTGTCACTCAGCGCGGCCAAGCCCTGGCCCAGCGGCTGAAGCCCCTTTTCATCCGGCGGCGGCGCGTCGCAGCAGTCCACGGGGTAATAGATGCCGCGCCCCATGGGGCGACCCTCCCTCGTGCAGGGGCAGGGCGTCGGGGCACCCGACTGAGAGGTCGTCTGAGAATCTGCCTGAGAAACGCCCGGCTGAGAGCCCTCTTCCGGGGACGCCCCTCGCCGCGCAGCCGGCGCCGCCGGAAGCTCCTGCCGGCAGCAAAGCACATTGCCGGCCAGCCAGAGCAGCGTCTCCCCCGCCTGCAACTCCACCGGAATATCGCCCTCCGTCGTGAGGCGGCACTGGGGCGGACTCCCCGCCAGCAAATCGCGGAGAATCTGCGCCTGCACGAGGCGCTCCAAGCTGTGGTGGGCATTCAGCAGACTCTGCGGCAGCCCGGTGTAATCAATGAAGCGGGCAATGAGCTCATTCTCCTCCGGCGAAATCGGCCCCACGCGCAGGTATCGCAGAATCGCCGCATCGAGCGCCTCCGCGCAAGCGGCACCCAGAGCCGCCTCATCCAAGCGCCCCTCGCGGCAGAGCCGCATGATGCTCTCATGCTGCTCACTCACCTCGCGACCCTCCTCAAAGCAGACTCGGAGCAAATCAAGAAGTTGCTGCCGGGCTTGCTCAAACCGGCGGAGACATTCCCGATGAGCGCTGCGGAACAGACCGGCGCTGCGGTGACAGAATTGACAGATTCCCATGATGAACAGCTTGCAGAGTACGTGGCGCGAACGAAGCGCGGCGGACAGATGAGGCGGAGCCGTATCGTAGCAGGTTTTCACACCCGTGGCAAGTGGTGATTGTGCCCGCTGACGGGGAAAACCCGTGCATGACACACTGCCGGGTATGCACAAGGGCGAAACCGCCGCTCGATGCCCCTTCCTCCGGCACGGGAAACAAACTTGTTCCGACACGGAAAACTTGTACGAGCGCGTGGACACTTTTCCTTGACTTCACCCGACTGCTTGTGAGAAGCTCAGAGAGTGATGAGCAATCCCTCTGCCGAAGACCTCCCCAAGTATGACGAAATGTACCGCGACTTCCTCACCAGCCTGGAGGACGGCACGCCGCGGCGCCTCAGTGAAATAGCCGACGCCATTCGCCGAATGCGAGGCATCCCTGAAGATCTGGCCCGCCTCACCTATCCCGGCGGCGGCAACATCTTCAAAGGTCGCGTCGGATGGATCAAAACCTACCTCAAAAAGGCCGGACTCATCGAGCAGCCGGGGCGCGGCGTCTCGCGCATCACCCCCGAAGGGCTCAAAGTCTTGCAAAGCCCCGCCCCCATCACCAACGAACTCCTCGATCGCTACCCGGCGTTCCACAACTTCCGCTTCAACCGCTTGAAGCCGGCAGAGGCGACAGACACGGATCCGAGCGCGCCGGGAGACGGCAGCCATCCCGACAGCGGGCCCGCGGCGAGCGCCTGTCCGGACGAATCCGGCCTCACCCCGCAGGAAACCATCGAAAGCGTCATGCAGACCCTGCATGAACACCTCATCCGCGAACTTCAGGAGCGCCTCCTCGCCCTCGACCCCTACGACTTCGAGCGCCTCGTCATCAAACTGCTCCTGCACATGGGGTACGGCACCCGCGAGCCCGGCTGCAGCATCCTGACGAGCAAAAGCAATGACGAAGGCATCGACGGCATCATTGCCGAAGACAAACTCGGCTTCAGCCACATCTACATTCAAGCCAAGCGCTGGAAAGACACCAGCATCGGGCGGCCTGAGCTCCAACGCTTCGTCGGAGCCCTCACCGGCAAAGGCGCAACCAAGGGACTCTTCATCACCACCGCCGACTTCAGCGAAAGCGCTCAGCGCTACGCCCGCGAACAGCACGCATGCCGCATCGTCCTCGTCAGCGGCCGCAAACTCGCCGAACTCATGATCGAGTATAACATCGGCGTCTCCGTCGAGACAAGCTACGAAATCAAGCGCATTGACAACGACTTCTTCGACGAAGACGCCACCTGAGAGCCTCGGCGCACACCCCGCTCGCCCCCTTCCTCCCCAGCTCCCACGGCCGCGCGAGCCGCCCCCGCCGCTCCAACTCAATCACGGCAGATGCTCCCTCTGACTCAGACTCGGCCGCGCGCGTGCCAGGCCCCACCTCGGCGCCGCGTTGAAGCACCCCCACAGCCCGCTCTCGAGACCCGCCCGAGGCGATGACCTCGCCCCCCCGCGCACCACCTCGCTCAGCCGGCGGAAAAAGACCGATCACGCCCCGCCGGAAGCCAACTTTGCACTTGACATCGGGGCCTCCCCCTGCTATATACAGCTCAACCGCCATGCTCCAAGAATATTTCTCAGCTTTGATCCAAGTGTGCGCCGGCTTCGGCTTCGCCGGCCTCATCATCGTGCTCAGCCTCATCTTCGGCCGCCGCGCCAAACTGAGAAACCCCACGAACATCCCCTACGAATGCGGCAACGTGCCCGAGGGAGACGGCTGCCCCGGCTTCTTCTCGATCAAGTACTACATGGTCGCCATCCTCTTCCTCGTCTTTGACCTCGAAGTCATCTTCCTCTACCCTTGGGCTCTCGGCTTCCAGGACCTCGTCCTCAACAACGGCGAAGCCTTCGCCTCCATGACCATCTTCATCGCCGTGCTGATGTTCGCCTATCTCTACGCCGTGGGCAAAGGCGTCATCACTTGGCACCGCAACCCCAACCCCCGTCGCTGAGGCTGAGACCATCCCCTTGCTGAAAAGCTCTGCCGAAGTGGCTTCGGCAGAGCTTTTTTCATCCCACCCCTCGACCACCTTTTTACCCCTCCTGCGCCGTTCACCTCGATCCCGTCCCCGAGCTCAGCCGACAGCCCCCGCACGCGCCCGCAACTGAAATCCCCGCCGCCGCGCCGCCCGGCCACCCCGAGCAGACTACCAAGAGCAGACCTCCCTGAGCCGACCACCAAAAGCCACACACTCCCGCCGACTACCCCGCGCGCCCAGCGCCCCGCTTTTCCGCCTCAACACCATCCCCCACACCTTAACACCATGAGCTTCACCCCCGCAGAACGCCGCAGCGCCCTCACCGACACCCTCCGCCAGCGCATCCTCATCCTCGACGGCGCCATGGGCACCATGGTGCAGAAACACCACCTGCAGGAAGACGACTACCGCGGCGCCCGCTTCGCCGACCGCAGCCTCTACCCGCGCGACCTCAAGAACAACAACGACATCCTCACCCTCAGCCGCCCCGACCTGCTCACCCGCATCCACGAGCAGTACCTCGACGCCGGCGCCGACATCATCACCACCTGCACCTTCTCCGCCACCGCCATCGGCCAGCACGAATTCTTCCACATCGCGCCCCCCGGGCCGCGAGGTCAGGAGTATTACGACGGCGTCCTCGCCGACGAAGCCCTCGCCTCCCTCGTGCGCGACATCAACCTCGCCGCCTGCCGCCTTTGCCGCAGCGCCGCCGACCGCGCGGAAGAGCGCGACGGCCGCCCCCGCTGGGTCGCCGGCAGCATCGGTCCCATGGCCGTCACCGCCTCCATCTCCCCCAACGTCAGCGACCCCGGCTACCGCGCCGTCAACTTCGAACAACTGCGGCGCGCCTACCGCGAGCAAATCATCGCCCTGTGCGACGGAGGCGTCGACATCCTGCTGCTCGAAACCATCTTCGACACCCTCAACGCCAAAGCCTGCCTCTACGCCATCGCCGAACTCGCTGACGAAGGCCGAGACATCCCGCCCGTCATCATCAGCTTCACCATCACCGACAAAGCCGGCCGCACCCTCTCCGGCCAAACCGTCGAAGCCTTCTGGAACTCCGTTCGCCACGCCCGCCCCCTCGCCATCGGCATCAACTGCGCCCTCGGCGCCGACCTCATGCTCCCCTTCGCGCGCGAGCTCGCCTCACTGGCCGACTGCGCCGTGAGCATGTACCCCAACGCCGGCCTGCCCGACCCCCTCAGCCCCAACGGCTACCAGCACACCGCCGAGCACATGGCCGGCATCCTGCGCGAATACGCCGCTGAAGGCCTCATCAACATCGTCGGCGGCTGCTGCGGCACCACCCCTGACTACATCGCCGCCATCCGCAGCGCCGTCGCCCCCTACCCCCCGCGCCCCAT
>URLZ01000064.1 GCA_900548895.1 uncultured Akkermansia sp.
CTGCGCATGTCCCTTTCTCGCTCGATTTATGGTGCGGATTTTTGTCCGTGTGCGGCCTCGTCATCTTCATCGTTTTGCCTTGATTCCAACGACAGGCATGGTACACTTATTCCTGCTAGCTGCTATATCGTTCCGTAGTTTTGCCTTGATTCCAACGACAGGCATGGTACACTCAATCGACATCTCGCCCTTGCTTGCTTTTGTTTTGCCTTGATTCCAACGACAGGCATGGTACACTAGCAATCGCAGCGGCGGGGCCTCGTCTTTGTTTTGCCTTGATTCCAACGACAGGCATGGTACACTGAAAACGAACGAAGAGAAAGAGGAACCCTCGTTTTGCCTTGATTCCAACGACAGGCATGGTACACTCTTTTCGTCGCCGAAGGCCTTGGCCAGCCAGTTTTGCCTTGATTCCAACGACAGGCATGGTACACTCAGACGGGCCAGCAGACAACCCCGGCCGCCGTTTTGCCTTGATTCCAACGACAGGCATGGTACACTGAATGAAAGCGGAACCTTGTGAGGAACCTTGTTTTGCCTTGATTCCAACGACAGGCATGGTACACTAGGCACCATGCCTGTCGTTGTCTATCAACGCTTCCGCGAGATTCTCGGCAAACGGGCTACCACAGGAGGAGCTGCTCCGCCGGCTGCTCTGGCGAAGGATCATCTGGAGGGTCATCGCCGTAAAACAGAAAAGTCTTCTGCCACTGGATGTTCGTGACGAACAGGCAGCGCACGCGCCCCCTGGGCGGCAGAAAGCTCTTGAGACGGCGCATGTGCGTGAGCACGCGATCGTGCGTCACGCAGCCGCGCGCGTAGACGCTGTACTGGATCATCAGGTAGCCGTCTTCCAGCAGGCGCTTGCGGAAGAGCGCGGCGTTCCGGCGCTCGATCGGCGTCAGCGTCGGGAGATCAAACATGACGACGAGCCATCCCATTTTATAGTTGAGAGTATCCATGGTTCGTAAGGGCTGCTCTGCCCGGCCAGCACCGCGGCGCGAAAGGAGCGCAGCACAAGCTCGATCACGTGGCGCAGCTCGTGGGATCCCTGCCGGTAATCGACGCGCAGCAGGAGGGTGCTCAGGATGTGCCGGCGGTAGGCGGTTGAGATTTCGGCGGCTTCGGCGTCGCTTTTTCCCTCGGCGCGCATCTGCTCTATCCAGCGCATCACCTGGGCGTCAAACAGGGGTCGGAAGGGCTCCATGAGGTCATAGGCCAGAGGGGCGGAGCGCGCCCGTGCGCAGTGGTGGATGCCGAAGCAGGGGTCGAGCCCCACGGCAAAGAGCCGCCCCGAGACAAAGGAGAGCAAAACGGCGTAGGCGTAGTTCAAGAGGGCGTTAAAGCCCCCGGCGCTGCGCCCGCGCCGGAAGTCCGGCGCAGAGACGGTGGCAGCGAAGTTCCTCCAGTACAGGCGTGCCGTTTCCGCTTCGCGGAAGTCTTTGTCGCCGAAGGCCAGTTGCCTCATGGCGGCGATGTCGGTGCCGGCGGGGTTCCATTGCTCGGCGACGGCTGCCTGGTTGGCGCATTTGGCCGTGACGGTTTTGCTCCAGAGGCGCCGGCTCAGTTGCGGCGGCATGCGCCCGAGGTGGCGCAGCAGGGCTGTGTCCGTGGCGCGAGAGGCCGGCAACAGCAGGGCTGCGGGTTTGCCCTGCTCGCAGAGCACGAGACCGATCCCCTCGAGGGCGACCCGGGTGAGGAAGTGCAGGCTGAGCTCGCACCGGTAGGCGCTGATGACGATGGAGGCGACGTCTTCCAGCGGCACGCTGCGCCGGCTCGCGCCGGTTTGCATGCAAAGCTGCCCTCGGGAGACGCTGAGGCGGCATCCTTCTTCATCGATGGAGATGATGTGGTAGGACATATCAGAAATCGCCGGTGTAGCGGTGCGCGAGAATTTCTGCGCCGATCCGAAGCAGGGTGTTCACTCGCACGTTGCTCCAGTTGTCGGGATGCGTCTCGAGGGGCCGGGCTGAGGAGGGCCGCTGCAGGTCGACAAGCAACCCCTTTTCTGTTGATTCCTTGATAGATACGACGCGCCAGAGCCCCTCTCGATCGGGGTAATGAGGTGAGGACGGCAGACGGATGAGGTCTCCCGCACGAAGGAGGCGCACGGGCTTGCCGCCGTTCTGACCGCGCAGTTCCGCGAGTTGTTTGTATACGCGGTGGTGGCGAATGAGCGTGGGCTCGGGGTCGAGCGCGATGGCGTAGTTTTTCTCGATGACGAGGGCGGCTTTCATGGGGCGCAGTTTTGAGTCCTCCCTCAGGCCGATGATTTTGGAGAGGGGTGGGGCATCGTAGGGCTTCACTTTTCGCTCTTTCGTGTTGCCGGATTTGGCTCGACGCTCGGCTTTTTTGCGCTTGGCCTCTTCGCTCTCCGGCCGCTTCTTCAGGAAGACGATCTCCGTTCCCTTTTCCTCTCCAACGCCGAGGATGCGTTTGTAGTTGGCTTCGAGCTTTGCTCCGCTCATGTCGGCCGGGATGTGCTGCACGACTCGGTTTTCCGCCAGAGCGGCCGACAGCGTGTCGAGGGTCTCTTGCGGAACGTTGTTGAGCTGAAGTTGGTGCTTGGGGGTGATGCTGTAGAGGCCGGGGCGGAGGTTGTCCCGCAGGGCCTGTTCGTCCTGTTCGCTGAGGCGGCGGCTGATCAGGGCGTTCCAGATGCGTCCGTTGGTGCCGCCGGGAATGAGGATGCGCGCCAGTCCGAGGGCGGCGGCATCGATGGCGTGGTGCAGGTGGGTCCGGGAGCGGATGTCTTCTTTGCTGAGGTCTTTGAAGTTTTCCGCGGGCGCGGTGCCGTTGCGGGCGGCGGCGGCATCAAGGCAGCCGAAGAGTTTCCAGGACCGCCGCAGCTCGGCGGTGACGCGTCCCGGGATCATGGCGACGGTGACTTGGGGGGCGCAGCGGCGCACGACGCGGGCGGCCAGACGCATGAGCTGCGAGCTCTGGGTCATCTGGCCTTCGGTGAAGGCGGTGACTTGGTTGTTTTCTCCGAAGCGTTCCATCATCAGCAGTTTTTTTCGGGTGGCGGTGCGCGATTTGTCGTGCGGATTTTTGCTGACGCGCAGGTTTTTGACGAGTTCGGTGTACTCGGCTTCTTTCAGGATGGTGAGATGGGGTGCCCCGGGGACGCTCTGCCCGCCGCACTCGCGGATGAATTGCAGGGCGGTGCGCTTGTTTTTGAAGTTGTTGACTTCTCGGAAGGTTAAAACGAGGGCGGCCATGGAGTCGGTGCGGCGGTCGGAGCGCGGGATGATGTGCTCTTTTTCCAGATAGGGGAGGTCTCGCGCGCTGTATTGCATGCCGGTGAAGGGGCATTTCCAATCCATGTCGAGGGCGATGCGGCATTTGCGGATGAGGTTGGCATTGAGCGGCGGCAGGCTGTCGCCCCCGCTCTCGCCGCGCAGTTTTTCGTAGTAGCTGACGGCGGCGTGAAAGGATTGCATTTTTTCCGATTCTTTGATTTTGATGGCCTTGTTGCTCAAGCCGGCGTAGCTTCGCACTTCGCGCCCGACTTCGATGCAGCAGTGGCTGACTTGAGCGGGGTCGCCGCCGGCGTAGCGCTCGATCATTTCCCGCACGAGCCGCCCGAGGATGAGGAGGCGATGCCGGACGAGCGGGTTGTTGGTCTGGCTGTCGAGGCTGCGGGCGACGAGATGGCGGTTGACCTCGGAGTTGGGGTCGGCGATGCAGTAGAGGGTGCCGTCCTGCGCTTTCTCTTCGCCCTCCGGATGCAGAAGGCTGCGCGCGGGCTTGCAGGGGTCTTCGCCGCGCAGGATTTCGTCTATGACGCGGCGCAGCACGGGGCGAGCATAGGGGGCGCGCCCGCTCGCTTTGTCGCGGCTGTCTTTATCGGGCACCAGAATCAGGGCTTTATCGGCGCTGTCGACGAGGTCGAAGTAGTTGTCGAAGTTGCTGTTCTTGATGTCGATGTGGCGGCTGAGCAGTTTCCTGAAGCTTGTTTTGGTCAGTTTTTTGGCTCGGACGGCTTCCTGCATGAGGGTTTGCCTGAGGGCGGCGCTGAGGGGTTCTCCGTGTTCGCGCAGGTTGGCCAGGATGCGGGCGAAGCGGTATCGGTAGAATTCGGGGCAGTCGGCTTTGGGGACTTTGGCCATTTTGTCGGCTTGGCGGCGGGCGTCGCTTTCGGATTTGCCGGCTTCGAGGGCGCTGCGGTATTCGCTCTCCCACGTGATGGGGCAGCGCGCGATGATGCGGTTGTCGAAGCGGGGGACGAGCTGGCCGAAGAGGACGGAGTCTCTGTAGCGCCGCGGGAGGATCACGCCGCAGGCGGCGAGTTCTTCGCTCTGCAATGCGGCTTCGTTCAGCAGCAGATTGGCCACGGCTGTGGGGAGGGGGCTGTTGGAGATGATGTTTTGCACTTCGCTCTCGACGACGCGCCGCGGGAAGGCCCAGTTGCACTGTCGGTACTTGGGGGAAGCTACGGTGAAGTCGGCGGCGGCGGCTTCTGTATTGAGGCCCAGAAAGGCGGTGATGGTTTCGGCCATGGATGAGGTGCCGTACTGCGCCATAGCTTTTTTGGCTGCGCTGACGCGCTTGGCGTCTTCCTGTTCCTCTTCGCTTGCTTTGCCCTGATCGTTGGTCCACAGTGTGTTGCCGTCGTAGCCGCGATTGTGGGCGTACCAGCGCAGGATGTGCCAGGTTTCCAGCAGGCTCAGGCGTGCTTTGCCCTGGAGGGCCCGCGCGGCCAGCCAGAAGGGGGCGGGGTGACCGGGGGCCGCGAGCTCTTCGCGGCTGAGCAGTCCGCTGTGGCTGAGGATCTGGGCCATTCTGGCGATGCGCTTGCGCCGCGCGCGTATGGTGCGCCGCATCCGCCGGTAGGCGCGGCGCTCTGAGGCGAGGCAGTCATCAGCGCCGAAAATGACGACGCCAGCGGCCTTGACGCGGGGGGCTTCTTCTTTGTCGGCGGGGTTCTCGATCACGCTCCATCCGATGGAGGCGTATCCTATATCAAAAGAAAAGGTGAGTTTATTCATGTTGGGTATTGACACTTCTGCGAGTGTGTCATATAATCGCTCCGGAATCAAGACAAAATTTGAGATGCAAGCCGCTTCCCTGTTGGAGCTTGTCCAACACATCGGTCTCAAGAGCATTTGATCCGGCCCTCCTTCGGGAGGGCTTTTTTTTGCTCGGCCGGCGGTGATGGTCGCGCAGCGGGGCAGGTGCTGTCGAGCCTGCTGCATGGCTCTGATCCGCATGAGGATGAGACGGGTCTCGAGCTGTTTTGTTGAGCCTCAGGAGACCTTCGGCAAACAAAAAAACT
>URLZ01000065.1 GCA_900548895.1 uncultured Akkermansia sp.
TCTTCTTCTCTCTGCTCCGTTGCAACGTCATTCCACACAATTAGCAGAAGAGCCGCGCTGTCGCAACGCCTGCCGTTCCCCAGACGGAGGCTTCGGAGCATCTTGAGCCCGCGCCCTGAAGCTCGCGGCACTTGCCCGTTCTCAACGTCGTCGCGCGTGTCCGCCCGTGTTCATCAGCCGTGCGGACGCTGATCGCGTGCCCAGCGTATCATGCCCGGCACACTTTGGCAACAGGTCGGCACCCCGCGGCGCCCGCGCGCGGCCTCCGGCGACCCGCGGAGGGCAGGGGATGCAAAAAGCCCGCAAGCGTTGAGCTTGCGGGCTTTATCGCGATACGAAGTATAAGATTCGAACTTATGACCCCATCCGTGTGAAGGATGTGCTCTACCACTGAGCTAACTTCGCTTTCTGCCGCTCCTCCGTTGCGGGGAACGCCGCGATTATACACGCATCTGTAGCGCGTGGCAAGCTTTTTTTTACCCTTTGCGAGATTTTTTCATGCGATCGACGGCGGAGGCCATGGCTTCGAGTCCTCGAAGGAGGAGTTGCGGCGAGGTCGCGAAGTTGAGTCTCACGCATTGCGGGCTGCCGAAGTTGGCGCCGTCATCGAGGAAGACGCCCGCTTCGCGGAGAAAGAAGAGGTGCGGCGAGTCAACGCCCAGCGCAGAGCAGTCAATCCACATCAGGTACGTGGCCTCGTGCGTGCCGAGCTTGAGCTCCGGCAGGCGCTCTCGGATGAAGTTCCGAGCCGTGTCGCGGTTGCGCCGCAGCGCTTCGATCAGCTCGGCATGCCACGCCCAGCCTTCGCGGTAGACGGCCTCAGCCGCAGCATAGGCGAAAACGTTGAGCGTGGGCAGACTGTGCCCCTGCGCCTTGATGATGCGTTCGCGCAGCTCGGCATTGGGCACGGCCATGAAGGTGAAGCAGATACCGGCCATGTTGAAGGTTTTGCTCGGCGCGCTCAGCATGACGGTGCGTTGCAGCACTTCCTCAGGCAGATTCAGGGCGCAGTGGTGGCGCAGGCCTTCATCGAGCACCAGATCGCAGTGAATCTCATCAGAGCAGAGAATGAGATCATGGCGGCAGCAGAACTCGCCGACGCGCAGAAGCTCCTCGCGCGTCCAGCAGCGCCCGAGCGGGTTCTGCGGGTTGCAGAGCAAAAAGAGCTTGGTGTCGGGCTGCACGGCGCGCTCCATCGCCTCCCAGTCGAAGCTCCAGTGCCCTCCCTCGCTTCGACAAGGAATGGTGATGAGCTTGCAGTCGGTGTCTTCATGACAGTGGAGCATGGGAGGATAGGCCGGGGTGCAGACCATGACGCCGGCGTGCGTCGGGGTGCAGATGGCGCGTGCAACCAAGGTGAAGGCCGGCACGCAGCCGGGCAGGTCGTGCAGCCATTCGGGGCGTGCCTGAACGCCGTGACGCTCGCGGAGGTAGTCGGCGATGGCGCCGCGCAGCTCGTTCGTCATGAAGGCGTAGCCGAAGAAGGGGTGGCGCAGGCGCCGCTCCAGCGCCTCGATGAGGCAGGGCGGCGATTGGATGTCCATATCGGCGATGCCGAAGGGCAGGGGGCCCTGAAGGTCCCACTTGATATTTCCGGTGTGGCGGCGCTCTTCGTCTTCGGCGAATTGGATGCTCATGGTTACAAGTTAGTGCAACTTGGCGGCGGCGTCAAGCTCATTTCCCCGGTGCGGAAGAAATGAAGGTGGCCAGAGGGAGGAGGAACGTGGCTGAGGGGGGGGAAGGGAAGGTAAAGAGCATGCCTTGCGCCGGAGAGTGGTGACGCGCGCGCTGCGGTGCCCGGCTTTCGTGTTGGAAATGCTGCGTTTCCGGCTTGACATCCGGCGCCTGAGGGTTCACAATCTGCGGAGAACCGCCAGCGACACCCACCGGTTCTGCCAGTCCTTATGCTTCTTGCCATCAGTCAGTACGGAAATCCCGGTCTCCGCGCGGTCTGCGCGCCCGTGGAGAAGGTCGATGAAACGCTCCATGCGCTTGCCCGCAACATGCTCGAGACGATGTACGCCGCCAACGGTATCGGCCTCGCTGCTCCGCAGGTCGGGCTGAATATCCGCATGGTCGTCATTGATATACCCGAGGAGGAGCAGGAGGGCGAGCAGTCCGAAATGGCCACGGTCAACGGCGAGCTCAAGCCCGTGCGCGATATCATGCCGCTTGTGTTCATCAACCCGACGCTTGAGCCCTACGGCAAGCAGTTGCTCTTCATGGAGGGCTGCCTGAGCGTGCGAAACATTCGAGCCAATGTCTCGCGCCCGGAGCGTGTCAAGGCAACTCTGCCGCAGCTGGACGGCTCGGTCCTTGAGATTGACTGCGGCGGCCTGCTGGCGCGCTGCCTGCAGCATGAGTGCGACCATCTGGACGGCTTCCTCTTCGTTGATCGCGTCTCCTCGGCAGCCAAGCTGACGCTTGCCAAAAAGCTCAAGCGCCTCGCCGCTTCTGAGCGTTGAAATCGGTCGTTCCTCCCGGCTCATGTCGCTCCGCATCCCGGCGCGCGGCGTTGAGAGAGGGCACGGCGTCAGAGGGTTGCCCCGTGAGGAATTGAAGACAGATGTGACGGAACGTGCGGATCCTCGTGCGCCCGCCGAGATGGCGGAGCAGTCGCGGAGTTGGGGGAATGAGTTCGTTGGGGACGCTCAGCGCAGGCGCCGCAGGCACAGCATAAGGGCTTGCAGCATGGCGGCGTAGACGCTGCGGCGAGGAATGCGCACGCGCTCGTCGCAGCGGTTTAGGCGCAGCAGCTTCAGCGTGCGCAGGCCGATCAGGGCGGGCAGAGCCGCCGTGAAGCGCAGGCGCAGCATGCCGAGCCTGCGGCTGTAGGCCAGCCCTTCGCGCAGGTAGCCTTCGGCCCTGTCCATCCAGCGCAGCGGCTCGGTGCAGATGTAGCGCCGCCCGCGAGCCTCATCCTCGCGGCGGTCGCGCAGAATGTTGATGAGCTGCAGCCCTTTGCCGTAGCGGATGCCCATCTGCTCCAGCTCCGGCGCCTGCTCGGCCGAGCAGAAAGCGTCCCCGAGCGTCGCGCGCCCGAGCCGCGTCCAGAAGGCGCCCACGCAGCCGGCCACCAGCCAGGTGTAGCGCTCCGTCTCCGCGTCGCTGCTGACGCTGTCACAGTGGTTGAAGAAGCGCAAATCCCAGAGTTGCCCCTCGACGATCTCGGCCAGCACCTCGCGCAGCAGCACGGCCTCCGCCGGCGGCAGCGAGCGCAGGGCTCGCAGGGCCTCCCCGAAGACGCGCAGCAGCTGCGCCTCCGCCTCCTTCTCCTGAGCCGGGGCCATCGTCTCACGCAGCGCGTGCAGCAGAGCCTCCTCATCCGCAGGGGGCGTCGCGGCAGCGATGCTGCGCCCCATGGCTTCCAGAACCGTTTCGCGCAGGCTCAGCGCAGCGCCGGAGCTGTCCGCCACGCTGTCCGTCGCGCGCGCCAGCAGGTAGCCGAGCGCAATGCCGCGCCGCATCGGCCGCGGCAGCCAGACCATGCTCAGATAAAAACTGCGCGAGACCGCCTTGAGCAGCTCCAGACTCAGTTCGCCGCCGCGCTCCCGGCCTCCGTGCTCTCCACCGTCGGCTGCCCCCGCCGCTTCGGCAGCGCCGTCCTGCTGATGACTGAAGGAGTCCATCGTCTCAGCTCATGTGGCGCAGCGCGCCGCGGATGAGCTCATCCGTGCCGGCCTGCGGGTTCTGTTCCGCGAGAGCCCTGATGGCCTTGCGCGCCTCGGCCTGCTTGAAGCCGAGGGCAACGAGCGCCAGCTCCGCATCGGCCGCCGCCTGCGAAGTCGTGCCCTGCTGCTGTGCCATCCACGTCGAGGCCAGCCCCACCTTGTCCTTGAGCTCCAGCACAATGCGCTCAGCCGTCTTCTTGCCGACCCCCTTGGCACGGGCAATGGCGCGCACATCGCCGTTGGCGACAGCCGACTTGAAGGCGTTGATGTTCATCCCGCTGAGAATGGAGATGGCCGTGGCGGGGCCGATGCCGCTGACGCGCTCGATGAGCAGGCGGAAGAGATCGCGCTCCGCATCGCTCGCGAAGCCGTAGAGCACCTGAGCATTCTCGCGGATGTGCAGATGCGTGCGCAGCGTCACCGTCTGGCCGATCACCGGGTTGAGGCTGTCAAAGGTCGACAGCGGCACAATCACCTCATAGCCGACGCCGTTGACGTCGAGCACCAAGCACTGCGGCAGCGCCTCGGCCACCACACCTCGCAGAAACGCAATCATGCCGTCAGTCTACCTCAAAGCCACCCGCTCCGCAAGCCCTCAGTTGTCGCCGTCGCGACCGCGCATGAGCGAGCAGCCCTTGCCTCGGCCCGAACAGGCGGAAGAGAAGGGCGGAATCAGCCCTTTGAGCCCTGCTGCTCGCGGTAGCGCTCGTAGGCTTCGTCAATGATATTGTTCGCCTTGAAAACGCCGAAAAACTCGCCCACCTCCGTCACCTTGTTCTGGAGCGTCTTGTAGGTTGAGAAGAAATTGTGAATCTCCTGAAGGTAGTGCGGCGCCAAGTCCGCAATGGACTGCACGTGGTCATAGCGGGGGTCGCCCACGTTGACTGCCAGAATCTTGACGTCGGGCTGCCCGCCGTCAATCATGTCCATCCCGCCGATGATGCGGCAGTCCACGTAGCAGCCGGGAAAGGTCGGGGACGAGGTGAAGACGAGGATGTCCAGCGGGTCGCCGTCCAGATAGAGCGTGTTTTCCACGAAGCCGTATTCTGCCGGGTAATACACCGAGGAGTAGAGAACGCGGTCAAGCTTGATGCGCCCGGTCTTCGGATCCACCTCGTACTTGTTGCGGCTCCCCATGGGGATTTCAATGCGTGCTTCTACGGTTCTCATCGTTCCTGCATCCTAGCAGCTGCCGCAGCGGAAGTCAAGAACTCTTCTGAACGCTCGCACGGCTTGTGAATTGTAAAATCAAATGCGACACGCCGGAAGGAGCATCAAACGGAAAAGCG
>URLZ01000066.1 GCA_900548895.1 uncultured Akkermansia sp.
CTCTTCTTCTCTCTGCTCCGTTGCAACGTCATTCCACACAATTAGCAGAAGAGCCCGAAAAAGCCCGGTTATGGGCATCACGCAGTCTCCGAGGTTCGGCTCCATCTGAAGCCGGGAAGACTTGCTCGGAGCCTCTCCATGTGCTGATCCGATCTTTGAGACTTTCGCTCTGCCCCTGCGACGACACGCGTCAGACTCAGGGCCTCGGAGGCTTCGGCTGTCCTGCTTCGGTGTCCCGCCCCGTGTCGGAGCAAGGGCTCGCCGCAACGCCCTTGCCGCTGCGGCGACGCGGATACAGAGCTGGAGATACAGCGCTGCCGCGATTCCCTTCGCACGGATGCCTCTTTAATACGCAACGGACTCGGCAAAGGGGAACCTCTCCGTCGAGACTCAGCCGCCTACGTCCTCAGCCTTTGTCCCCTCAGGACTCTTCCTCCTCGGGCGAGCGCTCGGCCCCCTCCGCGAAGAGTTCGTAGGCGATGGAGTCCACAATGCGGACATCGGCAAATTCACCGACGGGCAGGCGCGGATCGACGTGAATGGATCCGTCCACATCGGGCGCGTCCCAAGGGCCGCGCGCCAGTCCCGGCTCATCCACCAACACGCGCAGCGTGCTGCCCACGGCCTCCTGCCCGATCTCGTCGGCAATGCCCGCCTGAAGCATCGAGAGCTCGTTGGCGCGGCGCTTGCGAGTCGCGTGGTGCACCTGCCCCTGCATCTTCGCCGCCAGCGTGCCCTCCTCGCGCGAGTAGGGGAAAACGCCGGCGCGCTCAAAGCGAAACTCGCGCATGAAGTCGCGCAGCTCCGCGTGATCCTCCTCCGTCTCATGGGGAAGGCCGCTGATGAAGGTCGTCCGCAGCCCAATCGTGGGCATGGCGGCCCGCATGTCGCGCAGCAGGCGGCGAATATAGTCGCCGTCCGTCATGCGACGCTGCTCCTCGAGGATGTGGTCCGCAATGTGCTGCAGCGGAATGTCCACGTACTTCACCACCTTGTCGCAGGACGCCATCGTCTCGATGAGCTCGCGGCTCCAGTGCGCGGGGTGCGTGTAGAGCACGCGGATCCAGAAATCGCCGGGAATGTCATTGAGCTCGCGCAGCAGCGAGGCCAGCGACTCCCCTCGGCCGGAATCCACGCCGCTCGTCTTGGTCGCCTTCTGCTCCCAGCGATCCATGCCGTAATAGGTTGTATCCTGCGCGATGAGGTTTATCTCTTTGACGCCCTGAGCCACGAGCCCCTGTACCTCGCGCACCACGTTGGCCTGCGGGCGGCTGCGATGGCGACCGCGGATGCGGGGGATAGCGCAGTAGGCGCAGGCGTGGTTGCAGCCCTCGGCAATCTTGACGTAGGCGTAGTGTGAGGGCGTCAGGCGGAAGCGCGACGCCGAGAAATCGGGGAGCAGGGTCGAGACCTTCGTGCTGTAAATTTTCTCCGCGCGCCCCTCCAAGGTCGCCTTCACAATGGAGTCGATCTCGCCGATGAGATCCACGCCCACAAAGCAGTCCACCTCCGGCAGTAACTTCACGAGATCCTTCGCGTAGCGCTGCGAGAGGCAGCCTGTCACCACGAGCTTTTGATCGGCCGGGGCCTCTCCGGCCTCGCGGGCTCGAGAGGCCGCAATGATCGTGTCAATCGCCTCTTGCTTGGCCGGGTCGATGAAGGCGCAGGTGTTAATCAGCAGGGCCTCAGCTTGGTCAGGCTCCGTCTTCTCATAACCCGCAGCCAGCAAGCGGCTGGCCATGAGTTCCGAATCCACGAGGTTCTTGGAGCAACCGAGCGAAATGAGGGCGAAGCGAGGCATGGGCGCAGCATACCATGAACGCGAGCCCTTGGCAAACTTATTTCGGGAGAGCTCGTGAGAGAAAGCGGTTGCCGCAGGCGGTCTGCCGTGTTATACTGAGCGTCCCCCTGATGCGGGGGAACCCGCACACCCGCCACTGTCATCATGCCTCAGGAAATTTCCCCGGAACAAACGCCCCGCGCGCGAGCCTACGAGCTCTGGATGCACGCGCCGAACCCCATGGTGAGCTTTTTCAAGACTTTGGATGTGACGAACCTGCTGCGTGTCAGCCGACGAAAGGGTCTCAAGTTCAATATGCTGCTCACGTACTGCATCGGCAAGGCGGCCGCCGGGATGCGGGAGTTTTATCTGCTGCCGGTCGGCGACAAGCTGCTGCAATACGAGCGCCTCGCCGTGAACACGATCGTGCGCAACCGCGACAAGGAGGTGAGCTCCTGCGATGTGGAGTTCACGGAAGATCTCACCGAGTACAATCGGCGCTATCTCACCCGCACGGAGGCGGTGGCGCGGAGCTGCCGCGATGAAGATCTCTCTGCCGACTGCATGGTGATCGGCACCTCGGCCATTGTCGAGACGGAGCTCGACGGTGCCGTCGGCATGAATAGCGGCATTTTCAACAATCCCTTCATCATCTGGGGGCGATACCGAAAGCGGTGGTGGCGCTGCTACCTGCCGATTTCGTTTCAGTTTCACCACACGCAGATGGACGGGGCCCACGCCGGCCGCTTTCTGAACCGACTCCAGCGCGAAGTCAGCACGCTGCGGGCCTGAGGTTTAGTCGCCGTGCTGAGGGACGCCGTACATAGGGCGCGCGGGATGGCTGATGGGGGCCCATGACGGGAGGCCTCATTCGTTCCCCACGCTCGGCACCGCAGGCGGGCGACGTCGTGAGCCCGATGCAAGCGAAGCGCCCCACAGCTCAGAAGCTGCGGGGCGCGAAGGCGGTGGGGAGTCGTCCGAATCGCCCGCGGCACACTGCATCACGGGCGGGGCTCCCGCGGGGCTCAAGGAGGCATCAGTAGCTGCGGGCCCAGAGGACGCGGCGCGTGGTGGGGCGACCGGTGAGGATGCAGGGGGCCTCGGGGCCGCTGCCCATGTCGCCCTGCGGGATGCAGCGGATGGAGATGCGGAGGCTCTTGCCGAGCTCCTCCTCCTGCTCCGGGGAACCGTCCCAGGGGCAGAGCAACCAGTCGGCATCGCCCTCACCGCAGAAGTTGGCCTTGAGCTCTTCGAGGCTGTTGCAGGGGCGGATGTGGCTGTCGCGGAACTGCTGCTGACGCGTGAGCAGGGCGTTCTGAATGTCGTCGAGCAGAGCGACGATGCCCTCGACGAGCTCGGACTCGGCGACGAAGGATTTTTCGCCCGTCGGGCGGTCGCGGCGGCAGAGGCAGACGCTGCCCTTCTCCAGATCGCGCGGCCCGATTTCGAGGCGCACGGGCACGCCCTTCTTGATCCACTCCCACTTCTTGGTGCCGCCGCCGAGGTCGCGCTCATCGACGTTGACGCGGACGGGCAGGCCGTGGAAGCTCTGCGCGCTGAGCTTGTCGGCCAGCTCGCGGCAGTGAGCCAGAATGGCGTCGCGCGTTTCGGCCTTCGGCGTGACGGGGATGATGACCACCTGCTTCGGTGCAACGCGCGGCGGGCAGATGAGGCCATCGTCGTCCGAGTGAGCCATGATGAGCGTGCCGATCATGCGCGTGGAGACGCCCCAGGACGTCGTCCAGGCGAACTGGCGCTGGTTGTTGCGGTCGGCGAAGCTGATGTTCTGCGCCTTGGCGAAGTTCTGGCCGAGGAAGTGCGAGGTGCCGGCCTGAATCGCCTTGCGATCCTGCACCATGGCTTCGACGGTGAAGGTGCGGACGGCGCCGGGGAAGCGCTCGTGCTCGGTCTTTTCGCCGGGGATGGAGGGCACGGCGAGCACATCGCGCTGAAAGTCCTCGTAGACCTTGTGCATGGTCGCCGTCTCATGCTCGGCTTCCTCGCGGGTCTCGTGGGCGGTGTGTCCCTCCTGCCACAGGAACTCGGCGGTGCGCAGGAAGATGCGCGGGCGCATTTCCCAGCGCATGACGTTGCACCACTGGTTGACCTTGAAGGGGAGGTCGCGATAGGACTCCAGCCAGCGCGAGAAGGCAGCGCCGATGACGGTCTCTGACGTCGGGCGAATCACGTATTTGTCGGTCAGCTCCCCGGCGGGAATCATGCGGGTCTTGCCGGTCTCGAGATCCTTGACGGCCTCGAGGCGATGATGGGTGACGACGGCGCACTCCGTGGCGAAGCCTTCGGCGTGCTCAGCCTCCTTCTCCAAGTAGGCGACGGGGATGAGCATCGGGAAGTAGGCGTTGGTGTGGCCGGTGCGCTTGAATTCAGCGTCGAGCTGCTGCTGGATGAGTTCCCAGATGGCATAGCCCCAAGGTTTGATGACCATGCAGCCGCGCACCTCGGAGTTTTCGGCGAGGTCGGCGGCTTTGATGACTTGCTGGTACCACTCGGGGAAGTCCTGAGCGCGCGTGGGCGAGATTGCGTTCTGTTGAGCCATATCTGTGTGTAAAATACCGGGGAAGGTTCTGTCTTGAGAGGTGAATCTTGCGGGACGAATTTTAGTGTAAGTTGACGAAAAGTCAACCGGAAAAGCATCCGCTTCACCGGCCGAGGGTCTGTTTCAAATCTGCTGGTAGTAGTCGTGGGAGGTCTTGTGGCGTCTTTGAAGGCGCAAGAAGTGCCCTTGGCGCATTTTCAAGAACAGGTACTCCATATCAGCCAGCCCGCAAGCCTTGGATTGGATGCGTTTGATCGCTGCATTGGCTGATTCTATCCGAGCCGAATTGATCCTGTAGCGTATCCCGTTGATAATCCCATTGAACTTCTCGCTGATGCCCTTCGCAAAGCGTTTCAACTGGCTCACCTTGCTCTTCATGCACATTCTGATCCAGAGGATTAGGCGCAGAATCGCCGTGTTTTCATCCTTGGAGCGAAAGACTTCCCTGAACTTCTCCTTGAGCAGATAAGCGATGTAGAGGTTCCGGTTCAGACTGCTAAGCTTTCTGAGTTCCTCCCTGGCATCTGAGTCGAGAGTTTCCCTGCCTCGGAGCAGAACAAAGCGCTTCCCTTT
>URLZ01000067.1 GCA_900548895.1 uncultured Akkermansia sp.
CCACACCACCCCGCTGAATCCCCCCAAGCCAACCCGCCGAACCGTCCTGCCCGGCGCCCCGCCCTCCATCAAAAGAGAGCTTGACCCGCCACACCACCAATGATATAAGGAAACGTGCCCCCATCCGGCACCCACCCGGGCCCGGAAGCCAAACCGCCCACCCCCTTTCCCCCTTCACCCCCTCACCCATGAACATCACCCCATCCCTCACCCTCCTCAGCGCCGCCTTGCTCGTCAGTTGCCTCAGCACGCAGCAGCAGCAGCCGGGTGAAGCCCCCGCCTCCGACAAGGCACAGCCGGGCTCCGTCAACATCTTCCTGAACGAGCCGGAGCAACCCCGCCGCCTCATGACGCCCCTGTATCGGGCCGCCAAGGACGGCAAGACCCGGGAAGTGCGCGCCCTGCTGGCCGCGGGGGCAGACCCCCGAGCCACAAGCAGCGACTACTTCGCCATGCCCGATGAAATGCAAGATAGTCCGCCCGAATCGGTTCACAGCGGCCTGAGCCCCCTGCACGTCGCGGCCAATGCCGAAATCGTCCGCGCCCTCGCCGCGGCCGGGGCCGACCTCAACGCCCGCATGGACGAGGGACTGACGCCGCTGGACACAGCGAAGAACGCCGAAGTCGCCCGCGCCCTGCTGGCTGCCGGAGCGAGCACCCCCGGGCGACAGGCCCTCAGCTACCAGATCACCATGGGGGGAAGCGCCGAGCTCATCCGCCTGCTCATCAAAGCCGGAGCCCCCGTAACGGAGGGGGACGGGGGTGCCGGCTGGTCCATCCTGCTCGCAGCAGGCAGCGACTGCGACGGTGAAGTGGCCCGCGAGCTCATTCGAGCCGGAGCAGACATCAATGCCCGCGACAAGGAGGGCAACACCCCGCTGATTTTGGCCGCCGGCTGGCAGGACTTTCGGAAGTATTTCATGGGACGACCCGGTAACATCGAAGTGCTGCGAGAGCTGATCAAAGCCGGCGCCGACGTGAACATGCCCAACAACAAGGGCCGCACACCCCTGCACGAAGCCGCGCACCTCGAGAACCCGGACAACCTTGCCGCTCTTCTGACCGCCGGAGCCAAGGTAGACGCACGGGATACCGCCGGGCGCACGCCTCTGCATGACGCCGCCGCGGCCAACATGGTCGACACCGCGGAACCCGTCCGCCTCCTCCTGCTCGCCGGCGCAGATCCCAACGCCAAGGACAAGCAGGGCGCCACGCCGGCGCAGTTGGTGAAAGAGAACATCGAAATGGATGCGGAAGTCAAGGCCAAGATCTACAAACACCTGCGCGACGCCGGCGCGCGCAACGTGCCGGACCCCGCCTCCATCCCCTCGGGTGAAGGCGGCTCCGGCGCTTCCCCCTCCGATGAAGACACCCCCGGCGATGCGTGAACCCCGAGGCCGCCCCGCCCCGAGCGGCGGCGTCACGGCAACGAAAGAGCTTGATCCGCAGGGTCCCGCATGATATAAGATAGACGCGTGTTTACCCGTGCTCGGGGGTAAAACGGACTCCCGAGTGTCCGAGAAGGGTCGCCGGACTCCCCCGGCACAGGCGCGCACCAAGGAAAACAACAAAGAAGCCGTATGAGAACCTTCATGTTCGTCAGAGCCTGTGTGGCGGCGATAGGGGCGCTGTCCGCGATAGCCTGTGAGAGACAATCCGCGGACGACGAGACGCCCGCTTCTCTGGTGCAGCTCGAAGCGGCGCTGCACGAGGACAGTGAGTCCGTCGGCTTTCTGTGGCTGGGCAGGGAAGTCACCATGCTAGGGATTGAAGAAGCCATGGAATGCAGCCGCCATCTTCCCGTGAGCCCGCAGCAGGCTCTCGAAGCGGTGCGCGCCTATGTGGAGACGCATCCGGAGGAAGGAGAGCGCCGGGGGCGTGATCTCAGAGATCTGACCATCGAGGAACGCGACCCGAGGATCAGCATCTTCCGTCATTATTATTTCTTTCGCAGCAAGAGAAATTTCAAGTTCTCTCGCCCTCGACTGGTTGGCTTCTTTGTCGACGCGCACAGCGGCGAAGTCATTCCCTACCCGGGGCCGGGATTCAGTGGGGATGAAGACGACAGCCCCTATCGCGTCAACGTTCCCTACTCGCAAGTCAGTGAGGGAAAATTCATCATTGATCCGGAGGATTCCGAAGAGCAGCACTCTATGGGCATAGCCTATCGGGCCGGGATCAGCGTGCCGAAGTCGCCGGAGAAGGCAGCGGCGTATTTTCGGCGCGCTGCCGACCAGGGAGATGCCTACGCTCAGACGGATTACGCTAACTGCTGCTGGGAGGGATTCGGCGTCCCGGTATCCCGAGAGGAAGCCATCCGGTATTACCGCATGGCCGCTGAGCAGACAGCCCGACGCGAAACAGCGAGTACGGAAGCGGCTCTCAAACTCGCTCATTTCTATGCTCTGGGTGAAGGGGTGCCCCAATCATGGGAGCAGGCGGTCTATTGGTACGGTGCGGCAGCATACTGGGACGAGCCGGAAGCCATGTTCCGATTGGCGGAGTGCTATGAAAAAGGCCTGGGCGTGCCGGCCTCTCGGGAAAAGGCCGTGGAGTACTACCGCAAAATCACCGACGATCGTCGTGCTGAGAGTCGCGAAGACTGGAAGCCTTGGGCGAACATGGCCGCCGATGCCTTGCGCCGGCTGAACGCAGGCTGAGGCATGCTGCTTGCCGAGCACGCCCGCCATCACCTATCCCCATGAAACACCCCGACGGAAACCAAGCCCCAACGCGCCTTCAACCATGATCAAAACGATTGTATCCCTCCTGTCCCTGTTCAGCGTCTTCTGCTCCCTCCTCCTCTTCACCTCCGCCTTCCTAGTCTCGTGCGATGAGGTTTCCGAGGTGGAGGTCGAGCAAGTCGAGCGGGTTCTGTCCGTGAACTGCGATCAGCTCAAGATCCACAAGGCCTACCACCACTTGGATTACGGCGTCGTCTGGATTGAGCTCGACGAGAACCCGCCCCGCTCCTTCTGGGATGACTTAAAAGCCTCCGGCTGGAAGTGGCAGGAGTCACCCGAGCCCGCTTTTTACCTCGGCAACGAATGGTTCCTCAGCTATGACGCCGATGACAAGACTCTGGTATTCAAACCCGCGCGATATCTGGAAGCCCGCGGCGCTCAGTAGAAGGAGGAATAGGCGCAACGCAGCCGCATCAGGCCCCGTGATGCTCTCCTCTTCTGCTCATCCGCAGGGGAGGGATGTTCCGCGAGAAGGCCCCAAGGCCGATTGAAGGCCCCCCGTGTGAGGGTAAGAGGGCGGATCGAGGGCAGTTTGATCGGGTGTCTCGACCTTTCTCGATGAGGCTGAATGAGACTGAATGAGACTGAATGAGACTGAATGAGACTGAATGAGACTGAATGAGACTGAATGAGACTAAATGAGACTGAATGAGACTAAATGAGACTGAATGAGACT
>URLZ01000068.1 GCA_900548895.1 uncultured Akkermansia sp.
GCGCTCCTCTCCGAGCCCCTGCCCCTCTCTTCTCCGCCACTCCTTTCTCTGCCGCCATCCCCTTTCGCAGACCCGGGGCGTGCCGAGCCCCGGGTGCAAAAGCGGCTGTGGTCAGCCGACAATCGCAACGACCGACCACGGCGCGGACAGCGACTCTGGGCGACCACAAAAAAAGCGCCCCCGGCAGCCGAGTTCAGGCTGCCGAGGGCGCCGGCGAATAGTCCCGCCAGGGTTCGAACCTGGACAAAGAGAATCAAAATCTCTTGTGCTACCGTTACACCACGGGACTAACGCAGCGCTCGCGCGCAGGGGCATTTTAGCAGCGAGGCCGGGGAAATGCAAGTCCAAAAATCCGTCAACCGCGCCGAATGTGAGGACATTAGGCTTGCGCCGTCCGTGGCGTCAGGCTACAATGCTGCCGCAACATGGACTACTCCTCTCTCATCGAAAAGCGCCGGGCTCGCCTGCGCGAGCTGGAAGCGCTCATCGCTGATCCGGCGCTCTTCGATGACCGTGCCCGGGCTGAGGAGCTCATGCGCGAGCACCGCCGCACCCGCGAGCTGATGGAGCTCTGGGAGCAGCTCGGCGATTTGCAGCGCCAGCGGGCAGCCAATGAGCAGCTCATGAGCGGGGATGATGCCGAGCTGGCGGAGATGGCGCACGCCGAGTGCGAGGAGCTCTCGGCGCGCATCGATGCACTCACGGAGCAGGTGCAGTACAGCCTGCTGCCCCGCGATGCCGCGGAGGATCGCGATGCGCTCATCGAGATTCGCGCGGGGACGGGCGGCGATGAGGCCTCTCTCTTTGCGGCGGATCTGCTGGGGATGTACCAGCGCTATGCCGAGAGCCGCGGCTGGCGCTTCGAGATTCTGGACGCGAGCCCGAGCGATATCGGCGGCTTCCGCGAGGTGACGGCGCGCGTCAGCGGCGAGGAGGTTTTTCGCTACCTGAAGTACGAGAGCGGGGTGCACCGCGTGCAGCGGGTGCCGGAGACGGAGACGCAGGGGCGCATCCACACCTCGACGGCGACGGTGGCGGTGCTGCCGGAGGCGGAGGAGGTCGATGTCGAGATTCGGCCGGAGGATTTGCGCATTGAGACCTGCCGCTCGGGCGGGGCCGGCGGCCAGCACGTGAACCGAACGGAGTCCGCCGTGCAGATTTTTCACTTGCCCACGGGCATCATGGTGCGCTGCGAGCAGGAGCGCTCTCAGATCAAGAACCGCGAGACGGGTATGCGCATCTTGCGCGCGCGTCTCTACGAGATGAAGCAGAAGGAGGCGCAGCAGAGCTATTCGGAGAAGCGCCGCGCGCTCATCGGCTCCGGCGGGCGCGAGGAGAAGATCCGCACCTACAACTTTCCGCAGAACCGCCTGACGGACCACCGCATCGGCTACACGGCCTACAATCTCGACGTGGTGCTGAGCACCGGGGCGCTCGACGAGCTCATCGAGCGCATGCAGCACGCCGAGATGCAGGAGCGCCTCAGCGAGCTCTCCGGCTGAGTCCCGAAGGACGAGTCTCCCGCCTCCTCGGCCATCACCTGCTCTCCCCCTGTCCTCCGGCTCCGAGCGGCCACCCGGCCCCGAGCGGCGGAGAGCTCCGAGCGCCGGCCCCGGCAGCCACAAGCCGCTGCCGCGAGTGCGGCGCAGGTGCGAGCGCCAAAGGGCTCTCGCGAGGCGCTGGGGAAGCTCCCCACGCCCCCTTTTACCGATCTTCATGAAAATCATCCGCGACATTCTGAGCTCAGGCACGGACTACCTGAGCGCGCGCGGCGTCGATGCGCCCCGCTTCTCCATGCAGAGTCTGCTCACGCACGTGCTGGGCTGCGACCGCACGTGGCTGTATCTGCACTATGAGGACCCGGTGGACGAGGAGAAGCTCAGCGTGCTGCGCGAGCTGCTGCGCCGTCGAGGCCGCGGCGAGCCGCTGCAACACCTGCTGGGCAGCACGGAGTTTTATCGCCGCGAGTTTCGCACCGATGCCCGAGCACTCATTCCGCGCCCCGAGACGGAGGAGCTCGCGACGCTGGTCCTGCAGCGCACGGCGCGCCGCCGCGGGCTGCGCGTGCTCGACATGGGCTGCGGCTCGGGCGTGCTGGGCATCACACTCGCGCTGGAGCTCGCACCGCTCGAGCCCGAGGTCGTGCTGGCGGACGTCTCGCCGGCGGCGCTCTCGCTGACGCTGGAGAACGCCACGGCCCTCGGCGCGCGCGTGCGCACCTACGCCAGCGACCTCTTCAGCGCCTGGAGGGCGGAGGAGGGCAGCGACAGGCTCATTCCGCCCAGCCCCTTTGACCTCGTCGTGGCGAACCTGCCCTACGTGCCCGACGGCGAGCCGCTGGCCGCCGAGGTGCAGCACGATCCGGCTCTCGCGCTCTACGGCGGCCCCGACGGGCTGGACGTGGTGCGCCGCTTTCTCGATGAGGCGCGGCCCTACCTCGCCCCGGGGGCTCTCGTCATGCTCGAGGTCGGGCATGATCAGGGGGATGCCGTGCGCCGACTCATGGAGGAGCTGGGCTACGAGCGCTGCGACTTGCTCTGCGACCTGTCGGGCAAGGCTCGCTTTCCCCTCGGCTACGCCGCCGCCTCCTTCACCGCCCCCGCGGAGGAGCAGAAGGACAGCGC